>NZ_JBBEBT010000130.1:0-32621 GCF_040882205.1 Hyphomonas sp.
GGCGTTCGGCGCTGCAGAGCGCGCCTTCGGCATCGCTCAGCACAAGGACTGCGCGGTAGCGCCCGCGCGGAATGTCAGCCGAACCGACCTTCGTCCGCTCCCCGGCCGAAAGGTCGACCGGTCCGCCCTGCATGATGTCCGAAGACCCGCCGGAACTGTACGACGTGATCGTGAAATTATAATCGCCGTATACGGAGTTATCCGTCTTAACCGCTGCCTCGAGGCGCATGCCTTGCGGCGTTGGCGTCTCGCGTATCCTGCAATCTGCCGCAGGCGCGCCGGGGCCGCTCGCCTGATAGGCCGGCGAGACAGCCTGCACGCCGATATAGGATTGCGCGGCGCACGCTGTCACCAGCGCAAGCGCGCCAAGGGTTATCGGTTTCCACATGGATTTTCTCCTCGAGTGGTATGGTGGCGCGGGGAAGCAGACTTGCCTCCCCGCGAACAGTCCTCAGTTATATCCGCTTTGTACGACCACGGAGATATTGCCTTCTCCGCGCTGGCGCACCGTCACGCCCTGGCCATTGCCGACCTGGATGATGCCGGACGTGTTGTTTACGCCGTCCTGGTCCGCCACCGCCGTGTTGTTCGTGCCGATCTGGGCGATGCCGGAAACGTTGCCATAGCCGGTCTGCAGTGTGTCGGCGCGAAGGTTGCGCCCTTCCTGCCCGGTCACGGCGAAGTTGTTCTCGCCGATCTGGGCCGTGCCCACGCTGTTGCGCGTGCCGTACTGGTCCATGCGCAGGAAGTTGTTGTAGCCGGACTGCACGCCGCGCGCATACTGGCCCGAGCCGCCCTGCACGATGACCGTGCCATTGCGCGAACCCTGCTGGGCCGCGGCCGCGCCGTTATTATAGCCCGACTGGTCGATCCGCACCCGGCTGCGTGGGTCCGCATGGGCGGCGCCGAGGCTGAAAACCAGCAGTGCGGCGGCGGCAGTGGAAAGAAGACGGTTCATGTTTCAAACTCCTGGGTTCATGTCTCGCGCCTCGTTGAAAGGGCGCTCGACCGCGTACAGGAATGACCGGCGCGCCCTGAACGCGCTTTGAATGCGTGGTTCACTTTCGTTCATTTCGCAGAGAAAATGCAGTGGCCAGATTTTTTGCGTGCGGAGCACTTTGCGTCCGCGCCGGCGGCCTGCTAGGTCAGCCGCCAGACAGTCACACAAGGGAGGAGACGGCATGGGCCGCGTTTCAGGTAAAATGGCATTGATCACCGGCGGCGCGCAGGGGCTTGGCGAAGCCATAGGCCGCATGCTGGCGAAAGAGGGCGCAAAGGTCACCCTCACTGACATCAACGGGGCTGGGGCCGAAAAGGTCGCTGCTTCGATCAATGCCGCGCACGGCGCCGGCACGGCCTTCGCCTTCCAGCAGGACGTCACCGACGAGGCGCGCTGGAAGGAAATCGTGCGGCTCGCGCATGACGCGATGGGCGGGCTCAACGTGTTGGTCAACAATGCAGGCATCGGCTCGCTCGGATCTGTCGAGGACGAAAGTTACGAAATTTTCCGCAAGGTGCAGGCGGTGGATGTCGATTCCATCTTTCTCGGCTGCAAGTATGCCATCCCGCTGATGCGCGCCCACGGCCTCGGTTCGATCATCAACATCTCATCTATCGCGGGCATCATCGCCAGCGGCAATTATGTGTCTTACAACACAGCGAAGGCCGCCGTGCGGCATCTCTCGAAGTCGGTCGCGTTGCACTGCGCCAAGACTGGCGGGCAGATCCGCAGTAACTCCGTACACCCTGTTTTCATCAACACGCCGATCCTCGACCGGACCAAGGAAATGTTCGGCGAAGCCAAGGCGCTTGAAAAGCTCGGCCGCCAGATCCCGCTCGGCAAGGTCGGCGAACCGGACGATATTGCCTACGCCGTGCTCTATCTGGCCTCCGACGAATCGAAACTCGTCACCGGCGCCGAACTCAAAGTCGATGGCGGCATCAGCGCGATGTAGTCCTGAGCGACCTGGCACAACGCAAGGCGTGCCGACGGTGGATGTAATCCATCTGTTGCCCATCACCCGCCTTCCCGCCCCGCATGCCCTCTCCAGCTGCCGTCCGTCTCGGCGGAAGCCGGGACCCAGACTTGAAGCCCGCAGCAAGGCCTCCTCACTGGATCCCGGCTTTTTTGCCGAGATGAGCGACAGAAGGTGAGGTTGCGCAGCGGGAGGTACCGCTGATGGGTCCTTGATCGGCTGCGCCCATCGAGAGTGATGACGCCTGCAGCGAAAACGCTCCTTGACCCGTATTGACAGCCATCGAATCGTTGTGTAAACACAACATAACGATGTAATCGAAGGTCATTGGTTCGATGATCCACAACAGACTTTCCGTGTTTCGGGCTGAGCGCGGCCTCAGCCGGAAGGACATTGCCGGTTCGGTCGGGGTCAATGTGCAGACCATCGGCTACCTGGAGCGCGGGGACTATGCGCCCTCAGTCGAGCTGGCGCTGAAACTCGCCGCTCTGTTCGGGGTGCCGGTCGAGCAGCTCTTCTCCCTCAAGCCCTTTGCCCCTCTTGCCCACAGCCTCAGAGACCAGGAGTCCTGATCCCATGTTCATCCGCTCGAAAGCCCACCCGTTCGGCCGCCAGCTGAATACCGGAACCGTCCGTATACTGCTGACCGGCCTCTATGTGCTCTATCCGCTCGGCTGCTTCCTGCAGCTGGTTGCCGATGAAACCGCTGGCGGCACGGCGCTCAGCATCACCGGTCTTGCCGCCGTCGTCGCGGCGCTGGTGGTTTTCACGGTGCTCGCAGGCTCCAGTCTCCAGCGCCAGACGCAGGAGCCGGAAAACCTCCTCGATGAGCGCGAGCGGGACGAACGCAACCGCGCTGCCTTCCAGGCGCACTCAGTTTTCTCCGGCGCGGTCTTGGTCGGCGTCCTCTACATGATGCTCACTACCGACATGGCCAACAATGACAAGCTGCATCTCTGGCGCCCCACGGATGGCGCGCACTGGAACGCTATCTTCGGAGGACTGATCCTCCTGTCCTTCACCCTGCCAGGCGCCATCATCGCCTACGGTAAGGCGCCCGCAGTAGCGGACTAGGCGGCGGGGGCCTTGCGCGTCAGCTCCCAGGCATAGAGCGTCAGGCCTGCCATCAGTAAGGCCGAGACGATCAGCGGCGCGGCATGGTCCACATACCGGTAGAGGACCGCGCCGAGCAGCGGGCCGAAGATGAAACCGGCAGGTGGGGCCGCCGACATCAGTGCGGCCGCCGCGCCCTGTTCCTCCCGGCTGACCGACAGGCTACCCAGCGCATTGGCGGATGGAATCGCCATGGCCGAGCCCACACCGACAATAAAAAAGCTGGCGCAGAGCAGCGGGAAGGACATCAGCATGTCGGCGCCGATATAGCCAACCACCACGATGCCCAGCCCCACCGGCAGCAGCTTTCGTGGGTCAGGCTTGTACCGCGAGATATAGCCGAACTGAACCGCGATGGTCGCCACCGCCATGCAGGCGAACACAATTCCGGTGTAGAGTATAGCTGTTTCGCCGGACTTCTCGCCGAGAGCGCCGAGATCATAGCGGTCCTCGATGAACCAGCCGAGGGTTTGCTGGATCATCCCGACACAGATGAAATAGGCCACAAGAAAAGCGAGGTGCGGGCGCACGCGGGGGTCCAGCATCGCCAGCGGTTTTGGGCGCGGCATCGCGCGGTCGCGCGGGATCGTTTTCGGCAAGGCGTAGCCAAGGACGATGCCCACCAGGATGCAGAAAACGATCGTGCCCCAGAGCGGAGCGAGGGCGCCGAAAGGGGCGAGCGCCGCCGCGCCGGCAGGCCCGAGGATCGAACCGATGCTCATGCCGGCGCCGAGCATGCCGAGCCCGGCCGCGCGGTTCAACGGCGTCGTCGCGTCCGTCATCGCGGCCATCGAGGCCGGCTGCAGGCCGGGCGTTAGCAAGCCGAACCAGAGGCGCACGAAAACCAGTGTCAGCATCAGCGCCGTGCCGGTCATCACCCCGGCGAGGGCGGCTTCCAGCGTGAACAAGAATGCGGTGTTGGTGACGCCCATCATGATAAGCGAGAAGACCATCACGCGCTTGCGGCCTACGCGGTCGGCGATGCGGCCCCATTGGGGGATCATGAAAGCGTAGAGCAGGGTCGACAGCGTCAGGATCGCCGCGACTTCGACCTCGCCGAGCCCGGCCTTGCGGGTGAGCGGGGCGACGACCACGAAATTGATGCTCATGCCCGCGCCCATCGCGATGGTTGCCAGCATCAGGAGGCCCCGCTGGAAAGCGGACAGCGGATGCAGCGGTGTTTCGGTGGAATCCATTTGCATCGCCCCGGGAGAAAGTCAGGAAACTAGGGTGGTTGGGAAGGGTTGCCAAACCCTTCCGTTGCGACAATCGGCGGGCTGAACCTTGCCGGAAGGGGGCGATACACCCTAAGAGACACCTAGTTCACACCCCAGCGCCGGAGCGTCCCCGCAGCCATGAAAGCGATCCTCGACGTCATTCTCGTTATCCTCAGCATCGCGACCTGGATCATACTGATCCAGGCGGTCCTGTCCTGGTTGCTCACCTTCCGCGTGCTGGACCTGCGCAACAATGTTGTGGCCCAGATCTGGGGTGGTCTGGAGCGGATGACCGAGCCGCTCTACCGGCCGATCCGCAACCTGCTGCCGCCGATGTCCGGGATCGACCTGACGCCGCTGGTCGTGCTGCTGATCATCTTCTTCCTGCGCTCGGTAATCGCGCGCTATGGCTACAGCCTCGCGCCGTTCTGATTCTCCGCTGGCGGGACGTACCGAAGGCTGCTGTGTGGGTGGTGACCGGCGGCCGGAACCGGCTAAAAGGCCTCGAAAAGGCGCGCCGGACCTGGCGGGCGTGATTGAGGACGGGCTGGCAGATGAGCGCGAAGCGGATTGACGGGTACGAGATTTCCGCCGGGGTGAAGGCGGCGGTGGCGAAGGCGGTGGCGAGCCTGCCGGGCCAGCCCTGCCTTGCGGTAGTGCTGGTCGGCGAAGATCCGGCGAGCCAGGTCTATGTGCGCAACAAGGGCAAGGCGACCGTTGAGGCGGGGATGCTCTCGCGCCAGCATACGCTGCCGGCGGATGCGACGCAGGTCGAAGTGGAAGCGGTGATTGCGAACCTAAATGCGGACCCTTCCGTGGACGGAATATTACTGCAGCTTCCACTACCCAAGGGGCTTGACCCCGAGGCTGCGATTGCGCGGATCGACCCGGCGAAGGATGTTGACGGGCTGACGGAAATCTCCACCGGGCGTCTCGCGCTGGGTAAGCCGGGCCTGCGGCCCTGCACGCCGTCCGGCTGCGTGATCATGGCGAAACAGGCGCTTGGTGACGATCTCTCGGGCAAGCATGTGGTGGTGATCGGCCGCTCGATCCTTGTCGGCAAGCCGACGGCGCAGCTGTTTCTCGCGGAGGACTGCACGGTGACGATCGCGCACAGCCGCACAAAGGACCTCGCCCCGGTCTGTCGGCTGGCGGATATTCTGGTGCCGGCGGTCGGCCAGCCGGAGATGGTACGCGGCGACTGGGTGAAGCCCGGCGCCGCGATCATCGATGTGGGCATCAACCGCGTGCCAGCGCCGGAGAAGGGCGAGGGCAAGACTAAGCTTGTGGGCGACGCGCACTTTGACAGCTGCGCAGAAGTCGCCGCGCATATCACGCCGGTACCAGGCGGGGTGGGGCTGATGACGGTGGCGTGCCTCTTACGCAATACGGTGATGGCAGCCTGCGCGCGGCGCGGCTGGGCGATGCCGGCGGATCTGTGAGCCAGAGTTTTTCTCCTCCGGACACGGAGCTTTTCCGCGCGCTGTGGGAAAAGCAGGACGGCTTCTGCGCGCTGTGCGGGATGGCGATGCCAGAGTGCCGGTTCGATCTGGCGCATGCTACCTTGTGGAAAAAGCAGCGGCCGACGTTTGATCATGTCCGGCCGAAGGCGGTGGGCGGGTCCGATGCGCCGGGGAACCTGCAGCTGACGCATGCGGTGTGTAACTGGCGCAAGGGCGCACGATTTTGATACGCTTCTCCCGCGTGCGGGAGATGGATCGGGGATGAGAGGGTACGGCCTCTTGCGGTCTGAGTTGTTCCGCTATGTGGTGTCCGCTCACCCCTGCCGCTCTCACACATGAAAAGGCCACCCACCTTGCGGGGCTGGCCTGTGTCCGGGGCGCAAGAGGCCTCAGGCCTTCTGGGTTTCGATGGCGCCGTGGCAGTGTTTGAATTTCTTGCCGGAGCCGCAGGGGCAGGCGGAGTTACGGGGTGTGGCCGACCAGTCATCTTCCGCCTGCGGAAGATCGACCGGGGCTTCTTCCGGGTCCATCTCGTTGACGCCGGTATCGGGGTCGAGCTTGGTTTCGCGGGCGACCTGCGGGCGCGTCGGAGCGGGCATGGCAACCGGCGCGGAGCGGCGCGGGGCTTCCTGCGGCGAGGCCTGGACGCGGATATGCATCAGCGAACGGGTGACCGTGGCGCGCAGTTCGCCGAGCAGCGTGTCGAAAAGGTTGAAGGCTTCGCGCTTGAACTCGTTCAGCGGGTCGCGCTGGCCATAGGAGCGCAGGTGGATGACCGAGCGCAGCTGGTCGATATGCTGCAAGTGGTCGCGCCAGCGCAGATCAAGCACCTGCAGCAGCAGCTGCTTCTCGATGCGGCGCATCTGCTGATCGCCGACGGCGGTGGTCAAGGCGGTGTAGTGGGAGTTTACGGCTTCACGGATACGCTCGGCGATCTCCTCGTTCGCGACGCCTTCCTCGCCGGCCCATTTCTTGACCGGCAGGTCGACCGCGAGGTCAGCGCGCAGGGTCTCGGCAAGGCCGTCCATGTCCCATTGTTCCGCATACGCCTTTTCCGGCATCGTACGGGAGACGAGTGCGTCAATGACGTTCTCGCGCATGTCGAGGATGGTTTCGGAGACATCGTCGGAGCGCAGGAATTCGAGGCGCTGCTCGAAGATCGCCTTGCGCTGGTCGTTGATCACGTCGTCATACTTCAGAACGTTCTTGCGCATCTCGAAGTTGCGCTCTTCAATCTTCTTCTGCGAGGTTTCCATCGCCTTGTTCATCCAGGGATGGGTGATGCCCTCATCTTCCTTGATGCCGAGGCGGCGCATGACAGTGTCCATGCGGTCAGCCGCAAAGATGCGCATCAGGTCGTCTTCTATGGAGATGTAGAATTTCGACCGGCCAGGGTCGCCCTGACGGCCGGTGCGACCGCGCAGCTGGTTGTCGATGCGGCGCGATTCGTGGCGCTCCGTACCCAGAACATAGAGGCCGCCAGCATCCAGCGCCTGCTTCTTCTTGACTTCGATATCGGCCCGGATCTGGGCTGATAGCAGCGAGATTTCGCCCTCCGACAGGACGCGGCCGAGGCCCTTTTCCTTCTCGGCGCGCTCGGCTGCGAGGCGCATGTCGGGGTTGCCGCCGAGCTGGATGTCGGTGCCGCGGCCGGCCATGTTGGTGGCAACCGTGACGGCGCCTGGCACGCCCGCATTGGCGACGATAAAGGCTTCCTGCTCGTGATAGCGCGCGTTCAGCACCTTATGCGGGATGCGCTGCGCAGTGAGCAGGTTGGAGAGGAGTTCGGATTTCTCGATGGAGGCGGTGCCGAGGAGGATCGGCTGGCCCTTGGCGTGGATTTCCTTCACTTCCTTGACGATTTCGGCATATTTCGCCTTGGCGGTGCGGTAGACGACATCGTCGTCATCCTGGCGCAGGACCGGTTGATTCGTAGGCAGATCAACGACGGCGAGCTTGTAGATGTCGGCAAATTCGTCGGCTTCGGTGAGTGCGGTGCCGGTCATGCCGGCGAGCTTCTTGTAGAGGCGGAAATAGTTCTGGAAGGTGATCGACGCGAGGGTGACGTTCTCGGGCTTGATGTCGACGCGTTCCTTGGCCTCGATGGCCTGGTGGAGGCCTTCGGAGAGGCGGCGGCCTTCCATCATGCGGCCATTGAACTCGTCGATCAGCATGACCTGACTGTCCTTGACGATATAGTCCTTGTCGCGGCTGTAGAGCTTATGGGCGCGCAGGGCCTGGTTCGAATGGTGGACGAGGGAAATATTGCCCGGCTCCCAGAGCGAGCCTTCGAGGAGGCCGAGTTCGACCATCCAGCCTTCTATCTTCTCTGTGCCAGTTTCTGAGAAGACGACGGAGCGCTGCTTCTCGTCGAGATCGAAGTCGGATGCTTCGAGGCGCGGGATCAGGCTGTCGATCTTAATGTAGAGGTCGGAGCGGTCATCGGTCGGGCCGGAGATGATCAACGGGGTGCGGGCTTCGTCGATCAGGATTGAGTCGACTTCGTCGACGATGGCATAGTGGTGGCCGCGCTGCGCCATCTGGTCGAGCGCGTATTTCATGTTGTCGCGCAGATAGTCGAAGCCAAATTCGTTGTTGGTGCCGTAGGTGATGTCGGCGGCGTAGGCAGCCTTGCGCTCTTCGTCGGTGATGCCGTGCACGATGGTGCCGGTGGTCATGCCGAGGGCGGCGTAGATGCGGCCCATCCATTCGGCGTCGCGGCGGGCGAGGTAGTCGTTGACGGTAATCACGTGGACGCCCTTGCCGGACAGGGCATTGAGATAGGCGGCGAGGGTGGCGACGAGGGTCTTGCCCTCACCGGTGCGCATCTCGGCGATGGCGCCCGAGTGCAGGATCATGCCGCCCATAAGCTGCACATCGAAGTGGCGCATGTTGTTGGCGCGCCTGGCAGCCTCGCGCACGACAGCGAAGGCTTCCTCGAGGAGGCTGTCGAGGGTGGCGCCGTCAGCGAGGCGCTTGCGGAATTCCTGAGTCTTGCCCTTCAAGGACTGGTCGGACAGCGCTTCCATGATCGGCTCGAGCGCGTTGATCCGGTTGACCCTGGCGCGAAGCGGTTTCAGTCGGCGGTCGTTGGCAGTTCCAAATAATTTACGGGCAACAGTAAGCATATGAAGCAGCACCAAACAGTTTGTAAGGATGTACGGGGGCGATCCTGAACCTAAGCTTACAGGATTTAAAGCCGATATCCCACCGCGCTTTGCCTGGCTGAAACCACTCGACCAGCACGCGGGGCAGACTTAAGAACGCCGCCAAAGGGTGTCAATGCGGCGCCCTCAGTCTGTGGGGGCGAGCCATGCCTTTGATTTCACGTGCGCAATTGGCGGCTTTTGCGTTGCTGCTGGCGGTTGGCGCCTGCGAGCGCACCGAAACCGAGGTCGCCGAAATCGAGGTCGGGGACCAAACGGTCGCAGCCTTCGTCAACGGGGAACCGGTGTTCGAGGGGGATGTGGAACTGGAGGCGGTGGCCCGGGGGCTGATCAATGCCGGCCAGGAATTCGGCCCCAACGATGACGAATACCGGATCGTGCTGGACCAGCTGATCGACCAGAAGCTGATCGCGCAGGAGGCCGGGCGGCGCCAGTTGGACCGGGATGCGGGCAGCCAGCGCCGGCTGGAGATGGCGCGCGAGCGCATCCTCGGAAACCTGCTGGTCGAGAGCCTGGTGGCGCAGGAGGTCACCGAGGAGGCAATCGACAAGATGTATGCTGAGCAGGTGCGCTTGCAGCAGGCCAATGACCAGGTGTCGGTGGCACATATCCTGCTGGAGACCAGGGAGGAGGCCGACGCGTTGTTCCTGCGGATCGAGCAGGGTGAGACGTTCGAGAGCCTCGTGTTCAATAATTCCAAGGATACCCGCACCCGGATGGAGAATGGCGACCTGGGCTATGTGGCGCCGAACGACCTCGCCGAGCCGTTCCCGGTGGTGATTGCCAATACGCCCGAGGGTGAGGTCTCGCCGCCGTTCGAGACCGGCGACGGCTGGCATATCCTGAAGGTGAAGGACCGCCGGACCGAGCCGCCCAAGACGCGCGATGAGATGCGCCCCGAAATTGCGGCCTTCCTGACTTTGAACGAAGTGAGCCGCATCCTGCGCCGCTTGCGCACCGAGGCGAATATCGAGCAGGGAAGCGGCCAGGTTTATGTGCCGACGAGCGATCCTGTGCCCGCGATACCCCAATCCCCCCCCGGAGATGATGACCTGTGAAGCTGACCCCGTCGCCATTTGCACCTGAAGCGTTTCCGCAATTGCCTGAGGTGCAAGGACTTCGCGCGGCCACTGGCAGCCGCGGATTTTATGCGCGCCGGGGCGTGGAGCGGGACGATGTGTTCCTGTTCGTGTTTGACGACGGCACGACCTGCGGCGGCGTATTCACGCGCTCGCTGACCGCGTCGGCGGATGTGCGCTGGTGCCGCGAGGCGTTGCAGGCGGGCGGCGGCCAGGCGCGGGCGCTGGTGGTGAACTCCGGCAATTCGAACGCCTTCACCGGACCGAAGGGCGTGCTGAAGAATGACGCGACGCTGGCGGCGCTGACGACGGCGCTGGGCGTCAACCGCGAGGAATGTTTCCTGGCCGCGACGGGTGTCATCGGAGAGCCGCTGAGCGATCCCAATTATGTCGGCGCCTTCGTGCCGGACCTTGCCAGGAAGTTGAGCGTGCCGGACTGGGAGCGGGCCGCGCGGGCCTTCATGACGACCGATACCTATCCCAAGGGCGCAGGCCAGGTTGCGGATATCGGCGGCGCAGAGGTGCGCCTTGCCGGGATCGCCAAGGGCTCCGGCATGATTGCGCCGAACATGGCAACGATGCTGGCCTATGTGTTCACCGATGCCGCCGTGGCGCCGGCGCTGCTGCAGGACGCGCTGCGCACGGTAGCGGACCTGACATTCAACTCGATTACGGTGGACGGGGATACCTCGACCTCCGATACACTGATGGTGTTTGCGACCGGGGCGTGCGGCATGGCGCCGATCACCTCGCGGGATGATCAGCGCTTCATCGCGTTCTCGGATGCGCTGCTGGCGGTCTGCCACGACCTCGCGATGCAGGTGGTCAAGGACGGGGAAGGGGCGAGCAAGGTCGCCACTATCCAGATTGCGGGCGCGGCCTCGGATGCCTCGGCGAGAGCGGTGGCGGTGTCGATTGCCAACTCGCCGCTGATCAAGACGGCGATGGCGGCGGGGGATGCGAACTGGGGACGGATCGTGATGGCGGTCGGCAAGTCGTATCAGCCGGTGGACATCGACAAGCTGGCGATCTGGTTCGACGATGTGCAGGTAGCAAAGGATGGCGCCCGAGCGCCGGACTATGACGAAGCTGCGGCGAGCGCGGTGTTCGCGAAACCAGAATTCCGCATCCGGGTGGACCTCGGCTTGGGCTCTGGCGGGGCGACCGTGTGGACGTGCGATCTCACGCACGGATATGTCGATATCAACGGCGCATACCGGACATGACGAAGCCTGTGCTGCTGGTCGTGGCGGCGGCGCTGTTCGACAGCGAGGGGCGCATCCTGCTGGCGCAGCGGCCTGCGGGAAAGCAGCTGGAAGGCCTCTGGGAGTTTCCGGGCGGCAAGCTGGAGCCGGGCGAGGCGCCGGAAGCGGCTCTGGTGCGGGAGCTGGAGGAAGAGCTGTCGATCACGGTTAACGAAAGCTTACTTGAACCGCTGACTTTCGCGAGCTTCGCTTACCCGGATTTTCACCTGATGATGCCATTATACGGGTGTAAAAAGTGGTCGGGATCCATCCATCCACGCGAAGGCCAGGCCATAGCGTGGGTTGAGGTATCAAGGCTGCGCGACTACCCGGCCCCACCGGCAGACCTGCCTCTTTTCGATTGGCTCTGCCGACGGCTCTGATGGATTGACGATGAACACCCTGCGCTACCTCTTCCGCAACCTTCAAGCTGACGCACGCGGTGCGACGGCGGTGGAGTATGGTCTGATCGCTGCACTGATTGTTGTGGCGCTGCTGGCCGGCCTGACCTCGGTGGCGGAGGCCAATGACCGGACCTACAAGATGGTCGAAGACGCGATCGTTGTCTGACCCGTCCGTAGCCGGACATAATCCCCAGGGCAGACCGCGATCTGGTGGATGCAGATCACTTGCGCCAGGTTTTTGATTTGCCGCGAATTCCTTCGCTCAACCGGTGCACGCTTGAGCGGAATTTACTCTAGCTTTCGTCCCTCTGTACGCGCCGCACTGCGTCCGCGAGGCTGACTTTCGCGCTGCCGGGTCTCAGCGGTTGCGGCTGGCCGGGGGCGGGCGCCCATCCCAGAACATGCACGATCTCGAACGTTGCGGGCACGCGCCCGCCGGCGCCAGCGTAGCGTTCCTGGTAAAGCTCCAGCGCCCGGGCCAGCACGCGTCGGGGAAGCGGCCGGGCCGTGCCACGCGTGAAGGCGGCGCGCTCGCCCATGCCTTTCAGGTCTGACATGAGGCGCAGCGGATCTGCGTAGCGCACGGTGACGGTGTCGCGGTCGGCGACCGGCAAGGCAAACCCGGCGCGCTGCAAGAGCCCCGCCATGTCGCGCAGGCCCGGCAGCGGCGACAGGCGCGGGGCCAGGCCGCCGGTTAGCTCGCTTTCCGCATCCGTCAGCACACTGCGCAGCTCCGTCAGCGTGCCTGCGCCCAGCAGCGCGCCGATGAACAGCCCGTCCGGTTTCAGGATGCGGCGGATCCGGACGAGCGCGCCCGGCAGGTCGTTGACCCAGTGCAGGGTGAGCGGCGCGGCGACGAGATCGAAACTTTCGGGCGCAAAGGTAAGGTCTTCCTCGTCCGCGAGGACGCTGTCGAGCCCGCGCGTGCGGGCTGCATCGAGGAAGGCGGGCGCAGTGTCGGCGGTCACCATTTCGCCGGCCTTGCCGCTGGCGAGGAGACGGGCAGACAGCTCGCCTCCGGCAGCGCCGAGCTCGAGGCCGCGCGCGAAGCGGCGGGGCGTGTCGTCCAGCCGGCTTTCAAGGTCGGCGATCACCCGCTGGCGCAGGAAGCCATAGTCTGCAAAGTTGGCCGCCAGCCGGCTGCGGCGGGCGGCGAGGCGCGCCCTATCAAAGATCTGCGGCGGGGCAGGCGGGAGAGGCGGCATGACAGGGGATATGCCCACGCGGGGCGCGCGGGCCAAGGCGTTTCTCCGCGTGGCGGGCAATTTCTGCTGGCCGCCGCGCTGGGACCGGGCAAGGGCAGCGTTGATCCATGACGAGGCGTCACAGCGTCTGGTGCCGGACCTGAAGCGGGCGGCGCGACGGGCTCAGCCCGCTGGCTCGCGAAGGCGGTGGCCGCGCAGACGGGCAGCGGGGTGCTGGTGGACGCGCTGGTGCGGACGCCGCGCACGCCCAGCCAGGCGGGACTGGCAGGCCGGGCGCAGCGGCGCAGCGTGTTCGGGCCGTTCAAGGTGCGCCAAAGCCGGCTGGAGCCAGTCCGGGACAGGCGCGTGCTACGGGCGGGCGATGTGATCACGGCCGGGAAACCGCACTCGGCACGCAAGCGCGCCCTGAAACGGGCAGGGGCGCGGCAGGTTGACGTCCATGTGCTGGCGCGCGTTGTCCGGGAAACGGACGCAACCATATACTAAAGCCGGGCAGGCAGAATGCTTCTGCCCGCTGCGAGAGGAGTGCATGATGGCCAAGGTCACCATCTATACGCGTCAGTTTTGCCCATATTGTTCACGCGCGGTGGCGCTGCTGAAGGACAAGAAGGCGGATTTCACCGAGATTGATGCCGGGATGGACGCGGCGAAACGCCAAGAGATGCTGCAGCGCTCTAAGGGCGGGAAAACTTTCCCGCAGATCTTTGTGGGCGAGATGCATATCGGCGGATGCGACGACATGGTGGCGCTGGACCGGGCGGGCAAGCTCGATCCGATGCTGGCAGGCGCCTGAGATGATCCGTTATGCCCTTGCCTGCCACGGCTGCGATCACGGGTTCGAGGCCTGGTTTGCCTCCTCGGATGCGTATGACCGGCAGGCGAAGCGCCGGCAGGTGGCGTGTCCGCAATGCGGTGGGCGCGATGTTGCAAAGCAGATCATGGCCCCGGCGGTGAAGACGACCAAGGGCAAGGCGGCGGCGCCGGACCCGGAAAAGCTTATGGCCGAGTTTGCGGCGAAGGCGCGCGATCACGTGGCGGAGAATTTTGACTATGTCGGCGGCGATTTCGCCGATGAGGCCCGCGCGATGTATTACGGCGAGACCGATGATCGCCCGATCTGGGGCGAGACAACGCCGGAAGAGCGCGCTGCGCTGAAAGAGGAGGGCGTGCCCGCCCTGCCACTGCCGGCGCCGTTTGCGCCGAAACCGCCGCGGCGCAAGGACCGGACGACGCTGAACTGAGGCGCCGGGACCGGAGGGGCGCTTTGCCGCGCTTGAAGCAGGCAGGGCGCTTGGTTAGAAGGCGGATACCGATTCCAAGAGGGCAGAGCATGGCCACCCACGACTATCACCGCGGCGAGATGGACATTCAGGACCAGAAATCGACCTGGGACGGCTTCATCACCGGCAGCGTCTGGGGCGGCCTGCTGATCATCCTCATGGTCGGCCACGCGACCCTCGCGATTGCGATCGGCCTGCACTGGGCGGTTTCGCTTGGCATCATGGCGATTGTCGGCTTCGGCGCCGGCCTGTTCATGAACCTCGGCGGGCGCTGGATGGCCACCGTGGTCGTGATGATTGTTCTGGCGCTGATCGTTCAGGCGGTGATCTGGCTGTTCGGCGCGGTTCTTTAGCGCTGCAAGGCCTGCATTTCATGACATTCCGGCGAGCGCGCTTAACGCCGCTCTAAGGCTTACAGAGCCATACACCTTGAACTTTATCGAATTGCGCTAAAGTCTGGGTTGCAGCTGCTGAAGGAGACCGCCCATGGGCGACGCCCCGCTCGTCATGTCCGGTGCAACGAAGCGATTCGGCGGCTTTACTGCTGTCAGCGACCTGTCGTTCGACGTGCCGGCCGGGAAGATCATCGGTTTCCTGGGGCCGAACGGGGCGGGCAAGTCGACCAGCCTGCGGATGGCGCTGGGCGTGATGGCGCCGGACGAAGGCGACGTGGCGCTGTTCGGCGCGAAGCCGGATATCCGCAACCTGCGGCGCGTGGGCTTCCTCCCGGAAGAGCGCGGTCTCTACAAGAAGATGACCGCGCGCGACACGATCACCTATTTTGCGCGCCTGAAGGGCATGACCGCGAGCGACGCGAAGGCGCGCGCTAACGAGCTGCTGGAGACGACCGGGCTCGGCGCCTTCAAGGCTTCGCGGATTTCCAAGCTGTCGAAGGGCATGGCGCAGAAGGTGCAGATCCTCTCGACGCTGGCGCACCGGCCGGATTTCCTGATCCTTGACGAGCCCTTCTCCGGCCTCGACCCGATGAACCAGCAGACGCTGGAAGACCTGATCCGCGCCGAGCACAAGCGGGGGGCGACGATCCTCTTTTCGACCCATGTGATGGAACATGCCGAACGGCTCTGCGACGGGATCGTAATGCTGGCGCGCGGGCGGAAAGTTTTCGATGGCTCGCTGGACGCGGCCTATGCCACGCTGGGGCAGGGCGCGCGGATGGCGGTGGAGCATGGTTTTGACCTTGCCGCCGCGCTCGGACCGAAGGGCTTCGAGGCGCATCGCTCCGCCGACAAGGGGCCGGGCGATTCCTGGAGGGTGAGCCTGCCAAAGGGACGCGGCGCGCAGGACGCGCTGCGGGCGGCGCTGGAAACCGGCGCGCCGATTGTCGGCTTCCAGCCGGAAGAGGCCCGCCTGCGCGATGTGTTCGTGTCGCTGGTGGGCGAAGCGGAAGCGGCAGCGCTGGATGTGCCAGCCGCGAGCGAGGCGGTGGAGGCGGCCTGATGCGAAATATCTATCTGATCTTCCGGCGCGATTTCCTCGGCTATGTTAAGGCCTGGGGCTTCTGGCTGAGTCTGGCGGCCGTGCCGCTCTTCCTGCTCATCGGCGTCGGCTTCGGTATGTTTGCCGCCTCGTCCGCGCCGGTGCGCTATTACACGGTGATTGAGCCGTCGGGGATCATCTCCGGTGCCATCGAGGGCGAGTTCCAGCGCCGCGCGCAAGCGGCGGCGGAAGAAGCCGCCGAGATGGCCAAGCAGATGAACATCCCGCTGGCCGAAGCGGAGGAGCAGGTCGCCGAGGCGGTCGGCACACGCAAGTATATCGAAGTGGCGCCGCCGGCGGAGACGCTGGAGGACCTGCGGCCCTGGCTGACCGGCGAGCAGATGGTGGCTGGACCGGCCGGCGAGCGGCCCCTGTTTGCGGCGCTGATCCTTTCTGAAGACGCCAGCCAGCTCGAATACTGGAGCAGCGACGTCAATATCGACACGTTGCAGCGCACGGCTGAGATTGCCATGCGCGATCTTAGCCGGCGCGAAGCGCTGACTGCGGCGGGGCTCGAAGAGGGCTTCCTGAAAGCCGCCGACAATGTCGCAGTTAAGGTGCCGGCGTTCCGCCTGACCGAAACGCAAGCCGGTGCAGGCGGCGCGGAAGTGACGATTGCCGACCGCGCGCCGGCCATTGTCGCGGTGGCGCTGGCCTATTTTCTCTGGCTGATGGTGTTCTCTATCATCCAGTACCTGCTGATGGGCACCATCGAGGAGCGCTCAAACAAGATCTTCGACACGCTGCTGACCTCAGTGAAACTCCCGGAACTGCTGGCGGGAAAACTGCTGGCGGTGTTCGCGGTAACCTCCACGATGATGCTGTCCTGGTCGCTGTTTGCCGGCATCGGCTCAGCCTTTGCTGCGGCCCAGTCACCGCAGCTGGTGGAGCTGATCCAGCCCTTCATCGCAGCGGCCACCGATCCCGGGCTGATCATTCCGGCGATGGTGAGCTTCATGCTCGGCTATGTCCTCTACGGCGCGATCTTCATGGCGCTCGGTTCGCTGTGCGACACGATCCAGGAAGCGCAGACGCTGCTCAGCCCGATGATGATCCTGCTGATGCTGCCGATGTTTGCGATCTTTATCGCGTTCCAGGATCCGGGCTCGCCGGTGATCGACTATGCCAGCTGGTTCCCGCTGTTCACGCCGTTCCTGCTGATCCTGCGCATTGCGCAGCACCCGCCGCTCTGGGAAATCCTTGCGCAGATGGGTATCATGGCGGTGACCACCGCACTGATGGTCTGGGGCGCCACTAAAGTCTACCGCGCCGGCGCCGTGCACGGGGCAGGAATCGGCGACCTCGTGGGCATGGTGAAATCGGCGATCGGCATGAAGCCCAAAGCGGCCGCCGGGAGCGGCGCACCCTGATCTGGCATCAGGGTGCTTGCTATGGCTCTTTGATTGCCGCGGCGCGCGCAAAACCCCTCACACCTTTGCGCGCGCTGTTCTAAAGACCTGCAATACGGGCGCGGCACGCTTCGGCGAAGTCTGCCGGCATGCCTCCGCCAAGTATGAGCTGGCGGACGGGCCGGGTTTAGCGCGCGGCGGGCAGCCAGGTGAGCGACACAGTTTCGCCGCCGAGAGAGTGCGTCAGCTGCATCTGCGTGGGTTCATCGCCGCTGGTAAGTTCGGCGCCGGTTGCGGCGAGGGAATCGAGGCCAAGGTGGAGTTGCTGCTCACCCCCCCCAGTCGGCGGGAAGGGAGAGGTTCGCGACGCCGTCCGCGTCGCCGGTGAAGGTCAGGACATAGTCCAGCCCGGTCACCGCGCCTCCCGATACCTGCGGCGCAATTTTCCACAAAATGGCTTCGCCGCGAGCCGCAACCCCGGACAGGAGTGCGATCGCGGCGATTGCAAACAGGTATCGCGGCTTCATAGGCGTCCCGAACATTCAAGGCGCCAACTGGCGCGATGCGGGACTGACTGCAAGTGCAGTTTCTGTTAGACGATGCCTTCGCGCTGGGCGCGTTTGCGAGCGAGTTTGCGGGCCCGGCGCACGGCTTCTGCGCGCTGGCGGGCTTTCTTCTCGGAGGGCTTTTCAAACGCCTGACGCGCTTTCATTTCCCGGAACAGGCCTTCGCGCTGCATCTTCTTCTTCAGCGCGCGCAGGGCTTGCTCGACGTTATTATCGCGGACGACGATCTGTACTATAGGACTTCTCCATCGGGTTCGGTTCGGGCAGCGGCCCGGAAATGGGGCAGATAGGGCCTGACAGCCCGGAAAGCGCGGCCTATATCACGGGGAAAGCGGACTCGCCAAGCCCTAGCCTGCGCGGAATTTACGATGACCCAGCCCCCGTCCGAAATCCTGCGCCGCCGTTGGCTGGCTGAACTGCTGCCGGAGGTCGCCTTCGAAGGCTGGACCGAGGCAGCGGCGAAGCTGGCAGCGGGCCGGGCCGGGCTTACCCAAGGTGAACAGGCTCTGGCGGCGCCGCAGGGCGTGGTGAACCTGATCGATGCTTTCTTTGACGATGCCGAAGCGGCCGCGCGGGAGGCCCTCGCAGCGGAGGACCTCAGCGCGATGCGGGTGCCGGACAAGGTGAAGCGGGGAGTGCTCGCCTGGCTGGCGGTCCTGGAGCCGAACCGCCAGGCGGTGCGCCGGGCGGCCAGCCGGGGTTTCCTGCCCTGGAGCGCGGGGCCGGCGCTGCAGCGGACCTGGAAAGTGGCCGACCTGGTATGGACGGCGGCCGGGGACGCGTCCGAGGACTACAACCGCTACTCCAAGCGCGGATTGCTGGCGGCCGTGTTGCCGGCGATCGTCCTCTATTGGGCGGATAATCCGGCGCCGGAAGATCTTGACGGGTTCATCGCGCGGCGGCTCGCAAACGTCTCCGGGATCGGGCGGCGCGCCGGGCAGGTCGTGAAGCCTGTGCTGGAACGGTTCGGCAAGCGCTGAACTGCGATCACGTCTCTTCGGATTCTCAGGGGAGGGTGTCGGACAGAAGCTGATCAAGCGCCCCAGGGGGCTGGGGGGGCTGATGGGTCTGGAGCACCTGCTAAATGCCTCCGCCCGACTATTCAGAGATGGAGGTGTGCTGTGTCCGGGGCAAGTCCGAATTGCGGAGATTTCTGGATTGGCGGATTAAATCGCAGTTAGTTGCTCCGGCCTCTGGACGCGGAGCGAAAGCTATGCGGAACTGTGGTCAATGACAGAACATCTTTTGCGCAAGCCTGCGTCCGATCCGGTGGTCGCCTTCCAGAAGAGCGAACTCCAGCCGATTCTTGATGTCTATGGCCGGCTCGTGATTGCCGGAGAGGCGCGCGATTACTCGATCGGCTTCGGGAAGGATGTGGCGACCTTCGCGATCTTCCGCCGGCATGCCGAAAGTCCGACCTGGCGAATCGAAAAGGAACCGGCGCTGGCCAACCGGCAGGGGCAATATGCCGTATACGGACTTGGTGGACAGGTGCTCCGGCGCGGGCGGGAACTGCGTCAGGTTCTGCGCGTTTTCGAGAGCCGGAAGTTCACAATCGTCCGTTAACGGACTCAAGGCGCTCGTTAACCCATTGTTTACCAAAAACTTCTTGCGAACCAAACTGGAACAGAGTAGGAACATCCTACAGAGAACGGAGCAAGAACATGGGTAGCGCAGTCAGCTTTCGCGGTCAATCGGGCAAGGCATGGTCATTCCAGCGGGCAGCCGCGGATTCGGCCTGGTCACGCGCACCGGGTGTCGCCATCTTCGCCATTCCGGAGGCCTGTGGCTGGCGGGTTTTCCGGGTGATCGAACTCTCCGGAAAGCCGCATGACATCCAGCCGATCTGGGCTCTGGCGGAGGCCGAACGTTACGGCGCCAGCGCCGTGTTCGTCGCCCTGGAGTTCGACGCCCCGGTGCGCAAGCAGATCGTGGCCGACCTCGAGGCCGGTTTCCAGCCGATCATCAGCTCCGGTGTCCGCACCGGGCAGGTCATCCGCCTCGCCGCCTGATGTTCCGGCTTAACGGGCCGCCTCGGTATACCAGCGTGTCACGTCGGCCTCGACCATGTCGAGTGGGCGGGGCCCGCCGCTGAGAATCGCGCCGTGGAAGGCCTTCGGCTCGAAACGGGGCCCGAGCACGCGCTGGGCGCGTTCCCGCAGGTCCAAAATCCTCTGACGCCCGATCCAGTAGGCGGCGGCCTGTCCGGGCCAGACGCTGTAGCGATCCACCTCATCGGCGGCCGCCTCGGCGCTCAACCCGGTTGAGGCGGTGATATAGTTGATGGCGCGCTCGCGGCTCCATTTCTGTTGGTGAATGCCGGTATCGACAGCAAGGCGCGCGGCGCGCAGCAGCATGGACTGCAAGTAGCCAATGCGTCCGAACAGGTCGTCCGTGTACAGACCACCTTCATCTGCAAGCGTCTCGGCATATGAGGCCCAGCCTTCTCCATAGCCGGGATTCCAGATCAGCTGGCGCGCCAGAGGCAGGCCTGCCGTCTCGGCTGCGAGCCCGCTCTCCAGATGATGGCCGGGCAGGGTCTCGTGATAGACCAGTGTCGGTAGTGTGAAGTCCGGCCAGTCGGCAAGGCGGATCAGGTTGATCTCGAAACGGGCAGGGTTGCGGCCATCGGCGGTGCGCGGCGTGTAGGCAGCAGACGGCGCGGCAGCGGAGAAGGCGAACGGCATCATGCTGACGGTGACCGCGCCGGCGGGCGCCGGGCCGATCTGAGCTTGCACGAGCCCGGTCGCCTTTGTGGTGAGCAGAGTCAGTCGTTCGATCAGGGCTGCGCGGCCGAGATCGGAATCCTCGTAGAACTGGCCCGGTTGCTGGCCAAGAAAGATCATCCGCTCGGCGATCGTCCCATCGGGCAGGCCGGTGGCGGCGAGGGCAGTGTCGAGTTCGGCGGTGAGGCGTTTGACGTCGGCGAGGCCCCGGGCATGCAGCTCGGCAGGCGTCTCGCGGGTTCCGGTATAGGCGTCGAGGACGCTGCGGTAATAGGCGTCGCCGCCCTCAACTTGCCAGACACCGGGTTCGGGGGGCGCGTTTTCGGCAAGCGCGGCGATATCTTCGGCAAAGCGCGCATAGGCTGGCAGGACGTCGCCGGTGAAGATCGTCCTCAGGCGAGCGGAACTGCGGGCGCGGGCGTCCGGTGTCAGGCCTTCGACGCCGTTCAGCAGGTTGTCGAATGTCTGTATCATGAAGGAGGTTTCCGGTGTCTCCAGCGCGCCGGCGCTGGCGAGGGCCTGCATCCGGGCAAGGATGGGCACCGGCGGCAGGATACCGGCGCGGGCATCTGCATCGAGGCGACGACGATCATCATCAATGGCGCCGGCAAATTGTGAGACCCGGGACAGGAAATCCTCGACATCGGCGGGCGTTTCCATCGGCTGACGGCGCACGAGCAGTTCCGGCACGTCGAGATAGGCGCCGCGCATATGGTCGGCGACATAGGGATAGAAAGCGGAGAGGTCGCCGTCGCCGTGGCCGGAGACGAGGACGCGCTCAGCCGCTTCATGCGCAGCGATCACCGTATCGAGGTGCCGGGCGAGGGCGCTGCCGGCGGCGGGGCGCGCAGTGCGCACAAGGACATCGAGGGTCTCGAGGCGTTCAAGGCGGGCCCGCTCGAATGCGGCTTGCGAGCGGTCAGTTAGGTAACCGCCGAAGGGATAGCCGGCCGCGTCCGGCAGGACGCCGAGACGGGTGGCTAGTTCTGGATCGCGCACAAGTTCGTTCTGAGCCACCGTTTTCAGGGTCTGCTCCACCTCTCGCACGATGCGCCGCGGGGTGCCTTCCGGATCGGCGCCGCCGGAGCAGGCTGCGACCATGCCCAGCGCAACCGCCGCGCTGAGGCGGGTGAGCGGAAAGGGGCGATGAGGCCGAAACTGTTGCAGCATGACGGATTTTTCAGGGAAAGGGCACTGTAATTGAGCTCGGTTCGGGAGTTGTGGCCAGAGTATATTTCCGGTATCGATCCGGCCGAATCTTAGGAGTTCAGCCCTCGTGACCATGCCCAACGCAGTTGGCGGACAACCGCCCATTACCGGCCAAGTGTTGTTTTACAAAGATCCGCAACCCCTGTCGGCCGAAAACCACGGCGGCCTTGGCGTTCGCCAGATCGCAGAGCCCTTCGCGTTCCTGCGCGAGGCGCATGCTGTGCCGGTCACGGTTACCGAGTTCGGCGTCTGTGCGGCTTCCTACCCGATCATCTTTGTCGGTGACGAGCGCACCCCGGTTGCCGTAATGGGCGTGCGTCAGGGCCAGAACCTGTTCGTCGACCCGAATGGCTATGTCTTCGAAGACTATTACATCCCGGCCTTCGTGCGCCGCTATCCCTTTGTTTTCGCGGCCGACGAGTCTTCCGATCGCCTGCTGCTGTGCGTCGACCGCTCTGCGCCGATGGTCTCGAACCAGCCGGACGTGCCCTTCTTCGAGAACGGCCAGCCGAGCAAGTTTACCACGGACGCCATAGAGTTCTGCAAGGAATTCGAGCGCCAGCGCCGCGCGACGACCGACTTCGTCAAGATCGTCGCGTCGATGGACCTGTTCGAGCAGAAGACCGTGACCTTCCAGCCGCGCGACGCGCAGGGGCGCGAATCCGGCCCGGTGCAAAAAGTCGCCGATTACTGGGCGATCTCCGAAGAGCGTCTCAACGCGCTGCCGGTAGAAAAATATGTTGAACTGCGCAACAATGGCGCGCTGGGCGCTTGCTACGCGCACCTTGTGTCGCTGCTCAACTGGTCGAAAGTGGTCAACCGGGCTGTGCGCACGCCGCCTCCGGGCCAGGTTGCTGCCTGACCGGCGCTGGCAGGCCTTGCCGCCTGCCCGCTACCGAAACGGCCCTCCCATGCGGAGGGCCGTTTTCGTTTTGGCCCGTGTGCGGCATCACGAAGAGGCGAGCAGGGGTTTTACCAATGGCCGGACCAGCGCATATGCTGGATGGGTTTACGTCTGGCTAGATCTGGCAGGAAAGCAGATTGATGATCCACGCCTACCGCGCTCTGATGGCGGCCCTTGCGGGACTGCTGATGCTCGCTCCGCTTGCCGGCGCGCAGGCAGACCCGTCCGCGCGGCGCGCCGAAGCGGAGCTGATCTCCGAGCGGGCGAGCGTGATGCCCGGCGAAACAGTGTTCATCGCGCTGAAAATGACCATGGATCCCGGCTGGCACATCTACTGGCGCAATGCCGGGGATGCCGGCTTGCCGCCACATTTGGTGCTGAAGGAGGGCGGCAATATCCCCGCAGGCGCCATCGGTGAGATGCTCTGGCCCCTGCCGAAGCTGCTGCCTGTCGTCGAAGGCGAGATCATGGACTACGGCTATGACGATGAGGCGGTATTCGCCTTGCCGCTGACCGTGCCGGCCGATGCATCGGGCGAAGTGAGCATCGTTGCGGAAGCCGACTACCTGATCTGCGAAGCAATCTGCATTCCGGAAAGGCAGGATGTCTCCCTCGTGCTGCCGGTCGGCGCGCCGGTCGAGAATACGAAATCAGGACAGCTGATCGGCGAATGGATCGCGAAAGTGCCCGGCCCGTTCGAGGGCGAGGCCCGGATCACCGACGCATCTGACCCCTGGACGCTAAGCCTGGTGCAGGCCGGCGGGTTTGCCGAAGGGGCGCGCATCCGCTTCTTTCCATTCGAACACGAAATCAGCCATCCGGCCGACCAGCCTCAGCGCGCCGGCCCGAGCGGTGCAAGCCTGTCGCTGACCCCGGACCGTGCCGGCGCGGTGGGCGAAGCGCTGGAGGGTATCATCCGTGTGGATGCGCCCGGCTCTGAACCGGTGGGTTACGAGATCACCGCCACCCGGGGTGATGTGCTGGCCGGGACGGCCGAATTTGCGGTTGCCGCAGCCGCCGGCGCGGGGGACAGGTCCTCGCTTGGCTGGCAGGGCCTGCTCGGACTTGCCGGTATGGCCCTTGTCGGCGGGCTGATCCTGAACCTGATGCCGTGCGTGCTGCCGGTGCTGTCGATGAAAGCCGTCGGCATGGTCTCGGCGGCGGCGAGCGGGCATGCTGGCGAGCTGAGATCGCACGGGCTCTGGTATACCACCGGGGTTCTGGTCTCCTTCCTTGCGCTGGCTCTGGTGATCCTCGCGCTGCGCACGCCCACCGAGACACTGACGCTCGGCTTCCAGATGCAGCACGCGCCGACGGTGGCGATCCTCGCGCTGATCATGTTTGCCGTTGGTCTCTGGCTGATGGGCTTTTTCGAGCTTGGCGCATCAGTGCAGAATATCGGTGGCGGACTGGTAAGCCGGGGCGGCGCGCTCGGGGCGTTCTTCACCGGCGTTCTGGCGGCGGTGGTTGGCGCACCCTGCGTCGGGCCGTTCCTCGCTGCGGCGCTCGGCGCCGTGATGACGCAGCCGGCGCCCGCCGTGATTGCGGTTTTCCTGGCCATGGGCTTTGGCATGGCGCTGCCCTTCCTGGTCCTCAGCTTCGTGCCTGGCCTGGAGCGCCTGCTGCCGAAACCCGGCAAGTGGATGGACACGCTGAAGCAGGCCTTCGCGTTCCCGATGTTCCTGACGGCGGCCTGGCTGCTGGCGGTGCTGGCCGACCTTGCCGGGGCAGGGGCGGTCGGCTGGACGCTGGCGGGAGCGACCGCGCTCGGCTTTGCGGTCTGGGTATCGCGCGGCGGCGGACAGGTGCGCCGGGCGCTGGCGATTGTGGCGCTGGCGGTCGGGATCGGATTGCCGGCCGTGCAGGCGAATGTGCCGGCGGGCCGCGCGGGCGCAGAGCCATCGGGTCCGGCCTATGGCGAGGCCGCATGGAGCGCGGAGACCGTGAGTGCGCGGATTGCCGAGGGTCGGCCAGTGTTTGTGGATTTCACGGCCAGCTGGTGTGCGAGCTGCCAGGTCAACAAGCTGACGACGCTGAATACGAAGCGCGTGAAAGAGGCGTTCGCGGCGGCGGATGTCGCCTTCCTCGTGGCAGACTTCACCCAGAAGGATCCGGCGATTGCGCAGGAACTGCAGCGGCGCGGGCGTGCAGGGGTGCCGATGTACCTGTGGTATCCGGCCGGATCCTCCGAGCCTGAAATCCTGCCGGAACTGCTCACTCAAGAACTTGTCATTGGACTTGTCGAAGGCCGCTAGGCCTATAGACTGCGTTCCAAACCCTATCGCCAGGAGACGACGATGCAGATCACCCGCCGCCACCTTTCGCTTGCCGCCGGCATGGCCACAGCCGTTGCGCTGACGGCCGGCGCGCTGATTGCCTCAACCGCGCAGGCCGCGCCCGCGACCGGCGCACCGGCGCCGGCCTTTACGGGCGTGACAGCCACCGGCGAGACAATTTCCCTCGCAGACTTCGCCGGCAAGACGGTGATCCTCGAATGGACCAATGACGGCTGCCCCTTCGTGAAGAAACACTACGCGGCGCCGCCGTCGAATATGCAGACACTCCAGACGAGCGCGGCGGCGGACGATATCGTCTGGATCTCCGTGATTTCTTCGGCGGTAGGAGAGCAGGGCTACGCCGATGCGGGGCGGGCAATTGAGCTGACCACCTCGCGGCGCGCTGCACCGGCGCATGTGGTGCTTGATGAGGCCGGGACAGTCGGCAAGCTTTTCGGCGCCAAGACGACGCCGCACATGTTCATCATCACGCCGAAAGGTGAACTCGCCTATGATGGCGCCATCGATTCCAAGGCTTCGGCCAAGGTGGATGACATTGCCGGGGCCACCAACTACGTCACCGCTGCGTTGGCAGACCTCAACTCCGGCACGCCAGTCGCAACACCGGTAACCAAGCCTTACGGCTGCGCCGTCAAGTACAAGTAATCCGGAGACGGATGGATAAGAGGGCCGGGCACCGCCTCCAGCCCTTTTTTCATGCCGCGCGCCTGCCGTTGCGGACGGGGTTGATTGGCGGGGCCTGTCCAGCGCAGACTGTAGCCTGAAACCTGGAGAGGGCGTATGAGCCGGGAAAGTGATCCGATTGTCCGCGACCAGCCGCCGGAAATGCCGTCGGAAGGTGGGCCTCTGGCAGAATATGGCGGCGCACTGCCGCCGGCGCCGGACTGGTTTCCGGATGCGGTGGCAACGCCTTATGAAACGCACCGCATCGAGGTGCTGGGTGCGCAGGTCTCCTACCAGCGCTGGGGCAAGCGCGGGGCGCCGGGATTATTGTTCGTGCACGGAAACGGCGCGCATGCGCACTGGTGGGATTTTATCGCGCCCTATTTTGCCGAGCATTACAATGTGGCGGCGCTGACATTCTCGGGCATGGGCGAAAGCGCCTGGCGCGAAAACTATGACATGGCGACCTTTTCTGCCGAACAGGTCGCGGTGGCGGAAGATGCGGGCCTGTTCGATGGTCCGCGCAAGCCGGTGATCGTGGCGCATTCCTTTGGGGGCTTTGTCACTCTTGTCACCGGCGCCGAGCATGGCGACAAGTTCGAGGGCATGGTGATCGTCGATAGTCCGGTTAACCCGCCGGAGCGGCCGCATCAGGGGCCGTCGCGGGCCGGCCGTCCGCACAAGGTCTATGCCGATCTCGCTGCCGCGCTGTCGCGCTTCCGGCTTGCGCCGCCGCAATTGTGCGATAACCATTTCGCGATGGACTATATTGCGCGCTGGAGCCTGAAACGCGCCGAGGGCGGATGGACCTGGAAGTTCGATCCGACGATCTGGACGCGGTTCGAGCCGGGCCGAGATGGCGGGGAGCTACTGAAGGCGGCGAAGTGCCGGGTAGCGATCATCCGGGGGGAGGAAAGCGCGCTGATGCCGGACGAGGTCCGCGATTACATGCGCGCGCTGCTGGGGCACCAGGTGCCGTTTGTTTCGATCCCTCACGCGCGCCATCATGTGATGCTGGATCAGCCGATCGCCTTCATCTCGGCGCTGCGCATGCTGCTGGCCGAATGGGATCATTCCGATCCGCACCGGCGCGTGTGAACCCGATCACCCGGCGAAGGCCTTCTCGATCACGAATTCAGCGGGCGACGCATTGGAGCCTTCGGACAGGCCGGCTTTGACCATCAGCGCCTTGCTGTCCTGGATCATCTCCATCGAGCCGCACATCATGGCTCGGTCCGTGGACGGATCAAGAGGCGGGACGCCGAGATCGGTGAAGAGCTTGCCATTCTCGATCAGGGTCGTGATGCGGCCCATGTTCGGGTAGGGCTCGCGCGTCGTCGTCGTGTAGAGCGCCAGTTTGCCGCCGACGAGTTCGCCAACCAGCGGATCGTCCTTCAGGCTGTCGATCAGATTGCGCGAATAGGTGAGTTCGGCGACATCGCGGCAGGTGTGGGTGACGATCACCTGCTCGTAGCGCTCATAGGTGTCAGGGTCGCGCACGAGGCTCGCGAAGGGGGCAAAACCGGTGCCGGTGGAGAACATGTAGAGGCGCTTGCCGGGGGTCAGGGCGTCGAGCACAAGCGTGCCGGTCGGCTTGCGGCCGAGGAGGACCTTGTCGCCGACCTTGATGGATTGCAGGCGCGAGGTAAGCGGGCCATCGGGCACCTTGATGGAGTAGAATTCAAGTTCCTCGTCCCAGGACGGGGAGGCCACCGAATAGGCACGCAGGAGGGGTTTGCCGTCTTCCTTCGGCAGGCCGATCATCACGAACTCGCCCGAGCGGAAGCGGAAGCTCTGCGGGCGTGTGAGGCGGAAGCGGAAGAGGTGGTCGGTATAATGTTCGACGGCGAGGACGGTTTCCTCGGTCGGTCCGTTCGGGTTCAATTTCACTGCGGCCGTCTGGCCGGCGGGCGCGTCAGCGCTCATCCTCAGCCCTCCTGGGAGATGTCTCGGCCCCAATTGAGCCGGGCGCGTGCCAAAAGCAATGCGTCAGATGATGGCTTTAGTTTTACTGATAGGTGGGGCGGGTGACCCAGCCGATTTCAGGGTCCTCGATGCTGTATTCGCCCGAGAGTTCGTAGATGTTCGCGTAGCCATAGCCGTACAGGTTGATGAAGGTCGGCACGTTGAGGGCCAGCGGCGCCGATTTCAGCATCACCGGGGCGACGTTGTCGGTGAAATTGTTGTTGCAGTAGATCAGGATACGGTGCTGTTTTGAGCCAATGACTTCGGCCAGCATGCCTTCCGAGAAATCCGAGAAGTTAAGGTTCACCGCGCCCGAGATATGGCCGAGGGCATGGTTACCGGCGCTGCGGGCATCGATAATAATGGTATCCCGATCGGCCTTCATGGCGTTGAAGGTTTCGAGGTCGATCAGGCGGGTTTCGCGGTAGGCCGCGATGTCCTTGCCGAGTTCAAGGAAGCCCGGATAATCGACCAGGCCGGGCTTTTCGTCCGCTTCCGCAGGCGCTGAAAGAACGGCGAAAAGGATCATGGCGGTGAGGCCGGCAATGGCCAGGGCGGCGACAAAAGGCAGGTTCGTCTTCATGGGCTCATGGTTCATAGCCGGTCTCCTTGAGCGGCCTTCAGGCTCCCACAGTCACCGGACTCAGTGGCCAGAATGTGCACGCTTGAGGGCTTTGCTGCGAAATCTGTGCCGGTTTGTGACGCGGCGGCCTGCTTAACCTTTCGGGAAACGGCCCATCCGCTCTTCCCAGTGTCGCCGGCAGAGGGAGACATAGGTCGTCTTCTCGATCGAAATCTGGTCGCCTTCCGTCAGCGCGCGTCCGTCCGGGCCGAGGCGGACGACCATGATGGCCTTGCGGCCGCATTCGCAGATGGTGCGAACTTCGCGCAGTGAGTCGGCGATGGCGAGGAGAGCGGCTGAGCCATCGAACAACTCGCCCCGGAAATCCGTACGCAGACCGTAGGTGAGCACCGGCATGCCGAGATGGTCCGCCACGCGGGCGAGTTGCCAGACCTGATCGCGGGTGAGGAACTGCGCCTCGTCGACAAAGATTGCGTCGAGACGCCCCTGACCCATGCGTTCCTGGATCAGGACGAAAATGTCCGTGTCCTGCCTATAAAGCGTCGCTTCGGCCGAGATGCCGATGCGCGAGCTGATATGGCCGTCATCGGCGTCGCGGTAGAGCGCCGAGGTGAGCAGCAGCACTTCCATGCCCTGTTCACGGTAGTTGTGCGCCGCCTGGAGCAGGATCGTCGACTTGCCGGCATTCATCGCCGCATAGGAGAAGTAAAGCTTGGCCATGGCGGCGGGCGCGATGCGTCAGCGGATCGGCAGGGCGACGCCCTCACGGCGGGGATCGGCGCCGCCTTCGAGGCCCTTGTCGCGCACGACTATCAGGTGGAGGCCGGAATTCTCGCCGGTGCGTTCCTCGACCGTGTAACCCATCTGGCGCAGGGCGTCGGCCGATTCCGGTCCACCCTCCACGTCGACTTCGACGGCCACCGTATCGCCGCGCGCGATGATGTTCGGCAGCGCGGCAGCTTCCTGAGCCGTCTTGCCCCATTCGATAACGCCGACCAGCGTTTTCGAGACATAGGCGATGATCGAATTGCCGCCCGGCGAGCCGGTGACCATGAAGAGGTCGCCGCCCTTGTCGAACACCAGCGTCGGCGACATCGAGGAGCGGGGTCGCTTGCCGGCGGCGGGGGCGTTGGCGACGGGCTTGCCGCCCTTGGTCGGCGTCAGCGCGAAGTCGGTGAGTTCGTTGTTGAGGAGAAAGCCGCCGGCCATGCGGGAGGAACCGAAAGCGGCTTCGACGGTGGCGGTCATGGCGACCGCGTTGCCGTCAAGGTCGATGATCGAGATGTGCGTAGTGCCGGCGCCGGGTGTGGTGGTGTCTTCGCCCCACATGGCGCGCATAGGCTCCTTGCCGAGCACGGTTCCCGGATCGCCCGGATAGGATTTCGCATCCGGTGCAAACGCCTCTTTCGCCCGCGCCTTGATATAGGCGGGGTCAATCAGCTCGGCAGTTGGCACAGTCACGAAATCCCCGTCCGCGACATAGTGATCGCGGTCGGCGTAAGCGAGGCGCTGGGCGTCCACGAAGGCTTTCAGGTAAAGGCTCTCATCCGCGTTCACCGTCGCCGGAGGTTTCAGATAGTCGTAGAGGCCCATGATAAGGTTCTGCGTGATCCCCCCCGAACTTGGCGGCGGGGCGGAGCAGATCTTGTAGCCGCTCTGAAGTTCGCCGCAGACCGGCTCGCGCACGGCGACCTTGTAGTTCTGGAGATCGTCCAGCGTCATCGCGCCGCCGTCCGGGCCGTCATTGGTGGCGGCGACGATCTCGGCGGCAATGCTGCCGGTATAGAAGGCGGCGGGGCCTTCTTCGGCGATCGCAGCAAGCGTGGCGGCATAGGCGGGGTTCGTGCGCACGAAACCGGCCGCAAGCGGCTGGCCGTCCGGGTAGAAATAGGCCGCGGTGACCGGATTGTCGTCGAGGCGGATCGCGGCGCGCAGGCGCGGTGAGGCGAGGGTCTGGGCAAGTTTCGGGGAGACTTCAAAGCCATCCTCGGCAAGCCGGATCGCCGGTTCGAACAGCGATGCCCAGTCGGCCTGGCCGCCCGCGTCGTGGGCTGCCTTGTAGAGCGCGATCTGGCCGGGCACGCCGACCGATCGGCCTGATTGCCAGGCAGAGATAAAGTCCATCGCCTTGCCGTCCTTGATGAACCAGTCGGCATGGGCTGCGGCCGGCGCCGTTTCGCGGCCGTCGAACACGGTGATCTTGTCGGTTGCGCGGTCATAATGGACGAGGAAGGCGCCGCCGCCGATGCCGGAGCTTTCAGGCTCTACGAGACCCAGCACGGCGTGCACCGCGATTGCTGCATCTATGGCATTACCGCCATTGCGCAGGATTTCGAGACCGGCGTTCACGGCGTAGGGATTCGCCGCCGCGACCATGCCGCCCTTGGTCCAGGACAAGTCACCAAGCGATTCCGGCGCGGTCTCCTGAACGTCAACGGTGGAAGCCGGCGGCGCGGCGGCTGGCGCGCAGGCAGACACCACAAGAGCTAGCGCGAGGAGGGGGAGACGGCGCATGTGAAAACCCTTTGCTTGGCGGGGCGCCCGCAGGCCCTTAAGACCGGGACAGACAAATCAGCTGATAAGGCTCTTAACATGGCAAAGCCGGGGTCGCGCAACCTCATTACAGACGTTCCGGGCATTCTGGTCGGGCAGGCCGAAGATGCCCGCGTGCGCAGCGGTGTCACGGTCATCCTGCCAGATAGGTTCGCCGTCGGCGCCGTCGCCGTTGCGGGCGGCGGGCCGGGTACGCGGGAGACGGATGTGCTGAGCGGCGGACGTCTGGTTGGCGGCGCGGATGCGATCTGCCTGTCGGGCGGCAGCGCGTATGGTCTGGCGGCGGCCGACGGCGTAATGGCTGGCCTTAAGGCCGCGGGGCGCGGTTTCGCGCTGGTGCCCCGGCCGGGTGTGCCGCCGACGCCGATCGTCCCTTCGGCGATTCTCTACGATCTCGCCAATGGCGGCGACAAGGAATGGGGCGACGTCGCGCCCTACTCGGGACTCGCGCGCAAGGCATTCGACAGCGCGGGTGAGGCCTTCCGGCTGGGGCGGTCAGGGGCGGCCTATGGTGCCCGCGCAGGGCAGGCGCCCGGCGGCACGGGATCGGCGAGCATTGTGGCATCGGACGGATTGACGGTCGGCGCGCTCGCCGCAGTCAACAGCTTTGGTTCGGTGCGCATGCCGAACAGCGCAGCCTTCTGGGCCTGGCCTTTCGAGATCGGCGGCGAGTTCGGCGGCGCGCGGCCGGATGTCACGCAGGGTTTTGATCCGGAAGACTGGGGCGCCGCGAAAGTGAACCCTGCGCCGCGCGAGAACACGACGATTGCCTGTATCGCAACTGATGCCGTGCTGACGCGGGACGAGGCCGAACGTGTCGCGCAGATGGCGCTGGCGGGCATGGCGCGTGCGATCCGGCCGGTATTTGCGCCAACTGACGGGGATGTGGTGTTCGTGATCGCGACGGCGCGCCGGCAGATCGACGGGCCGCGCCCAGAGCTGATTGCGCGCATCGGCGAACTCGCAGCTTCGACGCTGGCGCGCAGCATTGCGCGCGCTGTGTATGAAGCCGAACGGCAGGGAGACGCGGCATGATCCGCTGGCTGAAATGGTCGCTCTTGGCGCCAGCCAGCGCCTGCGTGCTCGCCGGCTGCATGGTTGCCGGGCGCGACGCTGACCCGGCAAAATGGCCCGGCATGACGTCGATCCAGACCGTCTCCGGCAAGGATGTCTTTCACGAATGCGGCGGCACGCTGATCGCGCCCGACTGGGTACTGACAGCGGCGCATTGCGCCGAAGACATGCGGATCGAGGCGTCTGGCCGGGCAGCGCAATATTCTGGTGAAACCCGGCGCGGCGCCGTGGCTGTGGCGATCGGCCTGGGCGACCTGCGCACCATTCCGCCTGGCAGCGTATTGCCGGTTGCCGGCGTGATCCTGCATCCGGACTATCAACCGGGCGCGCCGGAGCGTGGCCATGATCTCGCCCTGCTGCGGCTCGCCGGGCGTTCGGCGGCGATGCCTATGCCGGTCGCAGGGCTCACCGGTTCGGCAGAGGGCATCTACGATCCCTATGCCGATGTGTGGGCGGCTGGCTATGGCCAGAAAGGCGAGAGCGCACAGGGCCAGGACGGTGTCACGCGTAGCGGCCGCCAGGTCGCGGCGGGGTCGCTGATCCTGCAGGAGGGCTATGTGCCGGCGCTGCCGGCGGAAGTGTGCGCCGAACGCATCCGCACGGGTCTGGAGCGGGAAGGGCTGGTCGATGCGGTCTATTCCGGCGTCACAGTCGACAGCGCCACCCAGCTTTGCGCCGGCACAGGCGGCACGGATGCCTGCCAGGGCGACAGCGGCGGGCCGCTGGTGCTGCGCACGCCGGGCGGCCCGGTGCAGGCCGGCGTCGTCAGCTGGGGCCTCGGGTGCGGCCGCGCTGAGAATCCCGGCGTCTATATGCGTGTTTCCGCCTATGCGGACTGGATCGCCAGCGTTCTGGACCCGGTTGAGGCGCCCGCACCGCCCGAAACGGTTGCAGTCCCGGAGGGTCCGCCCGCCGAAACGGCGCCGGAATCTGCGCCTGATACGGCTGTTACGCCCGGCTGAACCACGAGGGTTTTTGAGGCTTGCAAGGCTGGGGACGCGCCTGTATGTGTCCGGTCCTTGCAGTGGCCAAGCACCCGTAGCTCAGCTGGATAGAGCACCAGACTACGAATCTGGGGGTCAGGAGT
>NZ_JBBEBT010000131.1:0-5202 GCF_040882205.1 Hyphomonas sp.
GGGCGAGACAATCGGCGCGCGCAGGCTATTTTAATCGCCGCGCGCAAGATTGCGTGCGCAGCCGGGCATGATACATGGCGACGTTCCCCCCGCGCCCGCAGAGAGAAGTGACCCGAATGGATTTCGACCTCGCCCGTGAAATCATGGTGGACAGCCAGGTCCGCCCGAATGACGTCACCGATCAGCGGATCGTAAGCGCTTTCCTGCGCACGCCCCGCGAAGTGTTCGTGCCGAACTCGCGCAAGGGCGTGGCCTATTCCGAGCTGGAGATCGAGACGTCCCCGGGCCGGGCGCTGTGGATTGCGCGCGACACGGCAAAGTTGGTTAAGATGGCGCAGATCCAGCCTGAGGACGTGGTACTGGTTATCGGCGCGGGCGCCGGCTACGAGGCGGCGCTGATCAGCCATGTGGCAGACACCGTGATCGCGCTGGAAGAGACGGCGGCGCTGGTAGATGCGATGTCGCAGCGGTTTGCCGTGATTGGCGTGGACCGGGCGGCGCCGGTGGAAGGGCCGCTGGCCAAGGGACTGCCGGAACAGGCGCCGTTTGACGTGATCTATGTGGCCGGGATGGTGGAAACGCTGCCGGGCGCCTGGGCGGAGCAGCTGCGCGACGGGGGCCGGATGGTCGCCGTGGTGGCAGACGAAGGCGGCATGGGCCGCGGCAAGGTGTTCACGAAAGCCGGCAACACGGTATCGGCGCGCGAGGGCTTTGACTGCTGCCCGCCGCGTTTTTCCGCCTTTGACCGGAAACCTAGCTTTAGCTTCTGACTGCTAAAGACCGGAAAATCGTTACTCTGCCGCTAGGTGAACACTGTTCTCCTGCGGCGGCGGGGCGCCTATATACCCTGTGTCCAGCCGAGGTTCCTCCCGATGCGCGCCCATAAACTCATGCTCCTGCTCGGGGCCAGCCTGTCCGGCCTGGTGTTCGGCCTGGTGTTCGGCGCGCCCGCCCAGGGCCAGACGCTGCAAGAGGCCGTCGCCTCGGCCTTCTCGACCAATCCCCAGCTTGAAATCGAACGCTACCGGACGGACATCGCCCGCGAGAGCCTTGATCTGGCGCGCTCGGCCGGGATGGCGCAGGTGAACCTGTCGGCGAGCGGCGGGTATGAGTATATCGATACCAACTCAGTTCCGAATTTCGGCACGGGCGACCGGCCGATTGCCAGCATGCAGCTGCAGGCCGTACAGCCGATTTATACCGGCGGACGCGTCAGCGCCGGCATCCGGCAGGCCCGCGCGGGGATCGATTCGGCGGACCGCACTTTCGTTGCATCTCGCCAGGACCTGGTTCTCGATGTGGTGACCGCCTATGTGGACGTGCGCAGGGACCGAGAGACCGTGTCGATCCGCAAGAACAATGTGGAAGTGACCGGCGAACAGGTGCGCGCAGCGGAGGACCGCTTCGAAGTCGGCGTGGTGACGCGTACTGATGTGGCGCAGGCGCAGGCCCGTCTGGAGGGCGCCCGGGCGGCGCTGGCCGGGGCCGAGGCGGCGTTGCAGGGCAGCGAAGCCTTCTATGAGTTCCTGACCGGACAGAAGCCGGGCGATCTGGCTCCGCCCCCGCCGCTGCCGCCCCTGCCGTTGGATATCGAGACGGCGTTCGTAAATGCCAATGAAAACAACCCCTCGATTCAGGCGGCGCGGGAAGACCTGAAGGCTGCAGGCGCCGGTGTGGACATCGCCAGGGCAGATGGCCGGCCGCAGATCAGTGTGGTCGCCGCCGCGGGCCTGCAGGAAACCTGGAGCGACCCGAGCCGCCGGGACACCAGCGTGTCTGCCGTGGCGCAGGGGCGCATCGCGCTGTTCAATGGCGGCGCTGTTAATGCGCAGGTCAACGCGGCGAAACTGCAGCGCGAGCAGGCCCGCCGCAGGATCGATGCCTTCGAGACGCAGGTACGGGCGCAGGTGGCGCAGTCCTGGTATGGCTACAGTGCCTCGATGCGGGCCATCGAAGCTTCGCGCCGGCAGGTCGAAGCGGCCGAGATCGCCTATGAAGGCGCCAAGGAGGAGCTGGCGGTAGGCGTGCGCACAACGCTGGACGTTCTGGACCAGGAACAGCAGCTGTTCGAGGCGCGCCTTGCGCTCGTCGGCGCCGAGCGCGACGCTTATGTGGCGGCGCACCAGCTGTTGCGGGCCGTCGGCGGCCTGGACACCATCGGCTGAGGCGCTGGCCTTCTGAGGCCAGACGCGTTAACTTTGTCAAAGGGTTGTTAACCGGATTCGGCCTAGTCCTGACCGGAAGGTCTGCGAAACGATTCCTGTAACGAGGGGCTAAGATGGCCAACGAAGCACACAAAGAGCCGACGATGGAGGAAATCCTGGCGTCGATCCGCAAGATCATCTCCGATGATGAGCCGGTGCCGGCACGCGCGCCTGGCTCAGTGCTGCGGGGGGCCGCGCCCGAGCCGGTGAACGATTATCAAGACATAGAGGACGCGGTTGCCGGAGACATGCACGTCGAGAGCGAGTCGATGTTCGAGGCCGAGCTCGAGGTCGAGGAAACGCCTGCGCCGGCCCCGGTATCGACCAAGCTGACCGGCCCGGAATTCACGTTCGAGGAAGTGCTGGGCTCGGCCCGGCAAACCGCCGGACAGGCCTCGGCCGAACCCGCCCCGCCGCCGGTGGAGGCTGCCTTGCGCACCCCGCCTGCCCGCCCCTCTTTCACCGCTACGGAGCCCCCCATGCAAACAAGCGCCCGCTACGCCCAGACCGTCCTGACCGATGAAGCCACCGCTGATGTCGCCGCCGGCGCCCTCGGCAAGCTGATCTCCAGGATGGAGGTCTCCGGTGACAATACGATCGAGGGTCTCGTCAAAGAGATGCTCAAGCCGATGATCAAGGAATGGCTCGATGCCAACCTCGCGAACATCGTGGAAGAGAAGGTAGAGGCCGAAGTCCAGCGGATCGCCCGCATGGCGCGCTAGCCTCATTGCCTGAACTTGATATAGGGAACAGCGCGCCTCACCGGCGCGCTTTTCTTTTGTGCCCATACCGGACCTTCCCCAACGATGCTTGACCAGAGATTTGACCCCGCAGAAGCCGAACCGCGCCTTTATCAGGCCTGGGAGGCAGCCGATTGCTTCAAGCCGACGGGCGATACCAGCGCGCAGGCCTATTCCATCGTGATTCCGCCGCCGAACGTGACCGGCGTGCTGCACATGGGCCATGCGCTGAACAATACGCTGCAGGACGTGCTGATCCGGTTCGAGCGGATGCGCGGCAAGAACGTGCTTTGGCAGCCGGGCACGGACCATGCCGGCATCGCGACACAGATGGTGGTCGAGCGCCAGCTGGCAAAGGAAGGCAGCCTTGACCGCAGGACGATGGGACGCGAGGCGTTCCTGAAGCGCGTCTGGGCGTGGAAGGAAGAATCGGGCGGCTCGATCAAGGGGCAGCTGAAGCGGCTTGGTGCCTCGTGCGACTGGTCGGTCGAGCGCTTCACGATGGACGAAGGCCTCTCTAAGGCAGTGACGAAGGTGTTCGTCGACCTGCACAGGAAAGGCCTGATCTACCGCGACAAGCGGCTGGTGAACTGGGACCCGCATTTCCAGACGGCAATCTCGGACCTCGAAGTCGAGACGAAGGAAGTGGCGGGCCACTATTGGCACCTGCGGTATCCGCTGGCGGATGGTGCCAGCTATGATCATCCGGTCAAGGATGAAGAGGGCAACATCACCGGCACGGAGAGGCGCGACTACATCGTGGTGGCGACTTCTCGGCCTGAAACGATGCTCGGCGATACCGGCGTCGCGGTGCATCCCGGGGATGCGCGCTATGGGGCGCTTGTCGGCAAGTATGTGATGTTGCCGATTGTCGAACGGCGCGTGCCGATCGTGGCAGATGAATATGCCAATCCCGAGAAGGGCTCAGGCGCGGTGAAGATTACGCCGGCGCATGATTTCAATGACTTTGAAGTCGGCAAGCGGGCGGGACATACGCCGCTGAATATTCTGACGGCTGTTGCGGCGATTGCAGATGGCGCGGAAGCTGATGCGGCAGGCATTCCGGCGGCTTATCGCGGGCTTGACCGGTCAGAAGCGCGCGAGAAGGTCGTCGAGGCGTTCGAAGCGGCAGGACTGCTGGAGCGGATCGAAGATCTGAAAATCGAGCAGCCTTTCGGCGACCGTTCAGGCGTCGTGATCGAGCCGTGGATGACGGACCAGTGGTATGTCGATGCGGCAACGCTGGCGAAACCGGCACGCGCGGCCGTCGAGGACGGACGCACGCGTTTTGTTCCTGAGAACTGGACCAAGACATATTACAACTGGATGGACAATATTCAGCCCTGGTGCGTGAGCCGGCAGCTCTGGTGGGGGCATCGGATTCCGGCGTGGTACAACGAGAGCGGCGATGTGTTCGTCGCAGCAACCGAGCAGGAAGCACAAGCTCTCGCTGGCAAGGGCGCCAGGCTGGTGCAGGATGAAGACGTTCTCGACACCTGGTTCTCCTCTGCACTGTGGCCCTTCTCGACGCAGGGCTGGCCGGAAAATACCGAGGCGCTGAAGACTTTCTATCCGACAGCGACGCTGGTCACCGCGTTCGACATCATCTTCTTCTGGGTCGCCCGGATGATGATGATGGGGATCGAGTTCACCAAGGAAGCTCCGTTCAAGGACGTTTATATCCATGCCCTCGTCCTGGACGAAAAAGGGCAGAAGATGTCCAAGTCCAAGGGCAATGCGATTGACCCGCTGGAGATCGTGGACGAGTTCGGCGCTGACGCACTGCGCTTCACACTGGGCCGGATGGCGGGTCAGGGCCGTAATATTCGCCTGTCGAAACAGGCGGTGGAGAGCAATCGCAACTTTGCGACCAAGCTATGGAATGCGGCGCGCTTTGCTGAGATGAACGAGTGCGGCGCGCCGGGCGATCTTGATCCGTGTTCGGCGCAGCTGCCGGTGAACCAGTGGATCCTGAGCGAGCTGGCCGATTGCGTGGCCGATGTGACCAGGGGCATCGAGGAATACCGCTTCAACGAAGCGGCCGGCGCGGTCTACAAGTTCATCTGGAACACGCTGTGTGACTGGTATCTCGAGCTGATCAAGCCACTGCTGATGGGCATGGATGACACCGCCAAGGCGGAGACGCGGGCGGTATGCGGCTTTGTGCTGGACGGTTCGCTGAAGCTGCTGCACCCGTTCATGCCGTTCATCACAGAAGAACTCTGGGAACGCCGCGCGCCCCGCCCGGCGCCCCAGAC
>NZ_JBBEBT010000132.1:0-22041 GCF_040882205.1 Hyphomonas sp.
TGAAGATGGTGAACCAGACAGTCGATCAGGCGACGTCCGAACTCATCGTCACCTGGCCCGGTGGCGAAGACCTGTCGCTCGGCTTCAAGTCCCAGGCGGTCTACTGGACGAAGCGCCAGAACGCCAACCAGGCGACGGTCGAGCCCTCCAATGTCGTCTTTGTCGGCTACGGGGTCGTGGCGCCGGAGTTCGGCTGGGACGACTATGCCGGGCAGGACTTTACCGGCAAGACCGTGATCATACTCGTCAACGATCCGGGCTTTGCGAACGGCGATGCCAGCCTCTTCAAGGGCAATGCCATGACCTATTACGGCCGCTGGACCTACAAGTTTGAGGAAGCCGCCCGCCAGGGCGCGGCAGCTGCGCTGATCGTGCATGAGACCGAAGCGGCCTCCTATGGTTGGGACGTTGTAACCGGCTCCTGGTCCGGCGCCCAGTCTGACCTCGTGCGCACGGATGGCGGCGCCCAACGCGCAGCAATCGAAGGCTGGATCACGCGCGAGACGGCCGAGCAGATGTTCACGAAGGCCGGTCTGGACTTTGCCGCCCAGAAGGCCGTCGCCAATACGCGCGGTTTCACGCCGGTGGTCATGGAAGGCCTGAAGGTGCGCGGCACAGTCAACCAGTCGATCGAGCCCCTTTCCAGCCGCAACGTCGTCGGCGTCCTTCCGGGCACAACCGCGCCTGATGAATATGTTCTGTACACGGCGCACTGGGATCACCTCGGCATGAAGACCGGCGAGAAAACCGGCAAGGAAGGCGAAGACTTCTACGAAGACGACATCTTCAACGGCGCGGTCGACAACGCCACCGGCACGGCTGCCTTGCTGGAGATCGCCGAAGCCATGAAGGCGCAGACGCTGCAACGCTCCGTACTGTTCGTAGCCGTTACCCTTGAGGAGTCGGGCCTGCTCGGCTCGGCTTACTACGCCGAACAGCCGACCGTGCCGCTGAACAGGATCGTTGCCGGCATAAACATGGACGGCGCGCTGCCCATCGGCCGCACGGCAGACATGGTCGTCGTCGGCTACGGCGCCTCGCAGCTGGAAGACAGGCTGAAGGACGTGCTGGCGGCGCACAACCGCGTGATCAAGGCCGATCCTACGCCGGAAGCCGGCTATTTCTACCGGTCGGACCATATCTCCTTCGCCAAGAAGGGAGTGCCGATGCTCTACGCCGATGGCGGCGAGGACAAGCTGGAAGGCGGCGTCGCAGCCGGCAAAGCAGCTGCTGCTGCCTATACGGCTGAGCGCTACCACAAGCCAATGGACGAATACTCTGACAGCTGGGACCTCTCCGGCTTCCAGGAAGATATCCAGGCCCTCTACGAAGTGGGCCTCGGCATTGCCAACTCTTCCGACTGGCCAACCTGGTATGAAGGCAACGAGTTCGAAGCGGCCCGCAAAGAAAGCCTCGGCGCGCAATAACGGTAAAGGTCCAGCCCGGCGATGCTGTCCTATCAGCACGGATTCCATGCGGGCAACCGCGCCGACGTTCTGAAGCACGCCGTTCTGGACCTTGTCCTGCGGAACGTGGCCAGGGGCCCGCGGCCCGTGCTCTATGTGGAGACACATTCCGGACGCGGACGATATGACCTGACCGGCACACAGGCCCGCAAGGGCGGCGAGGCAGACACCGGCATCCATGCCCTCCTGAACGGCGCCGCCCCCTCTGGTTTAGAAGACTGGCTGAAACTCGTCCGGGAACGGACGGAAAAGGACTATCCGGGCTCCCCCGCCCTCGCCCTTGCCCGCCTGCCGGCCAGCGCCCGCGCCATCCTTTTCGAACGCCACCCCGCCGAGTTCAAGGCCCTGACCGACAACCTCGGTGCAGATCCCCGCGTCCTGATCCGCGCGGCCGACGGCTATGCGGGTGCGCTAAAACTCGCCCCTCGCGGCCATGAGCAGATCCTCGTCCTCTCGGACCCGAGCTATGAAACCCGGCGCGATATCGAGGCCCTCGCCCTCTGGACGCCCAAGGCGCTGAAGCGCTGGCCAACCGGCATGATCCTCCTCTGGCTTCCGCTCTTCCGGGATGGGCGCGAGGCAGAGTTCGGCGAACTGCTTGCCGAGATGGGCGCCAACCTGATCGCCGGAGCGCGCTGGCCGGTGAAGCCCGCCGACACAAGCTCGCTCGAAGGCACCGCCATGGTCGGCTTCCGGATCCCCGAAGCTGACGCCCGTGCCGGTGAAGTCATGGCCCGAGACCTGGAAGCCCTCTGGTCTCACACCGCCTGATCATTCCCCGGAATTGACCGGGCCCGCACCTTAATCCGAAAAGAGCATTATTTTCTTAAAGGGGAATCTCTATATTTTTCTAACATGAATTGTATTCGGCTCATCCGTTCCGAACACGCTCGCCTCAAAGGGCGGATGCTCTCAGCTGCCCCCCATCTGGCCGTCATCGAAGAGGCGCTGCATTATGTCTCCGCGCCGCTTTCCGGCAGCGGAGGCTTCCCTGGAGCCCAAGACCGCATGCAGCTGCGCGCCGCCTGCACGGACGCCCTCGGAGAACTGGCAGACCTGCGGGCGCCAAGCCGACTGCTCCCCTGAAAGGCAAAGTCCGGCGCGCCTGATGGCCGATCAGGGTTGTCCACTTGGCCGCGGACTTGCATTGCCGGGTGCACCCACATCCCGCACGCTAAACCATGACCGAACCGACCACCCCACCTGATTCGCCGCGCCCCGTGATGGACGTTCTCGTCCAGCGCCAGCTCGACAACATGGCGACCGGCAATTCAGCCTATCTCGAAACCTTCCTGCGCATGGCGAAGCAGGCGGGCATGGACATCCGCATCGTCTTTGCGCCCTGGCAGTCCTTCGGCAACCGGCCCTGGGCCAGCGTGAATCCGCGCCTTGCGGCCCTCACTCAGTCCATCGTCTGGCCGGGCAGCGTGAAACTCGGCACCCGCTACTGGTCCCTGTCGCCGCGCGTCTGGACGCGTTTCGCCATCCGCCTCGGCAAGGAAGGCGCCCGCCGCCTTGGCGCGAGCATCGTGATCGCGAGTTACCTTGGCCGCGAGATCAGCCCGGCGGAAGCGCAGATCGTCGCGCGCGCCTGCGACGCGGACCCCTCCGCCATCACGGTTGCGGAATACAGCTCCATGGGGCCAGCCCTGAAAAGGCTTAAATCGAAAACGATCCATGCCTGCCTGATGCACGACCTCCTTTCAGACCGCGCCGAGCGCTTCCGCGAAGGCGGGCAGGTAATCGACTTTGACGAGACGAGCCTGGAGGCCGAGATCAGCTGGCTGTCGAGCTGCAACCTGATCTTCTTCATCTCGGCTAACGAACTCGCCAAGGTGCAGCGCCACCTGCCGAAGGCGCAGATGGCCTGGGTGCCGCCTGACGCGCCGGATTATCAGACCACAGAGAATGTTGGCGAGCCACACGTCGTGTTCATCGGCACGGTGCACGGGGGCAATGCTGAAGCGCTGAACCATTTCCTCGATGACGTCTGGCCCCGCGTCCGCGAGCAAGCGCCCGCGCTCGACTTCTGGATTGCCGGCTCTATCGGCAAGACGCTGACGCCCGCGCGCGCTGCCCTCCCCGGCGTGAAAGTACTCGGCCGCGTCGACTCGCTGGAATCCATCGGCGGCGCTCACGCCATCGGTATCGCCCCCACGCGCTTAGCCACCGGCACCAGTATCAAGGTGGCAGAATACCTGCTGCTCGGGATGCCCTGCGTCGTCTACCCGCTCGCCCTCGAAGGCTTTGGCCATGCACTGGATGATCTGGTAATCACGGCTTCCGGCCCCGAAGCGCTCACCGCCGAAATCCTCGGGCTCGCCGGTGACAGCGCTCGCCGCGCCGCCTTGTCGGAAGGCGCACGCCAGAATGCACGGGCCCGTCTTTCCCATGACGCGGCCATCGCAACGATCCACCGGATGCTGGCCGACCATAGCGCATAACAAAGCGGGGCCGGATCGCTCCAGCCCCGCTTCGAATTCGTATTGCCTGAACCTTACTCGGCCGCAACCGCGACATCCGCGGCGGAAAGATCCGTGTACCGCTTCAGGTGGTGGTCCACGTTACCGAACTCGGAATCGATGATCGTCAGGCGCTTGAAGTAGTGGCCGATAGCGAGTTCGTCCGTCATGCCCATGCCACCATGGATCTGGATGGCGTTCTGACCAACGAAACGGCCAGCCTGGCCGATGCGAACCTTAGCTGCCGAAGCCGCCTTCTTTCGCGTAACGTCGTCCTCGTCGAGTTTCAAAGTCGCCATGTAAGTCATCGATACCGACTGCTCGGCCTCCATGAACATGTCGACCATCTTGTGCTGCAGCACCTGGAACTTGCCGATCGGCGTGCCGAACTGCTTACGCTGGCGCGAGTACTCGACCGTCATTGTCTGGGCGACCTTCATAGCGCCGCACGCTTCGGCGCAGAGAGCGGCAATGGCTTCGTCCGTAACGCGCTCGATCAGCGCCAGACCGCTTGCGGCATCGCCGATCACGGCCTCAGCGCCCACCGAGACGTTGTCGAAGTGCACTTCGGACGCGCGTCGGCCGTCAACCGTCGGATAGTCGCGTGTGGTGACGCCCTTGGCATCCTTGGCCACGATAAACACGCCGATACCACTGGTGTCGCGGCGACCGCCGGCCGTCCGTGCCGTGACGATCAGGTGGCTCGCCCAGGGCGCGCCAATGACCACGGCCTTGTGGCCGGAAATCTTCCAGCCGTCGCCTTCTTTCTTCGCCGTCGTCTCGAGGTCCGCCAGGTTGTAGCGGCCTTTCGGCTCGGCATAGGCAAACGCGAACACGCGCTCACCCGCTACCAGAGGGGTAAGATGCTCAGCCTTCTGAGCATCCGATCCGCGCTTCAGAAAACCGCCACCGATGACGACCGTCTGCAGGAACGGCTCGACCACGAGGCCCTTGCCGAACTCTTCCATTACAACCATCGCATCAACCGGACCGCCGCCGAGGCCGCCGTCTTCTTCGCTGAACGGCGCAGCCAGCAGCCCGAGTTCGGCGAACTGGGCCCACATCTTCGGACGCCAGCCCTCTTTCGAGGCGACGACCCTGCGGCGGGTATCGAAATCATACTGGTCCTTGATCAGCCGAGCGAGGCTGTCGCGGATCATCGTCTGTTCTTCAGTGAAATTGAAATCCATCAGTCATCCTCCCTGCCCTCGCCCTTAAAGGCCGAGGATCATCTTTGTAATGATGTTGCGCTGGATCTCGTTGGATCCGCCATAGATCGACGTCTTGCGCATGTTGAAATAGGTGTCCGCCGCGTGGTTCGAATAGTCCGGTCCGACGTTCAGATCGTTGACGCCGTGGCCTTCCATGCCGCGCGCATAGGGCGCGCCATAGTTGCCGACGGCCTCCAGCGTCAGCTCCGTCAGGCGCTGCTGGATCTCGGTGCCCTTGATCTTGAGGATCGAGCTTTCCGGCCCCGGACCCTTGCCGGCCGCTTCTGAAGCCAGCGTGCGCAGTTCAGTGAATTCGAGCGCCGTCAGGTCGATCTCAAGCTGGCTGATCTTGCGGGCGAAATCGCCATTGGCGATCAGCGGTTCGCCATCGATGGACTCCGACGAGGCGATGTCGCGCAGGCGCTCGATGCCACGCTTGGAGCGTGCCACACCGGCAATGCCCGAACGCTCGTGCGCCAGCAGGAACTTGGCATAGGTCCAGCCTTCGTTTTCCTTGCCGACGAGGTTTTCAACCGGCACGCGCACGTCCGTCAGCCAAGTCTCGTTCACTTCATGCGTGCCGTCGATCAGCTTGATCGGGCGCACTTCGATGCCCGGCGTTTTCATATCGACGAGGATGAAGGAGATGCCTTCCTGCTGTTTCGCCGACGGATCGGTGCGGCAGAGGAAGAAGCCCCAGTCGGCATGCTGGGCCAGTGTGGTCCAGGTCTTCTGCCCGTTGATCACATAGTGGTCCCCGTCGCGAACGGCAGTGGTCTTGAGGCTCGCAAGGTCAGAGCCGGCGCCCGGCTCAGAATAGCCCTGCGCCCACCAGACGTCGCCCGAACGGATACCCGGCAGATGGCGCTCTTTCTGTTCTTCGCTGCCGAAGGTGTAGATCACCGGGCCGACCATCGAGACGCCGAACGGCAGCGGCATCAGCGCGTCAACCCGGGCATTCTCTTCCGACCAGATATAGCGCTGGGTGGAGGTCCAGCCGGTGCCGCCATACTTTTTCGGCCAGGCAACCGTCGACCAGTCCTTCTTGCCGAGGATCTTGTGCCAGGCGAGGAACTGCTCGCGCGTGAGGTCCTCGCGGGTCCCCATGTTCATAAGTTCCTTGGGGTAATTCTCGCGGATGAACGCGCGCACTTCTTCGCGGAAGGCGTTCTCTTCAGTCGTAAAGTCGAGATTCATGTTCGGTGGTCCTCCGGATGCCTCTGGGTGCCTCTTAGCCCCTCTATGTCAGTCAAAACCGTGCACTGGCAAGGTGACGTGCACGTAAACGTAAAGAATGCCGCACTGACGTAGCGTCAGGCGGGTGCAGGCTTCGCGATGAAGGGCGCGCAGGCGGTCTTGAGCACCCCGATGGCCGTTGCGGCGCCCAATCCGCCACCGGTCTGGAATTGCAATTGTAGCAACGGGGCGAGCCCGATGCGCTCGAGCGCGGCTTCATGTGCCGGGCGCTGGGTGATATGGGACGCCAGGCAGTGGCTGACCGCCGATGGCGAGACCGCATGCACGACGCCCGCCGCAATGGTCGTGGCAAACCCGTCCAGCACCACCGGAATGCTCTGGTGGCGCGCCGCGATTATGGCGCCGACACACGCCGCCAGTTCACGCCCGCCCAGGCATCGCAAGGCTTCCAGCGGGTCAGACAGGTGTCCCCGGTGCAGCCGGAGGGCGGCGCTGACGAGTTCGCTGCGTTTCTCGGAAATGCTGGCGGGTGTCTGCGCGCTCGGGCGCACCCAATAATCCGGCGAGCCGCCATAGAGCGCGCAGGCCACTGCCGCTGCCGCGGTGCCGACACCGGCCCCCGACACGGCAATTGCCAGCAGGTCCGGCTTGTCTTCGACCGCTTCAAATCCATAGGCGATGGTTGCCGCGCATTCGCGCTCCGTCATCGCGGCTTCCTTGGCGATGCTCGGCGTCGGCTTGTCGAGCGCCAGTTCGAACACGCGCACGGTTGCCCCGGCCTGGGCCGCAATCGCCGAAAGGGGCGCGCGGCCCTGCGCCAGCGCATCAATATGCGCGCGCGTATCGGAATTGCTCGACAGCGACACACCCGAATCGACGATACCATGGGCGCCGGCAAAGATCGCCAGCGTCGGCCTCTCGATACGCGGCGGAAACCGGCGCTGCCAGCTGGCCAGCCACTCGGCCGCTTCGCCGAGACGGCCGAAGTCGCCTTCCCGGCCCATTCCGGAAAGCGCTTCACGCACCTTCCGGCCGGAGCCGGCATCCGCCTCGGCAGGCTTGAGAATCAGATCGCGGGCGTCTGAAAGGGGGGATTTCTGGGCGGCGGGGTCGCTCAAGACTGGGTGCTCCATGCGCCACACAGGTGCGCAAACTTACAATTATCAAAGATTCCGTGGCCTGTCCGGCAAGGATTTATTACGCCGTTCATGAGAGACTTGCCGCAATCTCCCATCCGGTATTTGCTATAGACATGCCAATTGAGCCTATAAAGACCCCTTGCATCAAGGTTTGCGCCGTAGACGGCCAGACGGGGTATTGCCTCGGCTGCGCACGCACCCTGCCGGAAATCGGCCGCTGGGTGCAGATGGGCTCTGAGGGCCGCGATGCGGTCATCGCCAGCCTGCCCGCCCGGATCAGCCAGCTCGAACTCCTTGGAAAGCGCTGACGGATGGCGCTGCGAAGCCTTTTCCTCGTGATGTTTGCCTCCATCGTGATCGCCGTGGTGATCGCGTTCATCGTGGCGCCGCGCTTCCACGAAGTCGCTGAAAACCCTCCGCAGTTCCCGGTCACCGTTGCGGTCGCCGCGCCCGAGCCTGCGCCCATCGCTGGCGCCCGCGCCGCTTTCATCGACCGCGAGAATGACGGCCACTTCTGGGCCCGCGCAGATGTGAGCGGCACGCAGGTCAAGTTCATGGTCGACACCGGCGCCAGCATAGTTGCGCTGACCTATTTCGACGCGCAGCGCCTCGGCCTGAAACCCGAAGAGCTGGATTTTGATTCAGAGATCCGCACCGCCGGCGGCATTACCTACGGCGCGCCGGTCGTCCTCTCCAGCATACGTATCGGCAAGGTGAAAGTGGAAAACGTCAATGCCGTCATCCTGCGCACCGAGCTGGAACAGTCCCTGCTCGGTATGAGCTTTCTCGGCGAACTCAATTCCTATGAAGTGCGCCAGGGGCAGATGATCATACGCCAGTGATCGGTTTGCCATCGAGGCCTTTACCGACCCCGATCTCCCAGGCGAACCGCGCATCGTCGCCCGCCCATCGCGCATAGGCGACCCGGCCTTCGAGGCCAGACGCCTTCATCAAAGCGCGGTACCAGTTCTCGACACCGGCATCGAGCAGGTGCGGATGCACCCCCCAGAGCAGACATGCCTGACGCACCCTCTGCTCCTCGATGGAGCCATAAAGTATGGGCGTCGCGCCGCGTACCCGCGAGAACCGCGCCAGGCGCTCAAACGCACCGGTCCGCAGGGCCAGCGCCGCAGCGCCTTCGGCCGCCGCCATCGCCAGCGAAGTCTGCGCAACGACGTCGATGGCCGTCTGCGCCGTCTCGTCACCGTCGAACTGCACCATTGAGCGGCGGTAATCCTCCGCCGCTTCGGTCGCCCGGATGATACGCGACATGATCGCAACTGCGGTTGCCGGATGGCGACCCACCGCTGTCTCGGCAGACAGCATCACAGCGTCGGCACCCTGATAGATCGCAGTCGCCACATCGGACGCTTCCGCCCGCGTCGGCGCCGAATTCTCGATCATTGATTCCAGCATCTGGGTCGCCACGATCACCGGCCGCCCGGCCGCGCGCGCCGCGCGGATGATGCGCCGCTGGATCACCGGCACTTCCTCCGGCGGATACTCCACACCCAGATCCCCCCGCGCCACCATCACGCCGTCAGAGGCATGGATGATCTCGCGCAACTCACCCAGCGCGGCCGGCTTTTCCAGCTTCGCGATCAACGGCGCGCGGCCATTGATGATCGCCTTGGTCATCGCGATGTCGGACACCGACTGCACGAAGGACAGCGCCACGAGGTCCACGCCGATTTCGAGCGCGAACTCCAGGTCCGCCTTGTCCTTATCAGTGAGCGCTTTCACTGGCAGCGCCTTGCCGCGCACCGTGAAGCCTTTCCTGTCGGAAATCTTGCCCGGCACATCGGCGCGCACACGCGGCGCCTTGCCGGCGGCCATCACCGTGAAGATCAGCTTGCCGTCATCGACGAGGATCGTGTCGCCCACCTCCAGCTGATCCAGGATTTCTTTGTGCGGCACTGGGATTGTCTCCGGCGCGCTCGTTGTCTCGGCGGCGACAAGCGCATACTCGGCGTTCCACGACAATTTCATCTCGCCGCCAGAAAAACTTCCGACGCGGACCTTGGGACCCTGCAAATCCGCCAACGTGGCGAGCGGACGGCCGACCAGCGCCTCAACCTTGCGGACAATTTCCAGCGTCGCCCGGTGGTCTTCATGGCTGCCATGGGAAAAGTTCAGCCGGAAAACATCTGCGCCCGCATCGGCGAGTGCGCGTATTTCCTTCAGCGTCCGGGTGCGCGGCCCGAGGGTCGCCACGATCTTCGCGTTCTCGCTTCGCAGGCGGGTCTTCGGCATGTCGCTCTTCCCTATGACAAGGCTGTCATCGCGCAGGCTTATAGCGACTCGGCAGTATAGCGGTAGGGTGCAATTGTGCTTTCAGCCCGATGCCTGCAACCAGGCTATCAAAATCCGCTCATCCCCGCATGCGCAGGGCACGAGAGGAGCTCTGACCTTTACGCTTCCACAAGCACGAACGGATCATAGTTCAGCACCGGGGCCAGCCAGCGCTCGGCGGTCTTCACGTCCCAGCCCTTGCGCCGCGCATAGTCCTGGACCTGATCGCGCTCAATCCTACCCAGCGCGAAATAGATCGCGTCCGGATGCGCAAAATACATTCCGGACACAGACGCTGCCGGGCTCATCGCATAGCTCGATGTCAGCGACACGCCGATATGTCTCTCGGCGTCCAGCAGCCTGAAAAGCGTGCCCTTCTCTGTATGCTCAGGCTGCGACGGATACCCCGGCGCCGGACGGATGCCGCGATACTTTTCACCGATCAGCTCTTCAGTCGTAAGCAGTTCATCCGGCGCATAGGCCCAGAATTCCTTGCGCACGCGTTCATGCATGTACTCCGCCATCGCCTCGGCAAACCGGTCCGCCAGCGCCTTGCACATGATCGAAGAGTAGTCATCGCCCTTCGTCCTGAAATCATCCGCGATAGCATCGGCCTCGGCGCCAGCCGTCACGACGAAGCCGCCGATCCAGTCCTCGCCTTCCGGCGCGACGAAATCGGACAGGGCATAATTTGCGCGCTGATTATCCTTTTTCATCTGCTGGCGCAGCGTGAAGAAGGTATCGCCCGTCTCCAGCCGGATATCGTCGCCCACCGCGTTCGCGCCCCAGAAGCCGACCACCGCCTTCGGCTTGAACCAGGCTTCGCCAATCAACTGCTGCAACATCGCCTCGGTATCGCGCCACAGCCCGCGCGCCGCCTCGCCCACCTTGTCGTCTTCAAGGATCATCGGGAACCTGCCAGCCAGATCCCAGGCCGAGAAGTAGGGCGTCCAGTCGATGTAGCGCGCCAGCGTTGCAAGATCGATGTCCGTGAAACTGCGCGCGCCCGTGAAGGTCGGCCTCGGCGCGTGATAGCTTTTCCAGTCCGGTCTGAACGCCGCCTCGCGCGCCTCGGCGAGCGGCAGACGCTGCTTCGGCGGACCATCCTTGCGCGCCTCGCGCATCCGCTCATACCGAGCGCGCGTCTGCGCTACCAGCGCGGGCTTGTCCGCTTCGTTAAGCAGCGTCGAGACAACGCCCACCGCGCGGCTCGCATCCACTACATGGATCACCGGCGCGCACCGGATCACGGGATCGATCTTCACCGCCGTATGCGCCGGGCTTGTCGTCGCCCCGCCAATCAGCAGGGGCTGCGTCATGCCGCGTCGCTGCATCTCGCTCGCCACATAGACCATTTCGTCCAGGCTTGGCGTGATCAGGCCGGAGAGGCCGATGATATCAACGTTCTCCCTCGCCGCCGTATCGAGAATCTTGTCGGCCGGGACCATCACGCCAAGGTCGATGATGTCATAACCGTTGCAGGCCAGCACCACGCCGACAATGTTCTTGCCGATATCGTGCACATCCCCCTTCACAGTGGCCATCAGCACCTTGCCGTTGGACACGTGCACCGTACCAAGCCGCCGCTTTTCCTCTTCCATGAACGGCTCAAGCCAGGCCACTGCCTGCTTCATCACGCGCGCCGACTTCACAACCTGCGGGAGGAACATCTTACCCGACCCGAACAGGTCGCCGACCACGTTCATGCCGTCCATCAGGGGCCCTTCGATCACGTGCAGCGGCCGCTCCGCGGCGAGGCGCGCTTCTTCCGTGTCCTGATTTATGTATTCTGAAATGCCGTGGACCAGCCCATACTCGATCCGCTTCTTGACCGGGGCGTCACGCCAGGAGAGGTCCTTCTCCTGCGTCTTGCCCTTCTGGCCCTTGAAGCGCCCGGCATATTCGATCAGTCGGTCCGTCGCATCCGCCCGGCGGTTGAGGATTACATCCTCCACGCGCTCGCGTAGTTCTGGCTCGATATCGTCATAGATATCCAGCTGGCCGGCATTGACGATGCCCATGTCCATACCCGCGGGGATCGCATAGAAGAGAAACACCGAGTGCATAGCCCGGCGCACGGGTTCGTTGCCCCGGAAGCTGAACGACACATTCGACAGACCGCCGGAGATATGACAGCCCGGGCAGGTCTCGCGGATCACCGTCGCCGCCTCGATGAAATCCAGCGCGTAGGTGTTATGTTCCTCGATGCCGGTCGCAATCGCGAAGATATTCGGATCGAAGATGATGTCCTGCGGCGCGAAGCCGATCTCTTCCGTCAGTATACGGTAGGCCCTCTGGCAGATCTCGATCTTGCGCGCCGCCGTGTCCGCCTGTCCTGCTTCGTCGAACGCCATCACGACGACGGCCGCGCCATAGGAAAGACACGCGCGCGCCTGCTCGATAAACTTCGCCTCGCCTTCCTTCATCGAGATCGAGTTGACGATGCCCTTGCCCTGCACGCATTTCAGGCCCGCCTCGATCACGTCCCACTTGGACGAGTCGATCATCACCGGGACGCGCGCGATGTCCGGCTCGGCCGCGATCAGGTTCAGGAATGTTGTCATGGCGTGGGCGCCGTCCAGCATCCCCTCGTCCATGTTGACGTCGACGATCTGTGCGCCGCTCTCGACCTGCTGACGCGCGACTTCGACAGCCTCGCCATAGCGGCCATCGGTGATCATCTTGCGGAACACGGCCGAGCCGGTCACGTTCGTGCGTTCACCGATATTGATGAAGTTCCGGGAGGAGGCGCGCGTTGTCATTTTCTTGTCTTTCCCGCATCCAGCGGCCAGTTTCCGTCCGCCACCGGCGCATATCCGTCCACGGATCGGTTATACCAGTAGATCCACGCGTCTTCACCCGTCGCAGCGCCCGCATCATTCAACAGCGCAACCTTCACGCGCAGATACAGCGACGTTGACGCATCATCCGTCACGTCCTCGAACGCATCTATCTCCGGCACGATGTCCGCATCGCGCAAGCGCCAGAGCAGGCCGTGGCACACTGTCTCGCCCGCCACCACGCCCGGAAAGCCGCCAAGGTCGACCATCCGCCCCCTGAACCGGCAAGGCGTGCCAAACGTGCCCGCCCCTGCCAGATCAAGCGCCGCGGGCGCGCCCGCGGCCCCCTGTTTCAGGAGACCATAGAACACAAACAGATCGCCGCTGTTTGCTGCATCCGGCATCACGAGGCCACTTCAAACGGCTCAAGCCCTGACAGGCGCAGCGCCGGCTTCAGCTCCGGTATCGCACGCGGCGCCTTGCCCTTGGCAGCCCCCGCAATCGCCGCGATATGGGGCGGCGTCGTGCCACAGCAACCGCCCATCACGTTCACCAACCCACTCTTCGCCCATTCGCCAAGATGCCCGGCCGTCTGGTCCGGTGTCTCGTCATAGGCGCCGAAGGCATTCGGAAGCCCGGCATTCGGATAGGCAATCACGCGGGCATCCGCCACGCGCGAAATTGCGGCGATATGCTGGCGCATCAGGTCGGCGCCCAGCGCGCAGTTGAGGCCGATGGCCCAGGGCCGCGCATGGCGCACTGAGTTCCAGAAAGCTTCAGCCGTCTGTCCACTGAGCGTGCGCCCGGACGCGTCCGTGATCGTGCCAGAGATGATGATCGGCAGGTCAATGCCTTCGGCTTCGCGCAGGTCGATCAGCGCCTTGATCGCCGCCTTGGCGTTCAGCGTGTCGAACACCGTCTCGATCAGGAACATGTCGATGAACGGCGCCATCGCCGTCGCCTGCGCGTAATAGGCGCCCCGAACCTGGTCGAACGTCACGTCCCTGTAGCCCGGATCGCTCACCTTCGGCGACAGCGACAGCGTCTTGTTTGTCGGCCCGATCGCGCCAAGCACGCCGCGCGGCTTGCCATCGTGCGCCTCAAGTTTCTCCGCCACTTTGCGCGCAATCCGCGCGCCTTCGGCGGCGATCTCGTCGGCCAGCGCTTCCATGCGGTAGTCTGCCATCGCGATGGTCGTCGCGCTGAACGTGTTGGTCTCCACGAAATCCGCGCCCGCCTCATAATATTCCTCGTGGATCGCGGCGATGATGTCCGGCCGCGTCAGGTTCAGCAGGTCATTATTTCCGCGAAGCGGCGACGCCCAGTCCGCAAATCTCTGTCCGCGGAAGTCTTCTTCCGTCAGCGTGTAGGTCTGGATCATCGTGCCCATCGCGCCGTCAAGGATCAGGATGCGCTTCGCCGCTTCACCTTCCAGCTTCGAAATCCGTGTCTTCACGTCCATGGGTCAGGCCGCCTTTACGGGTTGGGGCTTCAGACCGAGCAGCCGGCAGGTAGACAGCGCCAGGCTCGCCCGGTTCAGCGTGTAGAAATGGAAGTCGCGCACGCCGCGTTCATGCAGCTTGTGGCAAAGTTCCGCCGCCACGGTCGCGGTCACGAGATCGCGCGTCTCGTCGTCTTCCTCGAGACCTTCGTAGAGCCGTTCCAGCCAGTGTGGCACACTCGCCCCACACAGGCCCGCAATGCGCTTCAGGCCAGTGAAATTCGGCTGCAACATGATCCCCGGCACGATCGGCAAAGTCACGCCGCCCGCCCGCGCGCGTTCAAGAAACTCGAAATAGACTTCCGGTTCGAAGAAGAACTGCGTGATCGCCCGGTCGGCGCCCGCATCCTGCTTGGCCTTCAGGTAAGCAATTTCTGCGTCCCAGCCCCGGGTTTCCGGATGCAGCTCCGGATAACAAGAGACCGAGATCTCGAAACACTTGCCCAGCTCCGGCCGGTGCGCCCTCAGCCCATGGATGAGATCGACCGAACCGGCAAACCCGCCAGGATGCGGTTCATAAGCCGCGCCCATGCCCGCCGGCGGGTCGCCGCGCAGCGCCACGATATGCTTGACGCCCGCCTGCCAGTACTCCTCGGCAATCGCGAGCACTTCTTCCTTCGTGGCCGACACGCAGGTCAGGTGCGCCGCTGCGCGCAACGTCGTTTCCGCAGCGATGCGGCGAACAGTCTCGTGCGTGCGCTCGCGCGTCGATCCGCCCGCACCATAGGTCACCGACACGAAATCCGGCGCCATCGGCTCAAGCCGCTTGATCGTTTCCCATAGCCGTGTCGACATGACCTCGCTTTTCGGCGGGAAGAATTCGAACGAGACGCGCAGCGGCTCGGCGTTCCGGTCGACCTGGTTCAGTGTACGGATCATGCCGCCCTCGCTTTGGAAAGCGCAGGCTTGGTCGCCCGCCAGATATTGACTGTAAGCCCCGGCGCGCCCGTCTTCGGGGGGGCGAACGAGCGCGGCATTTCGAGATTGAGGCCCGCCTGCGCCGCCCATTCGGCCAGCGCCTCATGGCGCACGCCAAGGCGGCGATGGCCATGCTCGGCGCGCAGGAACTCAAGGTCATGCGGCGCAAAATCGATCACCAGCAGCTTGCCGCCGGGCACCAGCACGCGCGCGGCCTCTGCAATCGCGTCGCCCGGCGTGTCCAGATAGTGAAGCACCTGATGGACGATCACGAGATCGGCCGAGGCATCCTCGAACGGCGCTGCCGTCACGTCGCCGAAACGCACCCGGCTGTTGCTGACACCGGCGCGCTCGAGATTGGCGCGCGCCACGGTCAGCATCCGGTGGCTGAAATCGATCCCTTCGGCCTCCGCGGCCCGGCCGGAGAACAGCAGCAGCATCCGGCCCGTGCCGGTGCCGAAATCTATCACGCGCCGGTAAGGTCCACTGCCGGCAAGATCCAGCAGCGTGTCTTCGATGGCTTCATTGGGGAAATGCAGCGCGCGCAGCGAATCCCAGGTCTCGGCGATGCTGGAGAAGTAGGCCTCCGCCGACGCCGCCCGGGCAAGCATCACCTGGTACAGCTTGTGGAGGTCGGCGCGAAACTCCGGAGCCTCGGGACCGAGTTGATCAAACAGCATGTCCAGAAATTCACGTCCCGCCCCGGCCCGCGCCGCGCGATAGAAAACGAAGGCCCCCTCCGGCAGACGATCGGCGAGCCCCGCTTCCGACAGCGCCTTGAGATGGTGCGACAGGCGGGGCTGGCTCTGCTGCAGAACCTGTACCAGTTCGCCTACCGAAAGATCATTGTCGCGCAGCAGCGCCAACAGGCGCAGCCGCGTCGGCTCGCCGGCAGCCTTGAGCTTTTCGAGGAGGTCGTCAAAGCTTGTCATCGCGTTCATATAAACATTCATTTATATGATTTGGTAACACCCAAGTCGCCGCGAAAGGCCAATGATCTGATCAGACATTTTTTACAGTGTTGCGGCAAAGCTGCGCCGCTTGGGCACAACTTCTCCGGACCCGTTGAACCTTTTCGACGTTCACTCCATTTACTTCATGAAAGTCGGGATTTGTTCTGATGAAAATGCCTGCAGGTGCCGCACTGGCCTCTCTCGTCCTTACGGCCTGCGCCACCGGCCCGGCCCCTGCGCCGGGCGAGATTGCGGACCCGTATGAAGGTTTCAATCGCAAGATGTTCGCCTTCAATAACGGGGTGGACAAGTACGCCCTCGGTCCTGCAGCTGACGCCTACAAGACCGTGACGCCGGAGTTCGCACGCGCCCGGGTGGGAGACTTCCTCAGGAACCTGAGCTCACCCGTCACGCTCGCGAATGACGTACTGCAAGCCGAACATTCCCGCGCCGGCAACACCTTTGCCCGGTTCGGCATCAATACGACCGTTGGCCTGCTGGGCCTGTGGGACGCGGCCGATCATTTCGGCCTCGAGCGCCATACGGAGGATTTCGGCCAGACCCTCGCCGTATGGGGGGTCGATAGCGGCCCCTTCCTCGTAATGCCTCTGCTGGGTTTCACCAATCCGCGGGATCTGGTCGCTGCCGGCGTTGACTGGGCGCTGGATCCCCTGACCTGGGTGCAGATCGACAATGACAGCGATACCGACTTCGCCGTGAAAGCTGGTTTGGGCATCCTCGGCGGCCTGAATGCCCGCGTGGCCTTCGACAAGCAGCTCGACGCCCTCAACGCCCAACCGCAACCATATATCGCTCTTCGGCGAATTTATTCATCTGCGCGTCAGGCAGCCATTGCTAATGGCAAGGTCGATGAGGATACGGCGTACGACGATCTCCCGGATTTTGACGAATTTGAAGAGTAAGCGGCGCCGGCCCGAAACAGGAGTTACCCACGTGAAGACTTTTCTTCGTTCTACCCTCGCTGCGTCGTTCCTGCTGGCCAGCGCCCTGCCGGTCTTTGCCGATGCGCGCACCGAGGCCTATGTCCAGACCAATGCGAGCGAAGTGCTGAAGTCGCTCAACAATCCGAAGCTGACCGCAGCTGAGCGCACCGCCGCCTTCAGCACCTACATGGACAAATTCACCAACCTCGACGCTGTCTCGAACTTCGTCATCGGCAAGTACAGCCGCCGCTTCACCGAGGCGGAGCTGACCCGCTACCGCGCGGCGTTCCGCACCTATGCGCTTGCGGTCTACGAGTATGAGCTGGACGCCTATCGCGGTGAAGCCGTTGTCGTGAAGAATTCGGTGGACCGTTCGGAAACGGACTCGATCGTCAACACGGTGATCAAGCGGCAGGACGGAACGGACATGGACGTGCGCTGGCGCGTGCAGGGCAAGGAAGGGAGTTACAAAGTTGTCGACGTGGCCCTGAACCTTGACGGCAACCTCATCTGGATGGCCATCGAACAGCGCGCCCAGTTCATAGCCCTGCTCGACACGAACAACGGCTCGGCCGATGCCTTGATCAGGAAGATCGCTTCGATGACGTCGGACCTGAAATCCAAGACCCGCAGCTAGGCTCCGGCTACGAAGAAACATATCAAAGGCCGGTGACGGCAACGGCGAAGACGCGGTGATGGAAGACTGCTACACTAGGCAGCTTCAGGGCGAAGAGGGTGAAGTCGAGCGGGGCCGGTATGACAGGCATGGGCACGGTTCCCGCGAGCGGGGCGGCCGCCTCTTCGGCCAGCCCTCCAGGCGCGACGGCCAGGGCAGCAGCGCGCGCAGGGAAGCTCAAGGTATCCGGAGATGCCCGAGCCGGATTTCGTTGGATTACATGACCCTTTCCCGGGGGGAGCCTGCCCCAGGAGAAGTGGCTCAGGGGGTCGCGATCTCTGGGAGGCTGTAGGCCACCGGCGCGCCGGGGCCGAGGTCGAGGCCGAGGAAGAACCAGCCCATGGTCAGCGCGATGCCGGAGATCATCAGCCAGACCGAGTAAGGCAGCATCAGCGCCGTGAGGCTACCGAGGCCGAAATCCTTCTGCCAGCGCTGAGCGAAGATAAGGATCAGCGGGAAGTAGACCATAAGGGGCGTGATAATGTTGGTCGCCCCGTCCCCGACACGGTAGGCAGCGGTTGCACCTTCCGGGCTGACGCCGAGCAGCATCAGCATCGGCACAAGCACCGGAGCCAGCAATGCCCATTTGGCGCTGGCCGAGCCGATGAAAAGGTTGAGGAATCCGGTGAACAGAACCAGCAGACCCAGCACGACCGGCAGCGGCAGGCCGCTCGCCTCGATGGTATTTGCGCCGTGCACGGCGCCGATGAAGCCGAGGTTCGACCAACCAAACATCGCCACGAAGTGCGCCGCCGCGAAAGCCAGGACGAGATAATAGCCCATGTCCTTCATCGCTTCAGTCATCATCCCCACGAGGTCGCGGTGATTGTTGATCGTTCCGGCGGCGGCGCCGTAAGCCCAGCCGGCAAACAGGAAGAGCAGGAAGAACGCTGCGACCAGTGAATTATAGAGCGGCGCGAGCGAGGCATGAATCGAGCATTCGCCTAAGGCCATCGCTTCCGGCGGGCAGGCTTCTTCGGCGATCAGGGGCGTTCCCGGACCGAAGGTCATGAATACCCATAGGCCGACAACCGCGAGGGCGGCGAGCCCTGCCCGGCCGAGGCCCTTGCTCTGTCCGGCATCAAGCGGTTTGTCCTCGTTGCCGAAGTCCTTTGCCTGCGCTTCGGTTGGCGTCCATTTGCCGAGGCGCGGTTCGATGATCTTGTCAGTGACGAACCAGATGATCGGAAGATAAATCACCATCAGTGCCGTGATGAAGAACCAGTTGCCGGCAATGTTGACGTTCAGTCCTTCGACGAGGCCGGAATTGTCCACCGCCTGCTGCGTGATCCCGAACAGGAGCGCGTCGAGCTGGCCCGGTGTGATGTTGGCAGAGAAGCCGCCCGAGACACCGGCGAAGGCTGCGGCAATGCCGGCAATCGGGTGGCGGCCGGCTGCGGCATAGAGAATCGCGGCGAGCGGTATCAGCACGACATAGCCGGCGTCGGAGGCATGGTTCGACAGCATCGCGATCAGCGCGACAACCGGCGTCAGCAGCGAGACCGGCGCACCGCGCACTGCAGCCCGCATGCCGCTGGCGAACAAGCCCGAGCGTTCGGCGACACCGGCGCCGAGCATCACGACAAGGACGTAACCGAGAGGGTGGAAATGTGTAAAGGTCTTGGGCATGTCGACCCAGAGCTTCTGGAGGTTAGCCGGCGACAGCAGGCTGGCGGCAGAGACCAGCAGGGGCGAGCCGTCCTCGTTCACCTGGGTCGGGTGAAGAGCCGAGACGCCCAGCAGGGCGCAGGCGACAGAGACCACGACAAGGATCAGGATAAGATAGAAAAACAGGAAAACCGGATCGGGCAGTTTGTTGCCCGCACGTTCCACAATCCCGAGAAACCCTTTCTGCGTTGCCGCAGCCGGTGCATCCGTCATTCGTCGCCTCCAGTCGATTTGAGGCGGAACTGACCGGAGGACGCCCCGAAAGGCAAGCTTTTTTGACGAGGTTGGTTCCGGCAAGCCGTTTGGGCCGGACACGGGGGGGCTGGCGGCTTCTGATTTACTGACTGCTCCTTCGCCCGCTCACCGCGGCGAAAGCCAGTGAGACCGCTTTGCGGCTGGCCTTGAGACTGGCTCCCGGCGTGCGTCCGCCGGGACAGGATGGATGGGGTTTGGCGGCCTGAGGCGGGGTACGTTTCAAACGATGCCGCTGGCGCGGAGTTTGGCAATCTGGTCCGGGGTCAGGTCGAGGAGTCCTGTGAGGACTTCTTCCGTGTGCGCACCAAGTTCGGAGGGGCCGGCCCAGCGTATCCGGCCGGGAGTGGCGGAGAGTTTGGGAAAGACGTTCTGCTGCATCAGGCCCGGCCATTTTTCGCTGGGCACGGACGTGAGTGAGTCGCGGGCCTTGTAATGCGGGTCGGTCAGCATGTCGGCGGCGCGGTAGACTTTGCCGACGGGGACGCCGTGGCCAATCATTGTGCGCTCGATCTCGTCGATGGTGCGGGTCGCGGTCCAAAGGCCGATGAAATCGTCGAGCGCGTTCTGGTTTTTCCCGCGCGCGATGTGGGTCTTGTAGGCGGGATCGTCCTTCAGAGCGGGCTGACCGATAGCTTCGCAGAGGCGGGCAAAGACGGTGTCCTGGTTGGCGGCGATGATCACCATGCCGTCTGATCCTGCATAGATGTTTGACGGCGCGATGTTCGGCAGGATCGAGCCGGAGCGCTCGCGGGTATAGCCTTCGAACTGGTATTCCGGGACGAGGGCTTCCATGACCGAGAGTACAGCCTCGTAGATCGTCGCGTCGATCATCTGGCCTTCGCCGGTCTTCTCGCGGTGGTGCAGCGCGGCGAGCGCGCCGAGCGCGGCGTAGAGGCCGGCCAGGCTGTCGCCCAGCGAAATGCCGGCGCGCGATGGCACGCGGTCCGCCTCGCCCATGACATAACGCAGACCGCCCATCGCTTCGCCGACCGAGGCATAGCCGGCGCGGGCAGCGTAAGGGCCGGTCTGGCCATAGCCGGAAACGCGGATCATGATGAGACGGGGGTTGATCTCTTTCAGCGCGCCGTAGCTGAGGCCCCATTTCTCAAGTGTGCCGGGCCGGAAATTCTCGAGCAGGAAATCGGCTTCGGCGACGAGGCGGCGTACGATGTCCTGGCCTTCCTTTTCGCGCAGATTTGCCGTGATGCAGCGCTTGCCGCGCGCCACGACCGACCACCAGAGTGGAAAGCCTTCGCGGCCCCACTGGCGCAAGGGATCGCCCTGCCCTGGCGGTTCAACCTTGATCACATCGGCGCCCATGTCGGCGAAGATCTGGCCGCAGAACGGGCCGGCGATCAGCTGGCCGAGTTCGATCACTCGCAGGTCGGTCAGCGGACCGGTGCGGGGCGGGTGCGTGGGCATGGGCGTCCTCCGGGCAAGGCGCCACCCTCCAATCAGGTTATCCGGAAGGCCGCAAGTGCGGCGGCATTTGGCTCAGGGCACGGAACGCAGGCGGGCGCGGCGCTTCATCGGCGCCCGCTCGCTGAATGTGACGGCGCGGATTGATTCGGCGATATCGTCATTCGCCGGGCCCCGGCGCATGCCGCCCTTCGTGCGATGCTTGTGGTCGGCGATATTCTGCACGTCGGCCTGCGTGTATTCGCCCATCACGACACAGTTGCGACCGAGGCGTTTGGCTTCGTAGAGAGCGCGGTCGGCGGCTTCGATGACGCCGTTCACGTCGGCGCCTGAACCCAGCATGCAGAAGCCGAAGCTGGCGGTTATGCGGACCTGGAACTCGCCGGTGTTAATCAGGGATGACTGGATACGGTTGCGCAGGCGCTCGCAGACGACGCGGGCCTTTTCAGGCGTAGAGTCGCTCATCAGGACGACGAACTCTTCCCCGCCCCAGCGGCCGAGCTTATCGAAAGGCCCGCGCAGTTCGCCATGTGCGATCCGCGCGACGCTCTTGAGGGCACGGTCACCGGCGGCATGGCCGTAGCGGTCATTCACTTCCTTGAAGAAATCGAGGTCGATGAAGGCGATGGCGGCCGATTTCTGGTCACGGCGCAAGCGTCGGCATTCATCTTCAGCGGCGCGCAGGAAGAAGCGGCGGTTGAGCAGGCCGGTCAGCTCGTCGGTCCAGGCGAGGGTTTCGAGTTGGCGCTGGTAGGCGCGGGTGTGAAAGGCGTTGAGGGTGGCGATGATGGCCGTCGGGATGGCGATACAGGCGGTGACAAAGAGGTTCATCCGCACATAGTCGCCGCCGTGGACCGGGACGCCGAGCTTATAGACGACCAGCGAAACGATGAAGGAGATCGTCACCGCGGATATGCAAACGAGGGCAAAATATTTCGCCCAAGACATCATTTCCCAGAAGCTCTTGCCCATCCTGCCCTACCCTGCGATCCCTTTTGTCGCGCTGTATCTACAGGATGAAGCTTGAAGTGGCGCTAAATGCAGGCCGCGATTTGAATCCGGGTCGGCGAGGTTCAGTTAACCATGCCTTTCAGGTCATGACCCACCGTCCATCGACGGAGCGCAGCCTGGCCGGGCCGATCCAGTCCGAATGCGCCCAG
>NZ_JBBEBT010000132.1:22141-32191 GCF_040882205.1 Hyphomonas sp.
AATGCGCCCAGTCCGAATGCACCCAGTCCGAATGCGCGGCGTCCACCGAGGGGATGATAGCCTCGATTTCGCGGCGCCCATGGCGCAGGAAAGCCTGCAGGCGCCTAAAGGCCGGCGCGGGATCGACCGTCTGCCAGGCGAAGCTCTGCAGGCGCTTCCGGTGGCCGGGCATGCCGTAGAGATCTTCCGTCGTGATAAGCCCTGTCCCTCGGATCCGGGTGAGGAAATTGCGGTCAATCGTCATGCAGGTCTGCCTTTCCTGTCCAGGCCGACGAAGCCAGGATAAGACCTGTGACTATGAAGATTTTCAGAATAGGCATTATTTTCAATGTGTTATAAGCATTCCCATGAAGTTCTGCCAGACCCGTCTGATTTTCAAAAATCTTCACCGTCAGACAGTTGACGCGGCGGCGCCAACTGACTATCTCCGGGCAATCGTTAGCAGTCCACTCGGGTGAGTGCTAAACGTGGGCGCCCTCCCTACTGCTGGCGACCAGACTCCAACCCAAAGACCCGAGGTTAGTTATGATCGAAGAGGCAGTCAGAATGAAACTTCGTCCCCTGCATGACCGCGTTGTCGTGCGCCGCGTCAAGGAAGAAGAAAAGTCCAAGGGCGGGATCATCATCCCCGACACCGCGAAAGAGAAGCCCCAGGAGGGCATCGTGGTGGCTGTCGGCAAGGGTGCCCGCGGCGACGACAATGAAATCGTCCCGATGGACGTTAAACCGAAGGACCGCGTGCTGTTTGGCAAATGGTCCGGCACCGAAGTCACGATCGACGGCGAAGAGCTGCTGATCATGAAGGAAAGCGACATCATGGGCGTCCTCGAGAAGTAATTTCTCGCCGTCCCTTTTTCCTTCTCCAACCAAATCAAGAGGTAACTCACAATGGCAGCTAAGATAGTTGTTTTCGGATCTGACGCCCGCGAGAAAATGCTCCGCGGCGTCGACATCCTTGCCAACGCCGTGAAAGTCACGCTCGGCCCGAAAGGCCGCAACGTGGTGATTGAGAAATCGTTCGGCGCCCCGCGCACGACTAAAGACGGCGTTACCGTCGCCAAAGAAATCGAACTCGAAGATCGTCTCGAGAACATGGGCGCACAGATGCTGCGCGAAGTGGCCTCGAAGGCGAACGACACCGCCGGCGACGGCACCACGACCGCAACCGTTCTCGCCCAGGCCATCGTCCGCGAAGGCATGAAGCGCGTCGCTGCGGGCATGAACCCGATGGACCTGAAGCGCGGCATCGACAAGGCAGTGACCGAAGTGGTCGCCGATCTCGCCCACCACGCCAAAAAGGTAAAAACCAACGAAGAGATCGCCCAGGTTGGCACGATCTCGGCCAACGGCCAGCGCGAAATCGGCGAGATGATCGCCCAGGCGATGGCGAAAGTCGGCAACGAAGGCGTCATCACGGTTGAAGAAGCCAAGTCGGCTGAGACCGAACTCGAGGTTGTCGAGGGTATGCAGTTCGACCGTGGCTATATCAGCCCGTACTTCATCACCAACGCCGACAAGATGATGGTCGAACTCGAAGACCCGCTGATCCTGCTGCACGAGTCCAAGCTGTCGAGCCTGCAGCCATTGCTGCCGATTCTCGAAGCCGTGGTCCAGTCGCAAAAGCCGCTGATCATCATTGCTGAAGACGTGGACGGCGAAGCCCTCGCAACTCTCGTCGTCAACAAGCTGCGCGGCGGCCTGCGCATTGCGGCCGTAAAAGCCCCGGGCTTCGGCGACCGCCGCAAGGCCATGCTGCAGGACATCGCTGTCCTGACGGGCGGCCAGGTCATCTCCGAAGACCTCGGCATCAAGCTTGAAAACGTCGGCATGGAAATGCTCGGCAAAGCCAAGCGTATCACCATCGACAAAGACAACACGACAATCGTCGACGGCGGCGGCAAGAAGAAAGAAATCGAAGCCCGCGTCGGCCAGATCCGCAAGCAGATCGAAGACACGACTTCCGATTATGACAAGGAGAAGCTGCAGGAGCGTCTCGCGAAACTTGCTGGCGGCGTTGCCGTGATCAAGGTTGGCGGCGCCACCGAGATCGAAGTGAAAGAGAAGAAAGACCGCGTCGATGACGCGCTCAACGCGACCCGCGCGGCTGTCGAAGAAGGCATCGTTCCGGGCGGCGGCGTGGCTCTGCTGCGCGCCTCCAAGAACATCGACGTGGTCGGTCTCAACGATGACGAGAAGGCCGGTATCGACATCGTGCGCAAGGCTCTCGAAGCCCCGCTGCGCCAGATCGCCGAGAACGCCGGTGTTGAAGGTTCGGTGGTCGTCAACACGATCCTCCAGAACAAAGGCCGCTCTTTCGGCTTCAATGCCCAAACCGAAGAATATGGCGACCTCGTCGCCATGGGCGTCATCGACCCGGTGAAGGTGGTCCGTTCGGCCCTCCAGAACGCCGCTTCGGTTGCCAGCCTGCTGATCACGACGGAAGCCGGCATTGCCGAGGCTCCGAAGAAAGAGTCCGGCGGCGGCGGCGGAATGCCCGGCGGCATGGGCGGCATGGGCGGCATGGACTTCTAAGGCCCGCCTCTTTGCGGCGACACAAACAGACGGCCCTCCGGAGCGATCCGGGGGGCCGTTTGCGTTAGGGCATGGATTGCCCCTACCCGGCCGCGCTCATACGGTCACACCGAACGGGAATACGCCCGGATGGCGACAGGGAGAGAGCGCATGGACTGGAACTTTGGTGACATGCTGGACGCTGTTGGCGCCGCGCTGGGGCCCGATGACCTCGCGCTGGCGCATGGGAGCCGCAAGACCTACTGGCCCGAGTTCACCGCCCGTACCAACCGCGTTGCGCGGGCGCTGCGAAGCCTCGGCATCAAGTCCGGCGACAAGGCCGGCTTCTACATGCGCAACCAGCCCGAATACATGGAGGCGATGGCCGCCTGCTTCAAAGCGAGCCTGTCGCCGGTCAACGTCAACTACCGCTACCTGGATGATGAGCTGGTCTACATCATCGACAATTCGGACTCGGCAGTCGTGTTCTTCGATGCGGAATTCATGAGCGAAGTCGAGCGAGTGCGCCTGCGCCTGCCGCGCGTAGCAGCCTGGGTGCAGATCGGCGGCGGCGCAGCGGCGCCCTTTGCGCAGGACTACGAAGCCCTCGCCACGCAGGGCGACCCGGGCCCGATGGCCGGAAAGCGATCCGGCGACGAGATGTTCCTGCTCTATACCGGCGGCACGACAGGCCTGCCAAAGGGCGTGATGTGGACGCACAGTATCTGGCGCGAAGCCAGCATGGAGGGCGTGCGCAAGATGGGCCTGCCGGTGCCCGAGACGATGGACGAGCATGTCCGGAATGCGGTGACCGTCGGCAAGCATTCGCGCCAGCTGCCCGCCTGCCCGCTTATGCACGGCACGGGCTGGTTCACGGCGATGGGCGCGATGCTGAACGGCGGCGCAGTGGTGACCCTGTCGGAGAAGGTGAAGTTCAGCCCCGTCAATCTCTGGGACACGGTCAGCGCCATTGGGGTGACGTCGATGGCTATTGTCGGCGATGCGTTCGCCAAGCCGATGCTGCAGGCGCTCGAGGGTTCACCCGGCCGCTGGAATTTGAGCAGTGTACTGAACATCGTCTCGTCCGGCGTGATGTGGAGCGCTGAGGTCAAGCAGGGACTGCTGAAGCATATTCCACAAACGGCTCTGACGGACAGCTTCGGCGCCTCGGAGGCGGTCGGGTTCGGCTCCTCAATCACGACGGCGGAGGGCGGGACGCAGACCTCGAAGTTCGAGATCGGCCCCTCCTGCAAGGTGTTCACGGAGGACGACCGCGAAGTGGCGCCCGGCAGCGGCGAGCCCGGCTATATTGCGCGCGGCGGCGCTGTGCCGCTGGGCTATTACAAGGACCCCGAGAAGACCGCCAGAACCTACCGGACCATCGGCGCCATGCGCTACGCCATTCCAGGCGACTGGTGCACGGTGGAAGCGGATGGCACGATCACGCTGCTGGGCCGCGGATCGAACTGCATCAATACCGCCGGCGAGAAGGTCTATCCCGAAGAGGTCGAGGAAGCGCTGAAGACACATTCCGCCGTGCGCGACGCGCTGGTGGTCGGTGTGCCGGACGACAAGTGGGGACAGGCCGTGACGGCGGTGGTGTCGCTGGACGCGGCGGTGTCCGAGGCCGAACTGCGCGCCTTCGTGCAATCGAAACTGGCGCGCTATAAGGCGCCCAAGCGCATCCTGTTCAAGGACGATCTGGGCCGCGCGTCAAATGGCAAGGCGGACTACAAGTCGATCATGACTTTCGCGCTGAAAGAACTGGGGCTTTAGCCTCAGCTCTTGCGGCGCACCGTGCGGAACACGGCGTCGGCGCGGGCTGCCATGGCACCGTCTTCCTTCAGAATTGGGGCGGTGACGTGTACGAATTCGCCATCGATGAAAGTGACGGCCGGGTGGGCTTCGATCCACTCGCCTTCCCGGGCAATTTCCATGAACTCGATGGTCAGTTTGATGGTCACGGACATCTTGGCCGTGGCCGACCAGACAGCCCAGGCGAGCGCGCTGTCGGCAAAGGCAGAGACCATGCCCCCATGCATGAAGCCCATGCCGTTGCAGTGACGGTCGAGCACCCAGAGACCGGTACGGATGTCGCCTTGCGCGGTGGCGCGGTAGCTGGGCCCATTATGGATGGTGAACCTGCCGCGCGACGGCGAGGTGGCAAAGCCAGGCCGGGGCGTGCGGTGTTCGCTGGCCGCGTCAGCCACGCGATGGCTGGAAGATCGGATGCTCGACCGTGTCTCCCGGCGTGATGCCGAGTTCCTTGGCGCGGCCACCCCGGATTTCGAGCACGGCGCGGACGGGCACACCGGGACCCAGCGAGCGCAGGGATCCGGGAACGGCATTGCGGGCGATGGCGATGACCTGCCCCTCGGTGTCCATGAACAGCATGTCGAGCGGGATCAGGGTGTTCTTCATCCACATGCTGGCGGGGCGCACCTCGCCGAAATCGAACAGCATGCCGGCTTCCGGCGCGAGGCTTTCGCGGAACATCAGGCCGTCGCGGATTTCTTCGGCGGTGTCGGCGATTTCCACGGTGAAGGCATGCGATGCCTCACCCGTCCTGATCGTCAGCGGGGAGACCGTGAGCTGGGCGAAGGCGGACTGGGCCAGGAAGGCCAGCGCGGCGAAAGAGGCGAGCACGAAACGTATCATGAGGGGAGGATTAATGGCCGGAATCGAATGCGGCAAGCGCCGGACGCTGTTTAGCAGCGGGTTCAGCGTTTGGGCCGCACCGAAAGGACGTGGTCGCCCTTGGCGCCGGTCTCAATGACCACTTCGATAAGCGTGCCGGGCTCGACGTCCTCATAGCCTGATTTGCGCAGCGCCACCGCATGCACGAAAATGTCGATTTCCTCACCCGCGCGCCGGACGAAGCCATAGCCCCGGGCGCGGTTGAACCATTTCAGGGTGACTTCCTCATAGTCCGGGCGCTCGCCGCGCGCGCGGGCAACCGACGCCCTCGGGCGTTCCATCTCGATGATATGGGCGGTCTGCCAGCCGCGCGGGCGGTGGACAGCGTCACAGACGATCTTGGCGCCTTCATCCGCGAAGGTTTCGCCATAGTCGCGCAGGCAGGAGATGTGGAGCATAACGTCGCCGGTCAGCGACGCGTCGGACGTCGATTCCGCGACGATGAAGCCATATCCCTTGGCGCTGTCGAACCATTTGACGTGCCCGATTAAACGGACAACCGGTTCGGCAACGGGCGGATCGGATTCGTTTCTGGCTACGCTGTTCGACATCAAGCCTATTCCCCCGACACGAAAACTAGTGCGCGAATTCGCGCTTGTCACGCGATGTTCACAAGCCGGAACGAACCGGGCTCTCATTGCGAGGCAGATGCGGCAAAATGAGGGCGGGAAACCTGGCAGTCCCTAGGGGAGTCGAACCCCTCTTTTCAGGTTGAAAACCTGACGTCCTAACCGATAGACGAAGGGACCGCGCGGGTTGGAGAGGGCGCATATAGCGGCTGATTCTATGCAGGGCAAGCCGCTTCGCAGCATTCGAGGCAGTTTGTCCTAAAGCCGTGTCACATCAAGGGTTTCAAGCTGGACGCGGTCGCGGCCATTCCAGTTATCGGTCTTAAGGCGGCCCACCAGGCTGATCCGGCCGCCCTGGCGCAAGGCGTCGCCGATGGGCGTGCCTTCAGCGCGCCAGCAGATGCATTCGAGTCGCCCGGAGGCATCCTCCGCAGTGAACCGGAGATGCTGCGTGCCGACCCGGCGCACACCCGTGACATGCACGTCCCGCAGCATGAAGACCGGCTCCGGCGCGCCCACGCCGAAGGGGCCAAGCGAAGCGATGGCGGCGACAAGTTGCGGCGTGGCGGCGCCGGGGGCGACGACAGCGTCGATGTCCATGTCGAGCGCGGCGTCGCGCTCTGCGGCGAAGGCGTCCATATGGTCCAGCATCCAGGCATCGAAGGCGGCGAGTTGGTGCGGCTCGAGGCTGAGGCCGCCGGCCATGGCATGGCCGCCGCCGGAGAGGATGACACCTTGCCGGGCAGCTTCGGAAATGGCGGCGCCGAGGTTGACGCCCTTGACCGAGCGGCCCGAGCCCTTGGCAACGGGGCCCAGGCCGTCACCCCAGCCGATGACGATGCTGGGCAAATGGAAGCGATCTTTCAGGCGGCCGGCGACGATGCCGATGACGCCGGGGTGCCAGCCTTCACCGGCGGCGATGATGACGCCGCGCGCGGGGTTCTCCGCGAGCGCGCGTTCGGCCTGCGCTGTGGCCGCATCGAGGATGGCGGCTTCGAGCGCCTTGCGCTCCTCGTTCAGGCCGTGGAGGCGTTCGGCGAGTTCGATGGCTTCGGCGCGGTCATCAGTGGCGAGGAGCTTGGCGGCGAGCCATGGATCACCGACGCGGCCGCCTGCGTTAAGGCGCGGGCCAAGCAGGAAGGTTGCGTGATAGACGGTTTCGATCTTGCCGATGCCCGATACATCCGCCAGCGCTCGCAGGCCTGCGTTCTGGTCGCGGGCCATCATGGCGAGGCCCTGGCGGACAAAGGCGCGGTTGACGCCGTGCAGCGGGGCCATGTCGCACAGCGTGCCGAGGGCGCAGAGGTCGAGCAGCGGCATGATGTCGGGCAAGCCGGCGGGCGGCGCGATACCGCGCTCGCGGGCGAGGCGGTTGATGGCAGCGACGAAGACGAAGACGACACCGGCGGCAGCGAGGTGACCCTGCCCCGAATTGCAATCGGGGCGGTTGGGATTCACCAGCGCGGCCGTTTTCGGCACGCCGCCGGACATCAGGTGATGGTCGATCACCACGATGGGCAGGCCGATGGTGTCGGCTTCGTCGAGCGAGCGGATGGCAGCGGCGCCGCAGTCGACGGTGATAACGAGCTCGGCGCCCTGGGCTTTCAGGTAGCGGAAGGCTTCCGGCGACGGGCCGTAGCCTTCTTCGAGACGGTCCGGCACGTAGAGGCCGAGGTCGCGGCCCCAGGCGCGGAAGTAGCGCGCCAGCGTGGCGGAGGAAGTGCCGCCGTCCACGTCATAGTCCGCGAACACCACGACTTTCCGGCCATCGAGTATGGAACCGAGGACGATACCGGCGGCCTTGTCCATGTCGGCAAAGCTGGAAGGGTCGGGGAATAACTCCCGCAGCGTGGGGGCGAGATAGCTGGCCGCCTCTGCGGCCTCCAAGCCGCGCGCTTCGAGCAGGCGGGCCAGCAGGTCCGAGCCCCCGACGGCGGGCAGCAGAGACTGGACCTTGCGCGGGTCTGCCTGGTGCAGCCGCCAGCGCCGCCCGCCGGCCGACAGGGCGGCGGTTTCAGGCGGGGGGCTCGTGGCTTTTCTGGCGGGCTGCATCATGGGCGGGGCCGTTTCGAATCAAGCGATAACTTACACTGCCCTGGCCGCAAACAGAATGGCTATGCGACCGGGCCCCTGAAAGGCTGGCGCAACCGGGCCGAAGCCCTTATTGGCTGGCGCAACGCAATGGAGATGCCCCGATGATCCCTCGCTATACGCGCCCGGAGATGGCCGCTATCTGGACCCCGGAGAGCCGGTTCGGAATCTGGCTGGAGATCGAAACCCTCGCCGCCGAAGCGATGGAAGAGATGGGCACGATCCCGAAGGGTATTTCTAAGGCCGTACGCGAGCGGGCTGCCTTCGAGGTGGACCGGATCGACGAGATCGAACGCGAAGTGAAGCATGACGTGATCGCCTTCCTGACCAATGTGGCGGAGCATGTGGGCGATGAGGCGCGCTTCCTGCACCTTGGCATGACCTCATCCGATGTTCTCGACACCTGCCTCAATGTGCAGATGGTGCGCGCGGCGGACCTGATGCTGGGCGGGATCGACCATGTGCTGGCAGCGCTGAAAAAGCGCGCTTATGAGTTCAAGCATACGCCGACCATCGGCCGCAGCCATGGCATTCATGCCGAGCCGACCACGTTCGGCGTGAAACTCGCGGGCTTCCATGCCGAGTTCCAGCGCGCGCGGGCGCGGCTGCTGATCGCGCGCGACGAGGTGGCGACCTGCGCGATTTCAGGCGCAGTCGGGACGTTTGCGAATATTGACCCGCGCGTTGAAGCGCATGTGGCGGGGAAACTAGGCCTGCGCATCGAGCCGGTCTCGACACAGGTAATCCCGCGTGACCGTCACGCGATGTATTTCGCGGTACTCGGCGTGATTGCCTCATCGGTGGAGCGCCTCGCGACGGAGATCCGCCATTTGCAACGGACCGAAGTGCTGGAGGCCGAGGAGTATTTTTCGCCGGGCCAGAAGGGTTCATCGGCGATGCCGCACAAGCGCAATCCGGTGCTGACGGAAAACCTGACGGGACTTGCGCGGCTTGTGCGCTCCGCTGTGACGCCGGCGCTGGAAAATGTTGCGCTGTGGCATGAACGCGACATCTCGCACTCTTCCGTCGAGCGCGGCATCGGGCCAGACGCGACGATCCACCTCGATTTCGCGCTGCACCGCCTTGGCGGCGTGGTCGAGAACCTTGTCGTCTATCCGGAGAACATGCTGCGCACGATCAACAGCATGGGCGGCCTGCACAATTCGCAGCGCATCCTGCTGGCACTGGTCGAAAGCGGCGCCAGCCGCGAAGACGCCTATCGCCTTGTCCAGCGCAATGCGATGCGCACCTGGAAGAAGGAAGGCGATCTGGCCCTCCTGCTGAAGGCGGACCCTGACGTGACCGCGCGCTTGAAGCCCGAGCAGATCGATGCGCTGTTTGATCTGGAATACCATTTTAAGCACGCCGACACGATTTTCGAGCGCGTGTTCGGCAAGAGCTGAGGCGCCGGAGTTGACCTGCGCCCCGCGCGCGCCAGAATGAACTAACCGACAGATAATACAGGGCTCAACATGAAACGCATTCTCTTCGCGCTGCCTGCAGCTTTCCTCGCCGCCTGTGCGACGCAGCCGGTACCGGCGGCGACTATCGCGGCGGCGCCAGAAGCACCGGCGCCATCAGACGCCGAGACGCTGCATCAGAACTTCATGGTTCTCGACAGCCATCTTGATACGCCGGCCTATTTCCATACGGCCGAGTATGCCTTCTCGAAGCGCGGCGATTTCGACGTGGACGGCACGCATGTCGACCTGCCCCGCATGAACGAAGGCGGCCTGGATGGCGGCTTTTGGGTAATATTCACGGCCCAGGGGCAGCTGGACGAGATGTCCTATGTCGCTGCGCGCACGATTGCGCTGATGCGCCAGGCCGCGATCCGGGAACTGGCGGCGAAGTATTCGGATGATGTGGAGCTGGCCTTCACGGCGAACGATGCAGACCGCATCTTTGCGGCAGGCAAGAAAATCGTATTCCAGAGCATGGAGAACGCCTATCCGCTTGGCGAGGATGTCTCACTGATCGAAGCGTTCTATGTCGGTGGGCTCCGGATGGTGGCGCCGGTTCACTTCCGCAACAATCAGTATGCGGACAGTGCCACAGACGTGACACCACTGTTCGGCGGACTTAGCCCGCTGGGCGAAGAGCTTGTCCGCGAGGCCAACCGACTGGGTCTGATCCTCGACGGCTCACATGCCTCCGATGACACCGTGCGGGACATGATCGC
>NZ_JBBEBT010000133.1:0-5140 GCF_040882205.1 Hyphomonas sp.
CGGCAAGGCCCTGGTGCGGCGCGAAGGCACGGATGTGACGCTGGTGGCGCATTCCCGAATGGTCGGCTTCGCGCTTCAGGCCGCCGAACGCCTCGCAGCGGACGGCATCAGCGCGGAGGTGATCGACCTGCGCACGCTGCGCCCGCTGGATACTGACACTGTGGTCGAAAGCGTCAAGAAAACCAGCCGCCTCGTCTGCTGCGAAGAGGGCTGGCGCTATTTCGGTGTCGGCGCGGAAATAGCGGCAACGGTCGTGGCGGAAGCCTTCGACTATCTCGACGCGCCACCTGCGCGGGTCCACCAGAAAGACGTGCCGCTGCCTTACGCGGCAAACCTTGAAGCCCTGAGCCTTCCGAATGCGGACGATATCGTCGCGGCGGCGAAGAAGGTCTGTGAAGGAGGTCTCTGATGCCCGTCAACATCACTATGCCTGCGCTGAGCCCCACGATGGAAGAGGGCACGCTGGCAAAATGGCTGGTCAAGGAAGGTGACGAGATCAAGTCCGGTATGATCATCGCCGAGATCGAGACCGACAAGGCGACTATGGAAGTTGAAGCCGTCGATGAAGGCACGATCGGCGCGATCATGGTGCCGGCCGGCACTGAAGGCGTAAAGGTCAATGCGGTGATCGCGGTGCTGCTGGAAGAGGGCGAAATCGCGAGCGACGTTAAGGCGCCAGCGGCGGCCCCAGCGAAGGCGCAAGCAGCGCCTGCAAAAGCTGAAGCGTCCAAACCTGCCTCGCCTCCACCTGCGTCCACCCTCGCGCAGGCGGGGGCCTCCACCGAAAAGAGCGCTTCCGCCGCACCCGGTCCCCGTCTTCGCGGTGATGAGCGGATTTCGAGCGGCGCGCGCATCATAGCCTCGCCCCTTGCCAAACGCATCGCCGCCAACAAGGGTATCGATCTGAAAGCCCTCAAAGGCTCCGGTCCGCATGGCCGGATCATTCGCCGCGATGTCGAGAACGCAAAACCCGGCGCAGCCGAGCCCGCCCATGGCGGCGTGCCGATGCCGGCAGACGGTCTCATTCTGCCGCAAATCCTGGACGACCGCATCTACGCGCCGGACACCTACGAGTTGAAGCCGCTCGACGGCATGCGCAAGACAGTGGCCAAGCGCCTGACGCAGAGTTTCATGCAGGTGCCGCACTTCCCGCTGAACATCGACATCACGCTCGACAACCTGCTGGAAAGCCGCGCCGCCATCAACGCTGCCGCGCCGAAGGATGTTAAGATCTCGGTCAACGATCTGCTGATCAAGGCGGCCGCGCTTGCGCTGCTAGACGAACCGGACTGCAATGCATCGTACACGGACAAAGGCATCGCCTATCACAAGCATGCCAACATCTCGGTCGCCGTGGCGGTAGAGGGCGGGCTCATCACGCCGGTGATCTTCAAGGCGGAAGGCAAGGGCCTTGCTGAAATCTCTGAAGAGATGAAAGACCTCGCCGCCCGCGCCCGCGATCGCAAGCTGAAGCCGCAGGAATACATGGGCGGCACGTTCTCGATCTCGAACCTCGGCATGTTCGCCATCAAGTCCTTCGCCTCGATTATCAATCCGCCGGAGGGCATGATCCTCTCGGTCGGCGCGGGCGAGAAGCGCGCAGTCGTGGACGACAGCGGCGCCATAGTCGCCCGCACCGTGATGACCGTCACGCTGACCTGCGACCACCGCGTTATCGGCGGCGCGGAGGGCGCGAAGTGGCTCGCGGCGTTCAGGCGCTATGTCGAAACGCCGCAAGCGATGCTTCTCTAGGCCGGAAGGAAAGCCATGAGCACCCAATACGATCTCATCGTCATCGGCTCCGGCCCCGGCGGCTATGTCGCGGCGATCCGCGCCAGCCAGCTCGGTATGAAAGCGGCCATTGTTGAGCGCGAGAGCCTTGGCGGCATCTGTCTCAACTGGGGCTGCATCCCTACGAAAGCGCTGCTGCGCTCGGCGGAAGTGCTGCACCTCGCAAAGCACGCCAAATCCTTCGGCCTGAAGATCGAGAACCCGTCCTTTGATCTGGAAGCGGTTGTGAAACGCTCGCGCGGTGTCGCTTCCCAGCTTTCGAACGGCGTCAAGTTCCTGATGAAGAAGAACAAGATCGATGTGATCGAAGGCACGGCGCGCCTCGAGAAGGCCGCGCCCGCGCCAAAGGTGATCGTCAAGGGCAGGGATGGCATGGATACGCCGTACACGGCCAAACATGTTATGCTCGCCACCGGCGCCCGCGCCCGCGACATTCCGCAGGCAGGCCTCGTCGCCGATGGCAAGCTGATCTGGACCTACCGCGAGGCGATGACGCCGGATGTGATGCCGAAACGCCTGCTGGTTGTCGGCTCCGGTGCCATCGGCATCGAGTTTGCGAGTTTCTATAACGAACTCGGCAGCGAAGTGACGGTCGTCGAAGTTATGGACCGCATCCTGCCGGTGGAAGACGCGGAAATTTCCGCCCTCGCCGAGAAGGATTTCAGGAAGCAGGGCTTCAACATCCTGACCGGCGCCAAGGTCGAGAACGCCAAGTCCGGAAAGAATGTCGTCACTGCCGACATCACGACCAGGGACGGCAAGAAGGAAACGAAGGAATTCGACCGCGCCATCCTGGCCGTCGGTATCGTTGGCAATGTCGAGGATCTTGGCCTCGAGGGGCTCGGCGTGAAGATCGACAGGACGCATGTCACTGTGGACGGCTTTGGCCGCACCGGCGTGCCGGGCCTCTATGCCATCGGCGATCTTACCGGCCCGCCCTGGCTCGCGCACAAGGCAAGCCATGAAGGCGTCATGTGCGTGGAAGGCATCGCAGGCAAGAACAAGGCTGAGCCCTTCGATGCGTCAAACGTGCCGGGCTGCACCTACTCGCACCCGCAGGTTGCCAGTGTCGGCCTCACGGAAGCTGCCGCCAGGGCCAGGGGCTACGACATCAAGGTCGGCCGTTTCCCGTTCATCGGCAATGGCAAGGCCATTGCCATGGGCGCGGAGCAGGGCCTCGTGAAGACGATCTTCGACAAGAAAACCGGCGAACTCCTCGGCGCCCACATGATCGGCGCGGAGGTGACCGAGCTGATCCAGGGCTACGTCATTGCGCGCCAGGGCGAACTCACCGAGCAGGACCTGATCCACACGGTCTTCGCCCACCCGACGATTTCCGAGACGATGCACGAAGCAGTGCTCGACGCCGAAGGCCGCGCGCTGCATATCTAGGCGTATGAAGCTTCCCTTAGGTCCTGGCGCGCTCGTCACTGCAGCTTTCATCGGGCCAGGGACGGTCACCGCCTGTACGCTGGCCGGGGCGAACTTCGGATACGCACTCCTCTGGGCGCTGGTCTTCGCAACGTTTGCGACGGTCATCCTGCAGGAAATGTCGGCGCGGCTCGGCGTCGTGACCGGGAAGGGTCTTGGCGAAGCGTTGATGGCAGGGGCCGGCAATCCGGCCCTGAAATTCGCGGTGGCCGGATTGGTGGTCGTTGCGCTGGCGATGGGGAACGCGGCCTATCAGGCGGGCAATCTCACCGGCGCGGCGCTGGGCGGCGAAGCGATTTTCGGCCTGGCCGGGCCCAACCGGAACATGTGGGTCATCGGACTGGCCATCCTTGCGGCGGCCTTCCTGCTGACCGGCAGTTACAAGCTGCTCGAGCGGGCATTGATCGCACTGGTCACCGTGATGAGCCTCGCCTTTGCCGGCAGTGTACTGATCACCCGGCCGGACTTCGGCCAGCTATTGCAGGGGCTCGTGCCCAGTGTGCCGGAGGGCGGCCTGTTCACGGCTATCGCGTTGATCGGCACCACGATCGTGCCCTACAACCTCTTCCTCCACGCATCGGCTTCCCGCGAACGTTGGGCCGGCAAGGGAGACGCGGGCCTGCAGGAAGCGCGGATGGATACACGCGTCTCGGTGGGGCTCGGCGGCCTGATCTCGATCTTCATTCTCGTGACCGCCGCGGCGAGCCTCTTTTCATCTGGCCTTGTCATCCGGTCCGGCGCCGATCTGGCGCAGGCCATCGAGCCGGCTTACGGGCCGGCGGCGCGATATCTGGTCGGGATCGGCCTGCTGGCGGCGGGCCTCAGTTCCGCCATCACGGCGCCGATGGCCGCGGCCTATGCGGTATGCGAACTGTCCGGCAGGCCGCCGCGCGGCTCGCTGTTTCGCGTCGTTGCCCTGCTGGTTCTGACGATCGGCGCGCTGATCGCCGGCGCTGGATACAATCCGCTCACGGTCATTCTTACAGCGCAGGTCGCCAACGGAATCCTGCTGCCCGTCGTGGCCACTTTCCTGCTCATCGCGATGAACCGGCGCAGCCTGCTGGGCGGTCATGTGAACTCACCTCTGCAGAACCTCCTCGCCAGCGGGGTGCTTCTGGTCACCTTCGGGCTCGGCACCCGGCTCATCCTGCGGGCGGCGGGGGTTTGGCCATGAACACGTCACTCTGCCTGAATGCGGATCTTGGCGAACTGACGGGCGCTGAAGGCCGGGCGCTTGACGCAGCGATGCTGGAAATCGTTACGCGTTGCAATATCGCTTGCGGCGGTCATGCGGGTGACGCAGAGACCATGCGGCAGACCATCAGAACGGCGAAGGAACACGGCGTACAGATCGGCGCGCATCCTTCCTATCCGGACATTGAAAATTTTGGCCGGCGCAGCCTCGCAATCGATCCGGCAGAGCTTGCAGCCTCTCTTGATGCGCAGACGCAGCTTCTGCTGGACATCGCAGAAGAGGAGGGGGCCAGGGTTGTGCACCTGAAGCCCCACGGCGCGCTCTACAATGATGCCGCCAGGGATGCGGGGCTCGCGCAACTGATTGCCGGCGTCGCCGCGCGCGCTGGGATAGGCGAAATGATCGGTCCGCCGCATTCTGAACTCGGGCAGGCCGCGCGATCCGCCGGCATCCGGTTTCTTGCAGAGGGGTTTGCGGACAGGTCATACGAAACGGACGGCGCGCTCACGCCGCGCAACATTCCCGGCGCCGTGCTTGAGGACACAGACGCAGTCCTGGCGCAGGCGCTGGCGTTTGCCCGGGAAGGCCGGGTGGCGGTGCGCGCGGGCGGCCACATTGCGCTGCGCGTCCAGACACTCTGTCTGCACAGCGACACGCCCGGCGCCGCCGAACATGCCCACGTGATCCAGGCCGGCCTCCGGCAGGCAGGCATCGCGGTGCGCT
>NZ_JBBEBT010000134.1:0-5114 GCF_040882205.1 Hyphomonas sp.
CCTGGCGGTCGGCGCGGACAACGTGCTGGACGAGTATCCGGACGCGGCCCCTCTGGGTCTCAACTCGACCGGCAACACGCCGTTCTCGACCTACTCGCCGTTCGGCTATTCCGGCCGCTTCGTCTACGCGAAAGCCACCCTCGAATTCTGATCCGGACATATCGGATCTGAAACCAGCGCCGCCTCCGAAAGGGGGCGGCGTTTTTCGTTTTCCCACCAGCCGCGATCCGCTCTAGGGTGCGCTCAGCTACCGGGAGAACACAATGGCGCGCGCGAAGGCAAACGGGATCGAGATCGAGTATGACACGCTGGGCAGCGCGAATGACCCCGCAGTCCTTTTGGTGATGGGATTTGCGTTGCAGATGACGCGCTGGCCGGAGGGGCTGAAGCGCGGGCTGGCGGATGCGGGCTTCAGGGTGATCTGGTTCGACAACCGGGACGTGGGACTGTCGACCGAGTTCACGCAGTATGTGCCGCCCTCTCCCATGGACGTGCTGACCGCCGCGATGACCGGGCAGGATGCGAGCAGGCTTGTTCCGTACACGCTCAATGCCATGGCAGCGGACGCAGCCGGCCTGCTGGACGCACTTGGCATCGGGAAGGCGGATATACTGGGCGTGTCGATGGGCGGGATGATCGGGCAGCTGATGGCGCTTGAGCATCCGCACAAGGTGAGGAAACTCATTCCGGTGATGACGACGTCGGGTGACCCGCTGCTGCCACCGGCGACCCCGGAAGCGATGGCGGCGCTGACCGCCGTGCCAGCCTCGCGAACGCCGGAGGCCATCGGAGATATCGCGGTGCAAGCCCAGCATGCCATCGGTTCGCACCCGGACCTGAGGAACAGCGCCGGGATCATCCGTGCACGGGCGATCGAGGATTTCCACCGGTCTGACCGTCCGTTCGGCATGGCGCGCCAGTATACCGCGATCCTCGGCACGCCGCGCTGGCATGAACGGCTCGCAAGGGTGAAAGCGCCGACACTGGTGCTGCACGGCGCAGATGATCCGCTGATCCGTCCGGCGGCGGGGCAGGATATCGCGCGGCGTATTCCGGGCGCGGTGTTCAAGTCATACCCGAACTGGGGCCACGATCTTGCGGACAAGATGTCGGACGTGCTGGTGGCGGATATCGTGCCGTTTCTGAGGGCTTAGGCATATCCCTCCCCACTCGGGCAAGCAGGAGAGGGAGCAAGGATCAGCGGATCGCCACCGGATTGATGATCGCCTGCACGGCGCCTTCGAGCCTTGGCGCGCCAAGCGTGAAGAAGAATTCCGTGACCCCGTCGGCGGCGAGTTCCGTCGTCACCATATTCTCGAGAATGTAGACACCGTTCTTGGCGAGCAGCGTCAGGTGCACGTCGAAGGGGCGCGCTTCCGTCTCGAAGGGGATCACTTCTAGCGCCCATGTATCGGCGCCGATGGCGACGACGCCGAGATCGGCGAGGTATTGTGCGCCTTCGACGCCGAGGCCGGGCTCCACGGGCGAGAGTTCGGTGCTGCCTTCCTGCGATTTCATCGTGCCCGTGTGGAAGAGAACGATGTCGCCCTTACCGATAGTGACGCCGGCGGCGGTAGCGGCGGCTTCGATTTCGGCGCGGTTGAAGGCGGTGCCGGCAGCGACCGGATCACCGAAAGCTTTCGTCATGTCGAGCAGTAGGCCGCGCGTGGCAACGGGCGGCAATGTGTGCGTGCCAAACTGGGTGAGGCCGCCCGTGGTGACGAAGTCAGCGACGGGAACACCGTTATAGTAACGGTGGTCGATGCCCATATGACCGAGGCCGTCGAGCTGGCTGCCAATGCCGACATAGGTGTTGACGAGATCATCATTACCCACCGCCCTGTTCTCGCCGAGGGGCGTGCCCGAACCGTCCGACAACTGAAGAACCGTCATATTGAACGTGCGCGGGCCATAGGCGGGAGTTTTTTTGCCCGTCACCTGACCGAGCGCGTATGTCTTGCCAGTGGTGATTAACTTCGCTGCCTCGGCGGTTTTCTGCGGGGACAGATTGTTCATCGCGCCGAGCCGGTCGTCGACGCCGTAGCGGGACGGATACCAGCCTTCGGATTTCGTCTCGGTCTTGGCCGCGGCAGCGGGCGCCTCGGCGCTCGACAGGTGGCCGCATGCGGCGAGCAACGCCGTGCCGGCGATCAGAATGCGTTTCATCATGTCTCCTCCCTCAATGTTTGGGCAGAGCGTAACCGGGCGCGCGCCCTTGGCAAGAGTGTCAGGCGCGGCGCACAAGAAATCCCGCGCGCGGGAAGTGGACATGGACTGTCTCAGCCTCCGGCGTGAAGCGGCGCAGGATCATGCGCTGCGAATCGGCGTGTACCAGTTCGCCTTCAACCCAGTCCTGACCGTAATCGTCCGGCGCGACGGCAACCTGCTCACCCGGCGAGAATTCCTGCGGCTCGTTGCGTGTGGTGGCGGCTACCAGACGCGGCGCAGCGCCCTTCGCAATTGCAACCGCTTCCTTCGCGGTGATTGTCTCCGGCGTTTGGCCTTCAGCTTCTGCGAGGCGGCGATACCAGGCCGCTGTCAGCGGCGCATTCTCAAGGCAGGCATCGGCAAATTCGGGCACCGCTGATTTCATCCACCAGACGTTCATGTAGGCATGGACATCGACAAGTCCGGGCTTGGCCCCGATCAGGTAATTGCCGCTGCCGGCGCCCTTGCCGCCGGCAAGGCGTTCCTCGATCAGCATCAGGCGCGCGCGCCACTGGTCGCGCATCATCGGCGCAACTGCTTTCATCGCCGGAATGTTGAACGGGCGCCCCGAAAGCAGTTCCCGGTCCTTGATGAACGCTTCCGGCACATTGTCGCCCATATGGCCGAAGATCACCGCGACGGAGGACTGGAACCAGCGCGAGTCCGCCCAGCCCGCGACGATCTGCGCGAGACCCTCATGGCCAGGCAGCTTCAGCGAATGCAATGGATAGCGCGCTTCAATCTCACGCAGGATGATGGCGGAATCGCAGTAAACGTCGGCGCCAATTTGCAACACGGGAATGCGCCGGTAGCCGCCGGTGAGCGCAATGAGATCCGGCTTCGGCATGATCACCGGCTGCTCGACGCGCGCATAGGCGAGATTCTTGAGCTTCAGCGCCAGGCGCACTTTTTCCGAAAACGGAGACGAGGGATATTCGTGCAGGATGATGCTGCGTGCGTCGGCCATATGGATTCGCGAGCCTCCCCGGTTTGCGAGCGCTGCACTTTGCGTGATCGCGGGGTCAGGTAAAGGGGGCAAAAATTGCCTCTTGTGGTGCAGCGCAAGAAACGGGTGGCGCGCAGCGGCAGGCAGGCGCATTTTGGGCGCATGTTTGATGAACAAGCCCCTCTAGACGAACGCGCCCGCGCCTATGACCGGATGGCGAAAGCCCTGGAATGGCTGGGCGAGACCTGGCCGGACTGGCCGGACCTTGAAGCCGCCGCTTGCTCGGTGGGCCTCTCGCCGCACCATTTCCAGCGCGAGTTCACCCGCTGGGCCGGGATAAGTCCCAAGCAATATCAGGGCGCCCTCGCCCATGGCGCGGCCGGCGACATGCTGCGCGCCGGCGCGAGCGTCCTGGACGCGGCGCTGGAGACCGGCCTGTCCGGTCCCGGACGTCTGCATGACCTGTTCATTGCGCACGAAGGCCTGACCCCCGGCGAGGCAAAGGCCGGCGGCAAGGGCGCCGAACTTGTGATAGGCCGCGCGCCGACGCCCTTCGGGCTGGGCGCCTGGCTGATCGGCCCGCGCGGGCTGGTGGCGCTGGGTTTCATCGACGAGGGCGCTCCCGCCCGCACCGGCTTCGCGCATCAGGGACGCGGCGAAGCGGACGCGTTCGCGGACCTCGCCGCGCGCTATCCCGGCGCATCGATCCGTCACGATGACGGCGAGGCGGAACGCTTTGCCTCACGCGTATTTGAAGCGGGCGAGCCCCTGCCCGTCTGCCTTTATGGCACGCCCTTCCGGCGGCAGGTCTGGCGGGCGCTCCTGGAGATTCCGGCCGGTGAGACGCGCACCTATGGCGCGCTGGCGGGCCGGATTGCGGCGCCGAAGGCGGCCCGGGCCGTTGGCGCGGCGGTCGGGGGGAACCCGGTCAGCTGGTTCATCCCCTGCCACCGGGCCCTTGCAGCCGATGGCCGGCTGCATAACTATCACTGGGGCATCGCGCGGAAACGCGCCATGCTCGTCTACGAACGCGCGCACCGGGCCTGATTTTCCGCCCCCGGGCGCCGAACCCGGAACAAAGCGGCCTGCCATGTATGTCTATCTTACCCTCGTCGTCGCTGTGGCCGCCTGGGGACTGCACCTCGCTTATCGCTGGAAACAGGCGAAGGCCTTCGCGCCCGAACTGCTGAAGGTGCGCAAGGCCTCCGGGGAGTTGCCGGAAGCTGTGAAGGAGGAAGAGTTCACGGACCTCTACCTGCGCGCTGAAGGGCCCCGCCGGGGCACTTATGTCTATGCCTGCGCCGCGTTCATCACCGTGCTGCTGGCGCCGCTGTCGGCGGCGTTCAATACCGTGTGGATCGCCCTCTGGCGCCTGACCGGGGAACAGCCGGTGTTCGAGGTGGGCACACTGATCCACACGTTCAGCTTTTTTCTGGCCTTCCTCGGCCTTACCGTCGGCCTCCTGACGCTGGCCATGCACCGCTATCACACCCTCACCCCGCCCAGCCTGAAACAGGTGATGCGCATCCTTCGGGAGACCCAATCATGAGCGTAGAATTCCTGCACGCGATGGTGCGCGTCGGCGATGTCGAGGCGGCCAAGCGCTTCTTCTGCGACGGCCTCGGCCTTGCCGAAGTGACGCGCTACGACAATGAGGCGGGCCGCTTCACGCTGGTGTTCCTCGCCGCCCCTGCGGATATCGAACGTAATGGCGGCGTGCCGCCCGGCGCGTCGCCGACCTCACTGAACATCCCGATGATCGAGCTGACCTGGAACTGGGACGAGAAGGACTATTCCGGCGGGCGCAATTTCGGCCACCTCGCCTATCAGGTCGACGACATCTACGCCGCCACGCAGCGCTTTGCCGACCTCGGTGTCACCATCTCCCGCCCGCCGCGGGATGGCCGCATGACCTTCATCCGCTCGCCGGACGGCATCTCCGTTGAACTGCTGCAAAAGG
>NZ_JBBEBT010000135.1:0-5006 GCF_040882205.1 Hyphomonas sp.
GGCGCTCAAAACGCTGCACATCAGCAACAACGCCGGGAACGGAAACTGATCAGATTTTCCCCGGTTCTTCAGCAGCCTGCTAAGGGTTCACATGCCTCGCCGCATCTCATCCCAGGCGTTGGCGAGGGCGGCCTGGTGGGCGGGGGCGGCGATGGCGATCAGGGCGTTTGCCCGTGCGTCGAGGTCGAGGCCGCGCAAGCGCGCGATGCCGTGCTCGGTGATGACCACTTCCATGTCGGCGCGGGAGACGGTGACTGCGTTGGGTGCGAGCCTCGGGACGATGCGGCTGAGGGCGCCGCCCCCTGCGGTGGAGAGGAGGGCGGTGATGCCGGTGCCGCCGTGGGAGGCGCAGGCGCCGCGCAGAAAATCGGTCAGGCCACCGGTGCCTGAGACCTGCCGTCCACGGATGAATTCGGAATTGGCCTGCCCGAAGAGGTCGACCTCGAGGGCGGAGTTGATTGCGGTGAATTTCTCAATTGCCGCGAGACGGAGGATATTGTGTGTGACGATCACCGGCTCGAAGCGGACGCGCGGTTCTGCGGCAAGGCGGCGGTAAAGCGCCTCGGTGCCGACGGCGACGCCGGTGGTGACCTTTAGGGCCGGGTCCGCATCCAGCATGCCGATGACGGGATCGGATATGATGCCGGACCAGATCGACAGCCCCTTGCGCCCGGCGAGCTCGGTGAGCACGGCCTGCTGCACGTTGCCGATGCCGAACTGCAGGGCGGCTCCGTCCGGCACGAGGGCGCAAATGTGGCGCGCTATATCAGCGAAGGCCGGCGCGAGCGGGGCGGGGGCCACGCTGAGCAAGGCGCTGGTGTCTTCCGTGACCTGCGCAAAGCGCGACAGCGGCACGCGCGGGGTATGCGGCGGGGCGGGCATGTTCGGATTGATCACGGCGAGCAGCGGCACGTCCGCGCGCGCAACCAGGGCCGGGCCGAAATCGACGCTGACGCCTAAGGTGACATTTCCATCCGTATCCGGAGGGGAGACGAGGAGGATGCCGCCATCGAGCGGCGTCTGCCCGATCCAGTCCCAGGACTGGAAATAGGTCATCGGCAGGATGCGCGTGCGCCCGTGCTCGAAGGAGGCACGCAGGACAGGGGCGAGGAAAGTGGTTTCGGCTTCGGCGCCAGGGTGCAGGCCCGCCCAGTCGGTCTGGTTAATTCCGGGCACCCATTGGCCGACGAAGGTGACGCCGTCTGCCAGTTCGGGCGCCGCGCGGAAGGCTTCGGCGAGCCCGAGCGGTTCGCCGCTGCAGCCGCCGGTGAACAGGCGCGCGCGCTTAGGCAGGCGGGCGCGAAAGGCGCTGAGGGCCGCGTTGAGGCTCATGTCACTTTCCAGTCCGGTTTGCGCTTGCCGAGGAAGGCGCTGACGCCTTCGCGGAAATCTGGATTGGCGAAGCCTTCCAGGAACAGCGCCCCGGCTTCCGGCGAGGCAGGGCCGCGGCCGGCTTCGAAGCCGCGCAGCATCTGCTTGGTGGCGCGCACCGACCATTGCGACTGGGCCGCGATCTCGAGGGCAAGGGCGCGGGCGGCGGGCAGGATGCCGGGCGCGTCTACCACTTCGTCAATGAGCCCCATCGCGCGCGCTTCGGCTGCGTTGAAGTTGCGGCCGGTGAAGAGGAGGCGTTTGGTGGCGCCGGGGCCGACGAGGCGGACAAGGCGCGCCATGTCGCCCGGCGGATAGACGAGGCCAAGTCTGGCCGGCGTGATACCAAGGCTGGCGGTGACGGTTGCAATCCGCAGGTCGCAGGCGGCGGCCAGGCTGACGCCGCCGCCGACACAAGCGCCTTCGATGGCAGCAATCACCGGTTTCGCGCTGTCTTCAAGAGCGGCCAGCGCCCGGGCGATTGTCTCGCCGGAATGGCGGGCGGCGTCTTCGGTGGCATAGATCACCGGGAACTCGGAAATGTCGGCGCCGGCGGCAAACACGCCGCTGCCGCCGCCATGCAGCAGGATGACTTTCACGCCCGGATCCGAATTGGCCTCTGCGACCCGGCCGGGCAGGCTCGCCCACATCTCGAGCGAAAGGGCATTGCGGCGTTGGGGCTGGTCCAGAATGATTTCGGCAATTGGCGCGGCGATCTCTAGCCGGATGGTCTGGGTCAATTCAGTCTCCGCCGCTTGAAGGGATTGGACAGCGCCTCATCCTCGTCATAGTCTAATCATAGCGTTAACCTATGGGGCTGGGGTGTTCATTGGCAATCGCATGGGGACCACCAACATGTTGAATCGACTGACGGACCGGCGGATGCGCCGCGTTATCCTGTCTGCCCTGGCCGGGACAGCCCTGCTTGCAGGTTGCGACCAGCTCACCGAGCGGCTCGACCGGGCGAAGGAGGTTGCTGAGACCTCGGCCGGCCAGATCAGCGGCGAAACCATCGTCGATCCCGGCGCGCGCAACCTCGAGACCGCTTCAATCGCAGACCGGGCGCTGGCCGGCACCGTGATGGCCGAGTTCGTGGTGGATGAAGAAGAGCGCCCGCTGTTCGCCATCGGCTCTATCATCGCCAAGCCGATTGACATTCCGCCCCCTTCCGCTCTGGCAATGGACGATGAGGCCTTGTCGGCAGAGGAACTCGAGTATTTCGAAGAAGAATATTATTACGAGGAACCGGCCGTGAGCGGGGGGGAAGTGCTGGAAGCCTTGCCGCCACCAGCGTCTGCGCCGGATCTCGCAAGTTCGCGGGCCCCGTCGGCTGTCACGGTGTCGCCGGAGCAGGCGCTTCCCAAAATCACGCTCGATCCGCGCGCGGTGGCCAAGTCCGAACGCGAGATTGCTCAGGCCGGCGCAGACCTCGACAAGATGGTCGCCGAAGAGCCGCTCGCCCAGCGCCGCCTGAAAGGTCTCACGCGTGAGGAGTTCAAGGCGCTGCCAGTCGAGGAAAAGGCCGAGATGCGCAAGCTGGCCCGCCGCGCGCCGGTTTCCAGGGACGCGATCAAGGCGCAGATCGACGCCAACAGCGTGATGCTCGACACGATGACCAAGTATGGCATCGGCGGGGAAGTGGCGCTGTCGCGCCAGGGCCAGATGGTCATCCAGATCGGGGCCGACGGCGCCAGCCCGACCCAGTTTCGCGGGGCGGGTACGGGACCGGCGGATTTCCTCGCGCGTGAGGACGAAACCGAATGCCCGGACGATATCCAGCCGAGCCAGGTGGCCGGTGATCTTGCGCTGGTGACCGCTTGCGTTGTGCGCGACCTGCGGGCGTCGGGCCAGTTCGAGTATGTCGAGAAAGACTTCATCTTTCAGAACCAGTTTGTCCGCCGGACCAGGGACGCGCCGCCGCCTGCCGGAACAGGCGCCAATCCGGGCGGCTCGACCGGTGGGACGACCACGGCTCCGGCGACGCCGGTCAGCTTCAATCCCAATGATCCGCTCTGGACGTTGCAATGGCACTTTAGGGACCAGGGCACGGCCGACGGGCGCACGGCCGGTGGCGCGGGTTTTGAATCCTTCTGGAACCGTCAGGGCACCGCCGGTTCGCGCAGCGTTGTCGTGGCAGTGATCGATACCGGCCTTCAGATGTCGCATCCGGACATTGCCGGATCGCCGAACATCATGGCGGGCTGGGACATGGTTTCCGATCCGCGCATGGGCAATGACGGTGACGGGCGCGACAGCGATCCGAATGATCCAGGCGACATGTGTGATCCGACCAGGCCCTATGCCGCTGACAGCTTCCACGGCACGCATGTGGCCGGCACGGTCGGCGCGGCGTCCACCAATAATGGCGCAGGCGTTGCGGGCGGCGCTTGGAATGTGCGCGTTGTCCCGGTCCGGGCGCTCGGTAAATGCGGCGGGCGCCTGTCTGACATCAACGACGCGATCCGCTGGTCCGCCGGTCTGATCCCGGCTGAAGGCCCGGCTGACACGGAAGTCTGGAACGAGAACCCGGCGGACATCATCAACCTGTCCATAGGCCTGCTGGGTGCCTGCCCGGCTTCGCTGCAGGATGCGATCGATGCGGTCACCGAGCGCGGTGCGATCGTCGTTTCAGCCGCCGGCAATGCGCGCATGTCCACCACATTCTATGCTCCGGCCGGATGCCGCGGCGTGGTGACGGTGGCGGCCAGCGATGCGCGCGGGCAGATCACGCCTTACTCGAACTATGGCCCGGAAGTGACCCTTCTGGCGCCGGGCGGCGACCTGACGCGCGATGACAATGGCGATGGCAAGCCGGACGGCGTGCTGTCCACCAAGGCGGCTTCTAACTGCTATGACCCGGTCACCGGAGAGGGTGTCGAGACCTGTTTTTATGCCTATGAGCAGGGCACCAGCATGGCGGCGCCGCATGTCTCGGCGGCGCTCGCGCTGCTGAAGGCGCGTTCGCCTTCGGCCACGAAGGAACAGCTGATCGCCACGCTCAGGGGCGCGCTGGATCCGCGCCAGCCGCTGCAATGCTCCGGACTTTGCAGCCAGTATCCGGGGACGACCGCACTGCCGGGCAATCCTGACATGTGCGCGCGGCCGTGCGGGACAGGTTTGCTCAATCTCGCGAACATACCCGCCGCTTCGACTGGCGCAGGAGGGCGCTGACATGACCGCCACCCGCGCGCCATTGCATCTGGGAGGGCCGCTTGGCGCGCTGGGACTGGGCTGTGTGGGCGGCGCTGTGGCGCTCGCAATTGCGGCCATCAACAATGAACCCTCGCCGCCGCCCTCCGGGCCTGCGCAGGGCGCCGCGCCGGCGCTGAGCGTGGAAATCCAGTCACCGTCTGCGTCCGAGCCGGATTTCGGGCGCGGCGACCAGGCGGAACTGGCGCAGGTGGTTTCGGCGCCGGTGGCCGCCGTGGAGCGGCCGGCCCGCGCGGATGGTACCGAAGTTCAGTTCATAGTCCGTCTCAAGGGCGCGCCGGAAATCGACACCATTACCCGCAATTTCAAACGCGACCCCTCAGCGGCGCAATCGGCCTGGCAGGACCTCGTCACCAGGCTGCCCGGCCTCTGTGACTTCACCCTGGCGGGCGCGAGCTATTCGGGCGAGATCAAGCTTGCCTACC
>NZ_JBBEBT010000136.1:0-4958 GCF_040882205.1 Hyphomonas sp.
CGAACGCATCGATGAGCGTCAGGTATTCCGGTTCTGCAAACGGGTCGCAAGATGTACCCTTCCAGATGAAATACCGGGTGGCTGCCGCCTGCGCCGCAATCCGGGCGAGTTGTGCCGCATCGGCCATCACCGCGTCGATGGCCTCACCGGCCCGGTACCATTCCAGCATCGTGAATTCCGGCACATGCCGCCCACCGGTCTCGCGGTTGCGGAAAGCGCGGGCAAAGTCGAAAATCCGCGTTTCCCCGGCGGCGAGCAGCTTCTTCATCGCAAATTCGGGTGAGGTGTGCAGGTAAAGCGGCGTGCGGACGCCGTTTTCGGCCACGAACGCGGTTTCGAACGCATGCAGGTGCGCCTCGTTGCCAGGAGAGCGCTGAAGCTGGCCGCATTCGGTCTCGGTAAAACCCGCGCCCTCGAACCAAGCCCGGATCTGTCGCTTTATCCGGCCACGCGCTGCAAGAAAGCCGCGCTTGCGGGCATGGGTCTCGGGCGATCACCATGGAAGGCTGCCGGGGGACATCTGGCTCCAATGGGCGGGGCCAAACCGGGCCGAATCCGCAAGCTCCGGCTGGCCAAATGGCGCGAAGGCGGTATATAGCGGCCCTTTCGACCTCGCAACTCAGGAACGCCCCATGGCCGTTGAAATCGCTGCGGATATCCGCAAAGGCAACATCATCGAATACACTGACGGCCAGCTTTACGTGGTCCTCAAGGCGGAATCCTTCCGTCCGGGCAAAGGTACGCCGACCACCACCATCGACATGCGCCGTATCTCGGATGGGATCAAAATCTCCAACACCTACAAGACCTCCGACAAGGTCGAGCGCGCCTATGTTGAGGAAGTAGACCATTCCTACCTCTACATGGAAGGCGAAAACTACGTCTTCATGAACTCGGCCAACTACGAACAGGTCATCGTTCCGGCGGCCATGCTGGGCGACAGCGCCCACTACCTGCAGGAAAACATGACGGTCATCCTGCAGATGTTCAACGGCGAGGCCGTCTCGCTCACCCTGCCCCAGCGCATCACCGCCGAAATCGTGGAAACCGAGCCGGTCGTCAAAGGCCAGACAGCGTCCGGCTCCTACAAGCCCGCCAAGCTCGACAACGGCGCCCGCATCATGGTGCCCTCGCATGTAGGCGTCGGCACACGCGTCGTGGTGAATACCGAAGACGGCACCTACATGGAACGTGCCAAGGACTAAGAGCGCCCGAGGCACACGCGCGGGAAGGATCCGGCCGGGCGATGCATAGACGGGTTGAAGCCCGTAAGCTTCTCCATCTGACATGAACTCCCCGAGCCAGCGTCAGCCCGAGCGCTGGCTCGTTTTCTGGGGTGCGCAGGAATGACGCTTACTGGAAAAACCAGACAAACTGGCGTTACACTCTGTTTGCATAGGGGACACCTTTCGCTCTGCAGTATGAGTTTGTTGCAAAACGAAATTCTCAGAGTTCGCGCTCCGATGCACCACCCCCTATGTGTGAGAGATCCGGGCTAGAGCGGGCCGCTCCGGACTAGCCCGCCAGCTGGCGTCCCGGCTGGAGGCGTTTTCATTAAAACCGTGGCCGCATTTCCGAACGCCTCTATAATGCTATGCCAAGTGATATGACCGCCAGTGCCAGCGAGATGCCATCGGCCTGATCGCCCCCCAGCCCGGATGAAGCGTGCGAAGCCTCAGTCCGGCTCAAGGTCGGGGCCTATCCTTCGATCCCTGTCGACGGCTGCAAACGGGTTCAGGGCCTCGGTCTTCAGGGGCTCGACCTCGGCGCGGAACGCGGCGAGCGCGGCCTGCAGTTCAGCGACGACCTGCGGATTTTCGCGGGCAAAACTGATCGTCGTAGCCGGGTCCTTGTCATAGTCGAACAGCATCAGGTTCGAGAACTGCTCGAAGGGGACGTAATAGGTGCGGTAATAGTCATGGACGAGGAGTTTGAAACGCTCATTGCGGACCGCCACGATGTCATTGCCGTTAAAGAAGAAGAGATGACGCCCCTCTCCGGCCGCCTGGCCGCGCAGGACAGGCGCGAGGTCTCGCCCGTCGATCACCCGGTCTGCGGGCAGTTCGCTGCCGATCAGTGCGGCGATGGTCGGCAGGAGGTCGATACTCATTGCCGCCTCTCCGCTTTCTGCCCCGGGGGGGATCACACCGGGCAGGCGCGCCAGCATCGGGACCCGGTAGGCGCCTTCATGCGTGCCGCCTTTCTCACCGCGGAACGTGCCGGCGCTTCCTTCAAACCAGGGGCCGTTGTCACTGGTGAAGATGACCAGCGTATTGGCGGCGAGGCCTGTTTCATCAAGGGCGCCGAGGATACGCCCGACGCCGCGGTCGAGTTCTTCCACCACATCCCCGTAAAGTCCCCCTTCTGAGGTGCCTGCGGTTTCGCCGGGCGTGAACAGGGGCAGGTGCGGGGCGGTTTCCGCATAATAGAGCAGGAAGGGCTGGTCCTTATTGTCCCGGATAAACGCGGCCGCATCTTCGGAATAGCGGGACGAGAGACGCGCCTGATCGGCCGGGCTTTCGATGACCGTCTGGCCGCGATAAAGGTCGAAAGGTTGCATGTCATTGGAATAGGCCACGCCGAAAAAGCTGTCGAAGCCGTGATTGGTTGGCCAGGTGCGGACGGAATGGCCAAGATGCCATTTGCCGACCATATGGGTAACATAGCCTTCTGCACTGGCCAGTTCGGCAAGGGTGATTTCCGCTTCCGGGAGCCCGTCCGTCGACTGCGGATGAATGACATGCTGCATGCCGGAGCGGATTGCATAGCGCCCGGTCAGGAGCGCGGCGCGCGCGGGCGTGCACACATTTGCTGCAGAGTAAAAGCTGGTCAGGCTAATACCTTCGCGGGCGATCCGGTCGATATGCGGTGTCCGGATCAGCTCCGCCCCGTTCGCGCTCACATCTCCCCAGCCGAGATCATCAGCCAGGATAATGATGATGTTCGGTCTGGCCGGACTGGCCGGACTGGCCAAATTGGCCAAATTGGCCGGACTGGCCGCGCCCGGGTCCGGGGGCAGCGCCTCGGACCCCCCGCCCGTCATCAGCAGGAGGGCCAGGGCGGCGATGACGGGCGAAGATTTGAAGGGCATGTTCCTGTCTCCTGAATTCTGGCTCGTGAACCCGTATCTGGTCCGGTTGTCGTCTGTCAGGGCTTATCCTCAGGAACCGCCAGCCTTGAAACTGTTCCCGCACCCCTCCGGGCTCAGGCCCGCAAGGCCTCGACCGAACGATCCGCATCGCCCTGCATCAGGGCGCCGCGCTCAGCATCTGTGAACCCGCCCGGGAACCGCCCGGCAATCTCGTCATCTTCCAGCCGGCTGAGCGAGGTATATCCCGGATGGTGGCTTTCCTTGTAGGGACTGTTGCTGGCGGCATTGTAGCAGCAGATCATCGACCAGCGAGGGTCTGCCGACCGATTCTGGTCCGAGCGGTGCAGCGTGTTGGGATGAAACAGCAGGACATCACCTGGCGCCATCACGACATGAATGGTTTCGAGACGCGAGCTGATGGCCTCCAGCCGTTCCGGATCAATCCCGGCCTGGCCACCGGTCACCTGGTGATCAAGGCGGCCGAGATGATGCGATCCGCGTATGACCTGCAGGCAGCCATTCTCGCGCGTACACGGGTCGACGGCGATGAAGGCGCTGCACAGGTCGGGCCTGAGAACGCCGTTCTGGTACCAGTAGCCATAATCCTGGTGCCATGCCCATGCCCCGCCGACAAAGGCGTCCTTCATCACCATTTTGGAATGGTAATGATAGATTTCCTCCCCGATCAGGGCTTCGATGGCCTCGACAAGGGAGCGGCTGCGCGCCACAGCCCCATAGATAGTATCGGTGGGATGGTTCCAGATCGACAGGCGCACACTGCCGCCCTCCCCGTCCGGACGCCCGAAGGCTGCCTTGTCGAGGACCTCGTCATCGGCCGCGCTGCGGCGGACCTCCTGGATAACCGGTCCGGCAAAAAAGCCGGGCAACAGGAGAAAGCCGTCCCGGTGATAGGCGGTGATCTGGTCTGGGGTCAGCGTAGCTGGCATCGAATTCCTCCTTGTACAAACGGGTCAGACGGGCCCGGGGCGTATCCATCCGGCCGCAATATCCTCCAGTGACCGGTTCCTGGTCTCGGGCAGTGCTCGGACGGCAACAAGGGCCTGGAGCAGACAGGCAAATGCCAGGAGGCCGAAGGTAGCGGCCTCGCCAATGGCATGAAAGATTGCCGGAAAGAACAGCACCACCAGCGCATTGGCGACCCACTGGGTCAGGACCGGAATCGTCAGGGCCTTTGCCCGCAAGCCATTGGGAAAGATCTCCGGCAGGAGGGTCCAGAACACAGGCCCTATGCAGGCGGCAAAAAAGAACAGGTAGGCCACGATCAGGACCAGGACGGTCATTCCCTGGAACTGGCCGATCAGGGCTGCGCCGGCCAGGCAGAAAAGGCACAGCCCCATCCCGGCAGAGCCGACAATGTAAAGCGGCCGGCGTCCGACCCTGTCGATGACCCAGAAAGAAACGAGGGTAAAGGCAAAATTCGCGATACCGACAACAAAGGTCGAAAAGAGGGCCGCGTCCAGGGTAAAGCCGGCGGAGGTGAAGATGGCGGGGGCATATTCGATTATGGTGTTGATCCCGCACAGATGGATCAGGATGGCCAGGAGGATGCTCAGGCGTAGCGGTGCGCGCAGCCGCGGCCCGAGCAGGTCGCGCCAGCGGCCCGTGTCTGCGCGCAGCGAAGCCTCGATCTCACTGACGGTGACGTCTGCATCCGCCCCGCCAATCCGCGCCAGGATCCTGCGAGCCTGAGGGATGCGGCCTATGCGGATGAGATGGCGCGGGCTTTCGGGGACATAGGCCAGGACCAGCAGGTAGACCAGCGCCGGCAGGACGCCCGTATAGAACATCCAGCGCCAGGCCTCGGGACCGCTTTCATGCAGGAGGTAATTGACGAGATAGGAGGCCA
>NZ_JBBEBT010000137.1:0-4952 GCF_040882205.1 Hyphomonas sp.
GGGAGCGCGGGGCGCGGGCGCGCGGCGGTATTGCGGTTTTGGCTTTTTCACGACTTTGCGCATCAGACCATCCTGCGCCTCGGAGGCGACGAGGTTGCCGTTCGCGTCGAAGATCTTGCCGCGGTTGAAGCTGCGCCCGCCTCCGGCGTAGGGGCTGTCCATCGAATAGAGGTGCCAGTTGTCGAACTTCAGCGGGGCGTGAAACCACATGGCGTGGTCTAGGCTGGCGGACATCAGTTCGCCGGTCATCCAGGAGACGCCGTGCGGGCGGTTGCCGGTGCCGAGGAGGGCCATGTCGGAGGCGTAAGCGAGGAGGCAGTGGTGCAGCCAGGGCGCCTCATCGATGGGGCGGGCGACGCGGAACCAGAGGTCGTGCTGGTCGCTGGCGACGGCGGGGCGCGTCGGATGCAGCGGGGCAATCTCGCGCATCTCGATGGGACGGGGACGCAGGAAATGGCCGCGGTGGCGCTCGGGCAGTTTCTCGGCGAAGCGCCTGCGCCATTCGGAACGGTCTTCGACCTCGCCTGGGCCGATGACTTGCGCCATCTCGTGCTGATGGTGCCAGCCTTCCTCGGCGACATTGAAGCTGGCGGCGAGGTTGAAGATCTGCTTGCCGTGCTGGACGGCGACGACGCGGCGGGTGGTGAAGCTGCCGCCATCGCGCGAACGGTCGACCTGGTAGATGATCGGCACTTTCGGATCGCCTGGGCGGATGAAATAGGCGTGCAGCGAGTGGCAGGTGCGATCGTCCGGTACGGTGCGGTAGGCGGCGACGAGGGCCTGCGCGATGACCTGTCCGCCGAAGACGCGCTGGCTTTCCTCCTCATCCGGGCTCTGGCCGCGGAAGAGATCCAGTTCCAGGCGCTCGATATCGAGCAAGGTCAGCAGGTCGCCTACGGGATCGGTGGCCATTCGAGGCTCCTGTTTATTGTTGTGCGGCGCAGCATTAAGCGGTCACGCCGGGGAAGGCAATCGGCGGTTCATGCCGGTTTTCTTTGACAAGTACGGCGAAACGTCTTTGTCATGCAGCCTCCAAATTCCAATTTTTCAACGACGTCCAAGGCCGGAGGCGCCGACCCATGAATCCTGTTGCCATTCTTTCCCGTGAGTTCCGGTTCTTTCAGGACGCGCAGCTCCTGAAGAAGTGGACCGGGGACATTTCACCGGATTCCGATTTCCTGGTGGCGGACGATTTCGAACGGTCGGTAGACGCGCACCGGGCCAATATAGCGTTCCGGTTCGAGGGCCGGTCGACGACATATGGCGAGTTTGACGCGCTGGCGAGCCGGTTTGCCAACTGGGCGATTGCGCAGGGCCTCAAGGCGGGCGACTGTATCGCGCTGTTCATGGAGAACCGCCCGGAATACGTGGCAGCCTGGGCGGGCTTTGCGAAGGCGGGACTTGTCACGGCACTGATCAATCACAACCTCGAAGGCGAGGCGCTGGCGCACTGCGTGAACATCGCGGATGCGAAGCTGATCGTGACCGGGGCGGAGCAGGACGAGGCGGTGCGCGGAGCGCTGGGCATGATCACGGGCGCGCCCGTGGTCTGGTCGCTGGGCGGCAAGGCGGGGGCGGACCTTGGCGGCGTGCTGGAGGCATTCTCCGACAAGCGGCCTGACCGGTCGCGCCGCAAAGGGCTGCTCGGCAAGGATATGTGCCTTTATGTATATACGTCCGGCACGACGGGCCTGCCGAAGGCGGCGCGGCTGACGCAGGCCCGCACGCAGGGCATGATGCGCAGCTTCATTGCGCCGTGCCGGATCACGCCGAAGGACAAGGTATATATCACGCTGCCGCTGTATCACGGCACGGGCGGGCTGTGCGGGATCGGGCAGGCGCTGATGACCGGGGCGACTGCGATTGTGCGGCGGAAATTCTCGGCGAGCGCATTCTGGGACGAGGCGGCGGCGGAAGGCGCGACGAGCATCGTTTATATCGGCGAATTGTGCCGTTATCTCCTGAACTCGCCGCCGCATCCGAAGGAGCGGTCACACCGTATACGGACGGGTTTTGGCAATGGCCTGCGTCCTGAGGTCTGGCAGGCTTTCCTTGACCGGTTCAATATTCCGCACCTGTGCGAGTTCTATGGCTCGACCGAGGGCAATGTCAGTTTCATGAATTTTGACGGCAAGGTCGGCGCGGTGGGGCGCATTCCGGGCTGGCTGAAATCGCAGTTTGCGAACATTGCCTTCGTGAAGTTCAACATCGAGACCGAGCAGCCGGTGCGCGGGGCGGACGGGCTTTGCGTCAAGGCGGGCGTGGACGAGGCGGGCGAGGCGCTGGGCCTGATCGGCGACGATGTGCGCCAGCGGTTCGAAGGCTATAACGACCGACAGGCGACCGAGAAGAAGCTGCTGCGCGACGTGTTCACGAAGGGCGACCTCTGGTTCCGCACGGGCGACCTGCTGCGGATGGACAAGGACGGCTATATCTTTTTTGTCGACAGGATCGGCGACACGTACCGCTGGAAAGGCGAGAACGTCTCCACAAACGAGGTAGGCGAGGCGCTGTCGCGCGTGCCGGGCGTCAAAACGGCGAACGTTTACGGCGTGGCTATTCCGGGTACGGACGGCAAGGCCGGCATGGCGGCGATCACGACCGAGGGCGAGGTGGACTTCGCGGGACTGTACGGATTGCTGTCGGCAAGGCTGCCGAGCTATGCTGTGCCCATCTTCATCCGTGTGCAGCCTGAAGCGGAGACGACGGGCACATTCAAGTACCGCAAGGTCGAGCTGGTGGCGGAGGGGTTTGACCCCGACAAGGTGGACGAGCCCGTCTGGATGTTCGATCCTGAAGAGGCGGCCTATGTGCAGATGACGCAGGGGCGCTATGACCGGCTGGTATCGGGGGGATTCAGGTTTTAGGCGTGGCGACCCCGGCAGGATTTGAACCTGCGACCACTCGCTTAGAAGGCGAGCGCTCTATCCAGCTGAGCTACGGAGTCTTGTGGGCCAAGTAGCGCGGGGCGCTTCAGTGTGTCCACGGCTGTTTGCGCGCGGCGGAGAAGTTTTCCGAGTAGGATTTGACGAGGCGTTTTCTTTCCGCCGCCTCCTCGACCGTGAATTTCAGGCCTTCGCGCTCGGCATAGGCGATGGCCTGGTCGCGGGTTTCGAAGTGGAGGCGGACCTGGCCGGACATGTCATCGATGCCGGTCCAGCCCATGAGGGGGTCCAGGCGGCGCCGCGCGGCGGGGTTCACAAACTCGAGCACCCAGTCCTTCGTGTTGCCGCGCCCTGATTGCATGGCACTTTTTGCCGGTTTGTAGATCCGCGCTTCCATCGTTCTGCCGCCATCCGGGTTGCACTCAAGCCGCAATAGCGAGGCTTGGCGGCGCCCGCAACCATTATGCTGTTTTACCCGGAACCTGCCCGAATTGGCTGCCTGCTTTCAGTTCGGCGAAGACGCCAGCCAGGGGGTGCGCTGGCAGCGCACCCGGCCACCAGGGCAAAGGATGAAATCGCTTGTTTGGCCGGGCAGGGCCCTGATCCAACGTCGCAGTGAGCGCGTCAGTCAGCGCAGCGACGAATGGGCCTGTATCTGCGCCGACGCTCGCTTGCTCCAGAGCGCACATGCAAGCACCGCGCTGTTCGGGGCGGATGACCAGTCAACGGCAGATAGGCGTTGGTAACCGAACGACCATGCCGGCAATGAGACTAAAGGTAAACCAGGAATGCTTTGGTGTAGGGGCCTGTATTTATGGGATATACTGCAGTTTTTACAGGGCAACTCGCCCGAGGGGAGTTGGTCGGAGCGAGAGGATTCGAACCTCCGACCCTCTGGTCCCAAACCAGACAAACGGTGGCTTTGGCCCCTCGCAAGACCCCTGTAAATACAATGCATTAAGTGGTTTTTCGGCCACCGCTTGCCCACCCTTCACACGCCGAACCACCAATAGGCCACCGTCTAAATTGTAGTGACGTGGAGATAGCTGGGCTTGGCCCACCCCGCAACCGTTATGATGAAATATGAATAGGTCTGGCCTTTAAGATTCTGGTTAGTGAACCGTGCTGGTGGCCCAGAAGGCTGTTTCGTCGGTGTCATGTAGCGATAGCGTTTTCTTTCAGCGTCGCAAAATAGTTGGCCTCGGCTTCTGACGGGGAGCAGTGGCGACGGCTTTGCCTTCCAGTACGGCTTTGACGAGTCTGGCGATAAATCGTGCAAAGGGAACGATGTCCTGATCCACGCGCGCAGCCTCGAGGGCAGCCATGTGATCGGCGCGGTGTTCCATAGGGATGCCTGTCCAGGGATACCCCCCCCCGCAGCCGGCATGGCATTCATCAGGAATTGGCACACGCGACCACTTCCGTCCGTGTACGGAAGAATGCTAAAAGAATACTGAATGACCGAGCGCGACGCGTACGGACGGCTTTGTTTCCTGAGCGAGCCGTTCCAGAAAAGCCGGCAAAGCATCGCGCACCGCATCCCTGTTCAGCGGGACATGCCTGGAACGGCGGATGTAGACGGACGCATTTCGATATCCTGCAAGGTCGCGTGCCTTGACGAGACCGGTTGTTGCGCTCGGCGCGATCACTTTTCTATACCCACCAACATGGTCTTCATCGGCAATTACCCCGGCACTGCCGCCCTCGATAACTTTGGTGAGGCTCTCTTTAAGTTTCTGAAAAGCCCGCCAATAGCCCTGCGCGGCGAGCGTGTCGCGCAAGCTTTTGTCAGCTTCGTTTGCTTCAGGATTCCAGGTTCCGCTGCGCACGCGTTTGATCAGCTGCAGACTGACCTGATATCCTTCTATAGAAAGCGAGTGAAAGGCATCGGTCACATAAGTGTTCTCGACGACCTGCAGATAGGCCTCAGGATCGCCCGGCAATCCGGGCGCGGGTGGGAAGTATTCGGGAATGGAGCCGCGCATCATATCAACGCCGGCCTGACGGCAGAGTGAACCGCACCGGTAACCCCGGAGGCGATAGGTTTTGAGTTACGCAGCGTTAGCG
>NZ_JBBEBT010000138.1:0-4907 GCF_040882205.1 Hyphomonas sp.
GGGTCTGGCCTGCCTGTGGGCTTTTGTGAGTCTACGTTCTGCAGAAAACGCTTAGGAAATCTTGGGGTTCAGGCGGACTGCAATGCTGATCGCAGTTGCATTTCGGCGCAGAGTATTTCTGCTCAAGCTCAATCCTGAGCTTCAGAGCGGGGGGCGGGCCGGGTCCGCTTCGACGAGATCCACCGACTGTGAACTGCGCTGGCCGCCGGCGGTCCTGAGCACGCCTTTGGCGGGCGAAACGTCGCAATAGTCGCGGCCATAGGCGACAACGATATGCTGATCTCCGACATCAGTTGCGTTGGTCGGATCATACTCGATCCATCCGATGCCGGGACCACACCAGGCGCGGACCCAGGCATGCATCGCGTCCGCCCCGGCAAGGCGCTCGGCGCCCGGCGGCGGCAGCGTGCGCAGGAGACCGCTCACATAACTGGCAGGGATGCCGACGCCCCGCAGGCAGGCAATCATGATGTGGCTGAAATCCTGGCAAACGCCGCGGCGCGCCGCAAATGCCGTCTCGTGCGGGGTGTCGACCTCTGTCGCCGCAGGGTCATAGATCATTTCAGCGTGTAAAGCCTCGCCAATCCGGCGAACCGCTTCGGCAACACCTATGCCGTCTGGCAGTATGCGGAGTGCGAACTCCGTCGTGTCACGTCCGGGCCGCACGAGACGTGATCGCGCGGTAAAGTGGTGGGGCGAGTCCGGCCCAAGGCCGCGGTAGCGCCGCAAGGCTTCCTGCAGATCTTCTATCTGCGGGCCAGGCGCCGGAGATACGTCAGCAGACGTGCGCTTGATCCGGGCACGGACTGAAATTTCAAACCGCCGGTGCTCGCCGCGCAGCAATACGTCGCGGGCCTGATTACCGAAAGAATCCACGAATACGCTGCGCTCGGCGGGATCGGGCGCAATCAGAAGTGTCGAGGCAATCGTCTTCTGGCGGCCGGGAATGTCCCTTGGCGTCACACGCAGGACATGGCGGCTTGATCCCGCAGCGGCGGCATAGATATAGGCTATTTTCAGACGGAGATCATACAGCATGCCGCGTCCCTAACTCAGGTAAGTGAGTGTCAGCTGATCCGACAGGTCGGCAAGCTCGGCTCTGATTTGCAGGAACGCCTGCGCGTCAAGGCTTTGCGGCGTCTGGACGGCGACTTCCGTGTGGACCTTCATCGACAGGCGGATCAATGGCGACGCCATTCCGTCCACCGCTGCGTTTGGCATCGCCTCCAGATGTGTATTGAGCTGATCGAGCTGGTGAAGGAGCGAACGCGGATTGCGCCGGTCGAGACACAGCAATGCCGTGACCGTCGCACAGGACATGTCGAAACCGAAACGTCGGTGATGCGCCAGCTTGCTGTCTGCGCAGTCCAGAGCTGCCTCCATCGCGCCGGGCGGCGCTTTGGGGTCCACAAGGCTTGAAACCATCGAGCAGGTTGACAGCGCCCGCTCAAGCGCACGGCCCGCCGACAGGAACCGCCAACCGGAACTGCGGTACATGTTTTCCCGCACCATACCGGAAAAGCCGATCGTCTGGCGCAGGATGTCGCCCATGTGCGAGGCTTGTGAAATATCGGCGCTGCGGGGCTCGATCATGGTTCCCAGTCCTGCGATGGCGACTAACGCATCCGGCGCCAGGCGGTCGCGCAGGTGGCGCGAGCAGCGGGCCGCAGAACGGACGGCCATGGCGATTGCAGCCGGCGGATTCTGATTCGGATCAACGCCGAGATAGCGCAGATATCCGGTCAGGTAGTCGATCAGCGGCGGGTTTGAACTGCGCAGTTCAGTAAGCCGGATATCGAATACCCGCGTCAGGCGCGTCAGGAATTCCGCGCGCTCAATGTAGCGCCCCAGCCAGTAGAGATTTTCTGCAGCTCGGCTCGGCAGTTCCGCCTCATCACCACCGATTTCACGGTCATGTCCGACCCCGATCATGGTATTCGCCACGATGGGTGTTTCAGACATGATCCACACGTCAGCACAAGAACCGCCAGCATGCATACTGAGGCCCGTGACATCGTTTGACCGGCCAATGCGGGCGTAGCCTCCGGGCATCGCAATCCAGCCATCGGCGTGGCGCGCGAGAAACACCCGCAAGGTCATCGGACGCGGTCGAAGCGCGCCGTCAACGAAGGCGGGACTGGTGGACAGCGTGATCGCTTCCTGTCCGACAAGGTAGCCGGCTTCCGTGTCGAGCAGGCCTTGCAGAGACTGAAAGGCTTCGGAGCGAAGCTTGCCGCCGATGGCGGAGGTGTCTTCACGGTCGAACGGCAAGCGCGTCGACAAGGCGGGTGCGATCATCATGGCGTCGAGATTGCCGCGCACATGCGCGCGTTCCTTGGCCTGTCCGCACCACCAGGTCGCGATGTTCGACAGGCGCAATGGCTCGCCTGTCATGACCCGGCAAATCTTGGGCAGGAATGCCATGAGGGCGCGTATTTCGACGGCGCCGCTGCCGATTGCATTGATCATCGTGACGCCTTGCTGGCGCATGGCGCCGACCAGCCCGGGCGTCCCGATCTTCGAGGCTTCGTCCAGTTCCAGGGGATCTGCAAAGCCGGAATCGATCCGCCGCCAGAGAACATCCACGGGGCGCAGGCCGCTGATGGTGCGCACCATCGGGCGCCCGCGCTCGACGACGATGTCTTCGCCTTCCAGCAGCGCGAGACCCAGATACCGCGCCGTGTACGCGTGTTCGAAATAGGTATCGGCATGCGAGCCCGGGCTGAGGATCGCCGGAACCGTGGCGTCCGGACCGCGCAGGGAATGCAGGTAATCGCGGAAAGTGCGGAAGAAGCCGGCGAGGCGTTTGACCTGAGCAGACTGGAAGTACTCCGAAAAGATGCGCGAGGTCGCGACGCGGTTCTCCAGCGCAAAGCCGGCACCGGACGGCGCCTGCGTCCGGTCGTTCAGCACCCACCATTTCCCGTTTGGCGAGCGGCCAAGCTCGAATGACAGGAAGTGAAGGAAGTTGCCGGTCCGGGGCGTCACGCCAGCCATGGGCCGGATCCATTCCGGGTTCTGCGCAAGCAGCATGGGGGGAAGCCATCCTTGCTCGACCAGACGGTTAGGCCCGTAAATGTCACGCATGACGAGTTCGAGGAGGTCAGCGCGCTGGACCAGGCCAGATTCGATTTCAGCCCATTCGCTTTCGGAAATCAGCACCGGGACATGGCTGAGCGGCCAGGGGCGTTCGCGCGATGTGCCACCGTCTACATGCCGGAAATAGACGCCGGAGTCGGCGAGGTATTGGTCACCCAGGGCGAACCGCGAGGCGATCTCTTCCTGCGACATCTGCGAGAAGCGGTCGATGAACTCGCGCCAGACCGGGCGGATCTGGCCCTGCGGGTCGATCAGTTCATCCGGAATGCCAGCGATGGGCTGATATGACGCCAGCGCTGCTTCGATTGCCTGAGAGAACTGGGGCCTGCGCTGCGGCATGAATTACAATCCTGGTGCCCTCCTGAGATCGAGCGTCAGGGGGTAGTACATATTGGGCAGTTCCGCCGGAGGCGAATACCGCCCCGGAGTATGCCCGCTCGCTTCGAACCTCGCTAGTCGGCGCGCTTCAGCCTCATTTGCGTTGACCGGGAATGTTTCATAGCTGCGCCCCCCCGGGTGGGCGACATGATAGACGGCGCCGCCAAGTGCCCGGCCGCTCCAGGTGTCATAGATGTCGAAATGCAACGGCGCGTTGACCGGCAAGGCAGGATGAAGCGACTCGGCGGGCTTCCAGGCCTTGAACCGGACGCCTGCCACCGAAGCGCCCTCCTCGCCGGCCGGCACGAGCGGAACGCGCCGCCCGTTGCAGGCGACGGTGTAGCGCCCCGGAGCGGCAGATTTCAGCTTCACCTGAAGCCGTTCCACCGAACTGTCGGCATAGCGCACCGTGCCACCGATGGCGCCCATTTCGCCGAGGACATGCCAAGGCTCCATAGCCTGGCGGATCTCGAGTTTTGCAGTCTCATAGGCGACCTCCCCGCAAAATGGAAAACGGAACTCCGCCTGCGCCTCGAACCAGGCCGGGTTCATCTTTATTCCGTGGGCTGACAGATCGGACAGGACTTCCAGAAAGTCCTGCCAGATGAAATGCGGCAGCATGAACCGGTCATGCAGGGCTGTGCCCCAGCGGACGAAGGCGCCATCGGCGGGCGTTTCCCAGAAGCGGGCGATCAAGGCCCTCATCAGCAACTGCTGGGCAAGGCTCATCCGCGCGTCTGGCGGCATCTCGAAGGCGCGAAATTCGACGAGGCCGAGCCGGCCAGTGGGGCCGTCGGGAGAATAAAGCTTGTCGATACATATTTCGGATCTGTGCGTATTGCCGGTGACATCGATAAGGCAGTTCCGGAGCAATCTGTCGATCAACCATGGCGCAACTTCACCGTCGCCCGGCTTCGGAATCTGCGCGAGCGCGATCTCCATCTCGTACATGGTGTCATGGCGCGCCTCGTCGATGCGCGGCGCCTGGCTGGTGGGGCCAATGAACAGGCCGGAGAAGAGGTAGGAAAGACTTGGATGGCGCTGCCAGTGCAGGATGAGGCTCTTAAGCAGGTCTGGACGGCGCAGGAACGGGCTGTCCAACGTCGTCGCGCCGCCAACAACGACATGATTACCGCCGCCCGTACCGGCGTGCCGGCCGTCGATCATGTATTTATCAGTGCCCAGACGGATGCTGCGCGCTTCTTCATAGAGCGTGGTCGTGTTGCTGAGACACTCGTCCCAACTCGCAGCGGGATGGATGTTGACCTCGATCACGCCGGGATCGGGCGCAACCCTGATGACGTTCAAGCGCGCGTCCGGCGGCGGCGCGTAGCCTTCTATATGAACCGGCAGGTTCAGGTCTGAGGCTGCGTTCTCTGCGGCAGCGACGAGTTCAAGATAATCTTCCACTGACTCCACGGGCGGCATGA
>NZ_JBBEBT010000139.1:0-4883 GCF_040882205.1 Hyphomonas sp.
CGCGCCTGGCAGCTTCCTTGGCTTCCATGACAACCACCGCGGCGGCGCCGTCCGACAATTGCGACGCATTGCCGGCAGTGACGTACTTGCCTTCCTTCACGACCATGCCGCCCGAGAAGACCGGCTTCAGGCCGGCAACCATTTCATAGGTCGTTCCCGGACGGTTGCAGTCGTCCTTGTCGGCGACCACGTCTTGGAAGGTTTCTTCCTTGGTTTCCTTGTTGATCAGCTTCATGCGGGTCTTCAGCGGCACGATTTCCTGCGCCATGTAGCCCTTCTGCTGGAACTCGGCCGTGCGACGCTGGCTTTCTACCGAATACTCGTCCTGGTACTCGCGGCTGACCTTGTAGCGATCCGCGACGATCTCTGCGGTTTCAATCATCGTCATCCAGATGGCCGGCCAGGTCTTGGCCAGTTCCGGTTCGAAATACTTGTGGCGGTTGGACTGGCCCGAGCCCTGGACGAGGCTGATGCTTTCAACGCCGCCACCGACGGTGACCGCGGCGCCCTCGTTGATGACGGTGTGGGCGGCGTTGGCAATCGCCTGCAGGCCCGACGAGCAGAAGCGGTTGATGGTGGCGCCGGACGTGGTCGACGGGCAGCCGGCCGCGAGGGCCGCGTTGCGGGCAACGTTATGGCCGGTAGCGCCTTCCGGCGCAGCGCAGCCGAGGAACACATCTTCGACTGCAGCGGCTTCGACGCCGGCGCGTTCGAGCGCGCCCTTGATGGCGTGGCCGGCCATCGTGATCCCGTGGGTATCATTGAGGGCGCCGCGGCCTGCTTTGGTCAGGGCAGTACGGGCAGTTGAGACGATGACGGCTTCACGCATGGCTTCCTCCGGAATGTTTGGCGTCTTGTTGGCGCGCACCGTAACGATTGGAACCGGCCCGCGCCAGACTTCCCTTTACGTCAAGGGAGCCTTTCCCACGAAAAAAGCCCGCCCGGCAGAACCGGGCGGGCTTTCATTTAGCGTTTGCTTCCCGTTCAGGCGGTGATCCTGGCTTTCGGAGCGGCCGCTTTCACGGCGTCGTCCACATAGGCTTCGAATTTCTTGAAGTTCTCGACGAACATCTCGGCGAGTTTCGCGGCCTGCGCGTCATAGGCGTCCGGGTCGGCCCAGGTCGAACGCGGGTCGAGGATCTTCGCGTCCACGCCCGCAACAGCGGCTGGAACCATGAAGCCGAAGGTCTCGTCCTTGCGGAACTGGACCGCATTCAGCGAACCGTCGAGCGCGGCGTTGAGCAGGGCGCGGGTCGCCTTGATCGGCATGCGGTTACCCTGCCCATACGGGCCGCCCGTCCAGCCGGTCGAAACCAGCCAGCAATCGACGTCGTACTTGGCGATGAGGCGGCGCAGCAGATTTCCGTACTCGGACGGATGGCGCGGCATGAACGGGCCGCCGAAGCAGGTGGAGAAAGTGGCCGAAGGCTCGGTCACGCCCTTTTCCGTGCCGGCGACGCGCGCCGTGTAGCCGGAGAGGAAGTGATACATCGCCTGCGCCGGAGTCAGCTTGGCGATCGGCGGCATGATGCCATAGGCGTCCGCCGTCAGCATGATCAGATTCTTCGGCTGGCCGCAGCGGCCGGTGAGCGAGGCGTTCGGAATCGCTTCGATCGGATAGGCGCCGCGCGAATTTTCTGCGAGCGCAGCAGAATCGAGGTCAAGCTCGCGCGTGGTAGGATCCATCACGACGTTCTCGAGCACGGTGCCCCACTGTTTCGTGGTGGCATGGATTTCAGGCTCGGCTTCGGCCGATAGCTTGATCATCTTGGCGTAGCAGCCACCTTCGAAGTTGAAGAGGCCGTTCTCGGACCAGCCATGCTCGTCATCGCCGATCAGTGTGCGCGAAGCGTCTGCCGACAGCGTCGTCTTGCCGGTTCCGGAAAGGCCGAAGAAGATCGCAGCATCGTCCTTGTCCGACGTATTGACCGAGCAGTGCATCGGCATGACGCCCTGGTCAGGCAGAAGGTAATTGAGGATCGTGAAGACCGATTTCTTTGTCTCGCCGGCATAGGACGTGCCGCCGATCAGGATGACACGCTTCGAGAAGTTGACGGCGATCACCGTCTCCGAACGCGTGCCATGCTTGGAGGGATCGGCGCGGAAGCTCGGGCAGTTGATGATGGTGAATTCGGTACGGAAGGATTTCGCTTCATCCGTAGTCGGAAGACGCAGCAGGTGACGGATGAACAGCGAATGCCAGGCAAACTCGGTGATCACGGTCACCGGCACGCGGTAATCCAGATCAGCGCCACCGAACAGATCCTGCGCATACACATCCTGGTTGGCGAGGTGAGCCTTGAAGTCTGCCCACAGAGCATCGAAATGCTCGGGCGACATCGGTGCGTTATTGTCCCACCAGACCGTGTTCTCGGTCAGTGCATCGCGCACGGTGAACTTGTCCTTGGCCGACCGGCCGGTGTGTTGTCCGGTTTCGACCACCAGAGCGCCGCCCTTGGCTACGCGCGCTTCGCCAGCGGCGACAGCAGTCTCGTAAAGCCGGGCTTCATTCCAGTTCTTGCGCACCGATTTTGGACGCACGCCAAGCTCGGCAAGGATTGCTGCAGTGTCGCTCATAATCACCCTCTTAATTCGTGATAACGTCAGGCCGCCCCCAGCCTTATCACCATGCGCTCATTAGCGCTTGCAGGGCGAATTTTGCAACATCCGTGCCGATCGATGGGGTATGTATTCACGCTTTAATTGTGCGGCGCATTCGACAATCCGCGTTTGTCTGACGTTGTCAAATATTCGCGCCTCTATGGCGCGGTGCAGCATGTGCCGTTCGCGCACAGATAGCTTAGCGCAGCGATGGTGAGGGGCGCCGGCAGGGCGTCCAGGGCAAACCAGCCCCAGCCAGCATGCTTTCCGGGCTCCAGGATCCGGGGTTCGCCCGCGAGAATTCGAGCCTGATATACAGGTGCGACCCAGTGGCGTCCGTCGCCAGCATCGATGGTTTCGGCGATGCAGGCGAGCCCGGCGATCTCGATCTCGATCCCCAGCTCCTCAGCGATCTCCCGGCGCGCTGTTTGGGTAGCTGGCTCGCCGAAATCGATCTTGCCACCGGGCAGGCCCCAGGCGCCCGCTTCCGGTTCCCGCAGGCGCTGGATCAGCAGAAGCCGGCCTTCGCCGTCCCGGATCGCGGCGCCGCATCCGGCCTCTGGTTTGCGCGTCTCCATACTTCAGTCCCCGATTCGCACCTGCGGCCAGCTGATAACAAAAAAGGCCGCCAGGGCGATACCCTGGCGGCCTGAGGAGAGGCATTGAGAAAGACCGAAACTTACTTCCTGGCGGCCGCGTTGCACTCGGTCAGCTGCTCGGCAGTGAGCTCGGACTTCGTGTTGCGGAGCGCTGTCAGCGTGCCGACTTCCTGCGCGATCTTTTTGCAGATGCGAACAGTCGGGGCTTTGCGGTCAAGTTCTGCGGTGCACTTGGTGCCTTCGCAGGTCCAGACGACGCTTTCGGCGACGATACGCTTGTCGGAAACCGGGTTGGCGGTCTCGAACGTGAAGGAGTTGCTGGCGAAAGCCGGGGCGGCGATGGCCGCAAAAGCTGCGGCGGCGAGGAAAGAACGGAGCATGGGAGGGTGCCTTGTCGTTCGGGGTTGAAGCTGCGTGCGGTGGTGAGGCTTTGGGCCTGACCTCGTGAGTGGAGAACGCTGAATAATTCGTCAAGCGTTCAGACTGCTAAATTCAGGATTATCGGAGAACGGCTCGTTCCGCATCCGGACGGCGAACGCGTCTGCCTTGCCCCGGCGGCACAAATTGCCGCCTTGCGTGGCAGGCGTATGGTGCCCCCCAAGCTGCGAGGCAAGGGAGAGAGACATGGACTTCAATATTCCAAAGGATATCGCCGACTATCTGGTCGTGCTCGACAAGTTCATCGAGGACGAGATCAAGCCACTGCAGGCGCAGGACGATAACGAGCGTTTCTTTGACCACCGCCGCGAATGGGCTCGCACCGATTTCGAGAATGAAGGCCTGCCGCGCCCGGAATGGGAAGCGTTGCTGCGCGAAGCCAAGAAACGCGCCGACAAGGCCGGTCACCTGCGCTACGCGCTGCCGACCGAGTTCGGCGGTCAGAACGGCACCAATCTTGGCATGGCAATCATCCGCGAACACTTCGCCAAGCAGGGCCTCGGCCTGCACAATGATCTCCAGAACGAGCACTCGGTCGTCGGCAACTTCCCGCAGATCCTGATGCTGCGCGACTTTGCGCGCCCCGATCAGAAACACCTTGCCGAGGCGGCGCTCGCCGGCAAGTTCATCGCCTGCTTCGGCCTCACCGAGCCCAACCACGGCTCAGACGCCACGCATATGGAAACCCGCGCGGTGCGCACCAAGAAGGACGGCAAGGACGGCTGGCTGATCAATGGCGAGAAAATGTGGATCACCGGCATGCATGTCGCGACCCACATCATGTTATTCTGCCGCACCAGCGGAAAGGATGGCGACGCGAAAGGCATCACCTGCCTGATCATCCCGGCGCGCGATCCCGGCGTGATCATCGAAGAATACATGTGGACCTTCAACATGCCGACGGACCACCCGCGCCTCACCATCAAGGATGTCTGGGTGCCGGAAGATGCCCTGTTCGGCCCGCCCGAAGGCGGCCTCGCGCTGGCCCAGCATTTCGTACACGAAAACCGCATCCGTCAGGCGGCTTCCTCCTGCGGCGCAGCGATCTACTGTATCAATGAGAGCGTGAAATACGCGCTGGAGCGCAAGCCTTTCGGCAAGCCGCTCGCCACCAACCAGGCGATCCAGTTCCCGCTGGTGGAACTCGCGACCCAGGCCGAGATGCTCCGCCTGCTGATCTTCAAGACCGCCTGGGAAATGGACCAGATGTCGAAGCCGGAAGTGGCGATCAAGCTCTCCGACAAG
>NZ_JBBEBT010000140.1:0-4847 GCF_040882205.1 Hyphomonas sp.
GAAATCATAGGTCGCGCCAAAGCTGGCGCTGACTTCCGGAGAGTTTACGAGGGAGCGGCTGCTGACATCGGTCACGACATTGCCCACCAGGATGTCGAATTCATCATACTGAGCGTCGAGCAGTCCGACCGAGGCGGAGAGGGATAGTCCGTCCACGGGTATTGCAAGCAGTTCCAGTTCGAGACCCTGGATGGTGGCCGCTGCAGCGTTTGTGAAAAGGTCGACGAATACGCCCGTCACAGGGTCGGCGCCGAAGGATGTGACCTGAATGTCGGTATAGTCATTCAGGAAGACCGCCGCGTTGGCGACGAGCCGGCCATCATTCCAGCTTGTTTTCAGGCCGCCCTCATAGCTCCAGACGAATTCGGGCTTGAACGGCTGGAAGCCGAATGCGTTGTTCGCGCGGCCGGAAAAGCCGCCGCTCTTGAAGCCGCGGGACGCCGACGCATAAACCAGAATGTCATCCGACACGTCGTAGGCGACGGATACTTTCGGCGTGAAAGCCTCGAAGTCCGCTTCTCCGTCAATGATGATACCGGGTGTGCCGGCGCCGGTCAGGAAAGGTGGTCGGCCTGTAATGACCGAAACCGCCGGATTGAAGTAGTTTTCGAAGCGCCGTGACGACTCCTTGGTTTCGGTCGTGTAGCGGGCGCCCGCGCTGACGCTCAGCCGGTCTGTCAGGTCATATGAAAGATCACCGAACACCGCGGCGGAATCGGTGATCTGCTTGGTGTCGGCGAGGGAGGATGTGGCGAAGCCGAACAGTGTGACGGGAAAGCCGAAGAGCGAGGCTGACAGATTGTCTACGCCGCTCAAGGTCAGGTCATCATCATGGAAATAGTATACCCCGCCGGTGAAACTCAGCGGGCCGCCTGCATCATAAGTCCCGCGCAGTTCCTGGCTGAACTGGGACTGTGTCTGGTCGAGGTAGACGTCGAGCAGTTTCAGCGGGGTTCCCTCGGTGTCGAGGTTCAGCTGGAATTCGAAACTGCGATAGGAGGAGATGGATTCAAGCCGCAGGGCGTCTGTTGCCTGCCAGCTTGCCCGCGCCGTGAGGCCGTAGGCGTCGATGTCTGACAGTCCGCCGGCATTGACGTTCACCTGATAGGGGTCCGTGGAGGCCGGAAAAGTCTGCGGCGTAAAGGGCGCGCCGATCGGGTCCGGGATGCCGGTGGCGGCTGTTCTTCGGGACGGATTGCGTGATGTGTCAGGGCGTTCGCGGCTGGCGTCGAGCGTCAGGTCGAATTCCAGTTCGTCGCTTGGCGTGAAGTAAAGGCCGACGCGGCCCGAGAGGCTGTTCACGTCGCCGTCGTCTTCGCCGGTGAAGACGTTTTCGTTGAAACCGTCGCGTTTGGAATAGGCGAACGCGCCCTTGGCGTAGACCTTGCCCTCCGAGAGCGGGCCGCTCAGGCGGCCCTTGGCGATGACGGAATTGAAATTGCCCAGGCCGACTTCGCCGTAGGCCTCGAGGTCATCGGTGGGGCGCTTCGACACGAACTTCACGGCGCCGCCTATGGTGTTGCGGCCATACAAGGTTCCCTGCGGTCCTCGCAGTATCTCGACGCGCTCGACATCGAAGAGCTCAAGGAAGGCAGCCTGAGAGCGTGCAATGAAAACGTCGTCCACGTAGACGCCGACGCCGGGGTCAGCGAAAGCGAGGCTGTCATTCTGTCCGACCCCGCGCAGGTAAACCACGGCGTTGGACGCGTCGCCCTCGTCGAAATAGAGGTTTGGCGTGGCGTATTGCAGGCCGGACACATTGTCGGCCTGAAGATTGGAAATCTGGTCCTCGCCAAAGGCTGTCACGGCAAGCGGGACGTCCTGCAGGGTTTCCGCGCGGCGGCGCGCGGTGACGACCACCGTGTCAAGCCGGCCTTCGGCAACCTCGTCCTGTGCCGCGGCGACCGGTTCAACCTGGGCATAGGCCGGCAGGGTCATTGCGGCGATAACCAATAAGGATGCGCCCAGGTAGAGCGGCCTGATCCGCGATGACGATGGACGGCTGGCGACGGATCTGCTGCATGAATCGGACATGATTTCTTCCTCCCGGTTGGATGGAGCCGATCTGTCGCCGGTCTCCCAGCGCACCAGATGCAGCGCTGACCCGGAAAGGGCGACGACAATATCCGTCAACAGTGGAGGACAATTGCGCTCACCGCTGCGCGCCAGGCTCATGTGCGGGAGCGTTTATTCCTGCGCTGTACCCGGTCCGGCCTGGAATGCGGTTGGCGTGACACGGTTCCATCCCTTGAACGCGCGTGAAAAGCTCCGCAGGTCGGCGAAACCCAGTGCGGCGGCCACTTTGTGTGCCGGTTCTCCAAGCGCGAGGAGGCGCCGCGCCCTTGCGTTCAGTGCGCCGGCTCGCAGCGACCTGAAGTTTGCGCCCTCACCGGCGAGGCGTCGCCGCAGGGTCGCGGGACTGAGGCCCAGCGAGGCGGCAACGGCCTCCGACTGGATGGCAGCGCCGGACGTGATCAGCTGGCCGGTACGCCGGGTCCAGTAGTCACCGCCGGAGGCAGCTTCCGTGTTATCGTCCAAGAGCCCTGTCGCCGCATCGAAGATGCTCAGATAGGCCGCTTCGTCGATGGGCTGGACCGGCCAGTCGGCAATGCGGCCATCATACTGGATTGAATAGTATTCGGCGCCGCGCTGAACCGGCGCATGCCAGAATTTCAGGAACGAGCCTCGCGGGTCGTCTGCCGGACGACGTGTCGTGACCCGCAGCACGCGGTCTGCAAGCGACTGACCGGCAAGCCTGCCGAACAGGCCGTGCAGGGACACCAGAATGCTTTCTATGAAGGGATGCCGGTCACGGCTGAAATCTGCGTGGGAGTAGGGGAAGTCGGTGTCGTCAACGATGTAGATGAGCCGGTTGGAGCTTGCCTGAACGCGGTTGTAGCTTCCGCCATGCGCGAAGTTGTACCCGTCAGCGAGCCGCTGGAACGCCTCTCGAAGAGTTGTGTTCTTTGATACGCCGCCCAGAAGGAAAGGGGTTGTGCCGACCAGTATCCGGCGTGCGGAGCCTGTGCAGGTCTCGTCGCCGGAGACCTCGACCAGGCGGCGCAGGATGCGGACGTAATCCGCGAAGCTGACGCGGTAGGTTCCGCCGGGTTCCAGGCAGTCGCCGGGCAGGTCAAGTTCCCCCAGGAGGGCGCCGCATTCGACGTTGCAGCCCTGGATGAGGGTTTTGACAAAGGAGACGTCTTCCAGATCGAGCCTGAGGTCCAAATCACCTTCCCTTGCGAGAATTGCAGCGCTTCAAATCCCCGGGTCGGGGATCATCATAGCGGTCCACATTTAGCGGTTTCGGCTTGCGCTGCATAGGAGCCGGATTGTGGCGTATCGTCATCGTCGCTGGTTCACACCCGTTGAGCCTGCAATCTGTGCGCTGCGGCAAGGCCGGGCTGCATGCTTTCACAGAGCAGGGGTTTCGGTAGCAAGAAGCGCCAAATCGAAAACTCGAAGCAAATGGCCCCACTTCGCCCCGGCCGCGCGCCGGAAGCGGAAGAAGACCGAAGCGCTATGGAAACCCCTTACGTCTCTGGAACCTTTTGCCGGCGAGCGGCGCTTCACGTGTAGTTTGAATGCGACACTTACGTTCGGGCGACAGGCTACACAAAACTACAAAAGCGTGGCTCTAAATGAGCGGGGCTGGCTTCGGAGAACATGATGAATTCACAAAAGCGCAAAGTGCCGGGATCGAGATTGCCGAATGACTTTGACCGTCTGGTCGGCGCCAAACTGCGACAGCTGAGACTGGAGGCGGGGCTGACCCTCCAGGATCTCGCCGAACAGCTGGGCATAAGCCATCAGCAGCTCCAGAAGTACGAGACTGCCTCGAACCGGATCAGCGTGGGCATGCTACCGGGCATTGCCGAAGTGCTCGGCGTCGAGATCATGGAATTCTTCGAGGACGCGGAAAAGCCCGGGAAAGCGAAAAAGAGCGCCGCCGACAAGCTGCGCAGCGAGTGTGAGACGTGGCTCAGGCGGACAAAGTCCGAGGAGGCGCTGCGCGGCATGCTGCGCGTATTGAAAGCGCTGGCCGGATAAAGACTGGGCGATAGCGACAGGGTGGTATCGACGGGGTGATTGACCAGGACCCGCTGGGCGTCGAACAGATTTATACTCAGGCCAAGCGATATGCCGAGGGCAATACGGTCGGGGCAGGGGGAATCCGTGACTTCTTTGGCGGCCTCAGCCTGAAGCGCGCTTCGAAATGCTCAGGCTCGCTTCTCTGCCTGTCGTTTTTCCCGCGCCGCGCGGCCCCTCGGACGGGGCCCCTCAGTGTCTCCGAGCCCCTCGAGTGAGACCGGAGCCTTACCGGGGAACTCCACCATCAGTCTGAGGTTGCCTCCCATCGCACGCACGTAGCTCGTGAGGGTCGAGAGGAGCAGATCGCTCTGACGCTCGTACTTCGCCACCGTTGCCTGCTGTATGCCGAGGGTTTCGGCAAGCTGGACCTGCGTCATTGCCTTTGCTTTCCGGAGTTCCTGCAGCGTAAGGTACTCGGTATGCAGACGATCTGCTTCGGCCTCGATGCCTGCGCGCCGCGCAGGATCAAGGGCGGCCAGCTTGTCCTTGAGGGTCCGTGCCATTGTCGTCATCCTTTCCGTCTCTTCAGGTGGCCGTCGAACCGTTCGTCGGCCCGGGCGATAAGTTGCTTGTAGAAGCGCTTCTCGCTGCCACCTGACTTGTCTCCGGCGGTAAGCAGAATTGCCTGCCGACCGGGATCAAATGCGAAGGCGATGCGCCAGACGCCGTCAGCGGCGCTGCAGCGCAATTCCTTCATGTCCGCGTGCTTCGACCCTGTCAGGGTGTCGGCATGCGGCCGACCGAGCGATGGCCCC
>NZ_JBBEBT010000141.1:0-4824 GCF_040882205.1 Hyphomonas sp.
TCGTCGCCCAGCTGAAAGCCTGAGCCACAGCGGCCATCCCCGCTAAGACGGGGAGCTCTCAAAGGGTGGACTGGAATCATGCAGCTGCGACCGCTTCCGGAGCGCGCGTCCGGCCAGACCTGCTGCGTAAAACGAAATCCCTACCCCACCTTGCCAATCCGGCGGCGCTGGACGCTCGACGGGATGTGCAGGCTCTCGCGGTATTTCGCCACCGTGCGGCGGGCGATGTCGATACCGAAACCGGTCAGGATTTCCACGATCTGGTCATCCGACAGCACATCTTCGGCCTGCTCATCCTCGATCAGCTGCTTGATCCGGTAACGGACGGCTTCAGCCGAATGCGCCTCGCCGCCGCCGGTCGCGGGGATTGAGGCGGAGAAGAAGTATTTGAGCTCGAACAGTCCGCGCGGCGTCGCCATGTATTTGTTCGAAGTCACGCGGCTGACCGTCGATTCGTGCATCTCGATCGCATCGGCGACCTGCTTGAGATTGAGCGGGCGCAGATGCGCCACGCCGTGCGCAAAAAAACCGTCCTGCTGGCGGACAATCTCACTGGCCACTTTCAGGATCGTGCGCGCACGCTGGTCGAGCGACTTGATCAGCCAGGTCGCAGACGCCGCGCATTCGGAGATGAATTCCTTCTCCTTGTCGCGCATCGGCAATGCCGTGACCTCTGCATAATACGCCTTGTCCATCAGCACGCGCGGCAGCGTCTGGGAATTGAGTTCCACGGCATACATGCCATTCGGCAGCTCGCGGACATATACGTCGGGCGCTACCGCAACGGTCGTGTCGCTCGAGAACCCCGCTCCGGGCTTCGGCGACAGCTGGCGCAGTTCCAGCAGCATGTCCTGGATATCGGCCTTGTCGACGCCGCACAGATCCATCAGCTGCTTAAGGTCATGCCTGGCCACGAGCGCGAGATTGTCGAGCATTGCCTGCATCGCCGGATCAAGCCGGCCGCGGTCTTTCAGCTGCAGGCCGAGGCATTCAGGCACCGAACGCGCCATCACGCCGGTCGGATCAAAGTCCTGGCAGACACCGAGCACAGCTTCAACATTTGCAATGTCAGCGCCGAGCGATTTTGCGACATCCTCCAGCGGTGTGCGCAGGTATCCGGTCTCGTCGGTCTCGTCGATCAGCCGCGCAGCGATCAGACGGTCTGCGTCCGACAGGCCGGTAAAGTTCAGCTGCATGTGCAGGTGTTCGGCGAGCGTCACATTGGTGGAGAGGTTGGCGGTATAATCAAAGTCCTCCGAGGCCTGACCGCTTCCGGCGGTCGACCAGTCGGTCTTCGCCGAGGGACCGGAGGCATCTGCCGGCATGGCGGCGTCAGAGCCGGTGCCCGGTTCGAACACATCCTCGCCCGGCGCATCGAGCTGCTCGCGCGCTTCGCCCTGCCCCGAGCGGTCGTCCAGTGAAAGTTCCTCGCGGCGGACCGGCTCGCCTGCTTCCGGCGCGCCGCTTTCGTCCTCGACCTTCACGAGCAGCGGATTGCGCTCAAGCTCGGCTTCGACGAATTCGGCAAGTTCCTGATTCGACAATTGAAGAAGTTTGATCGCCTGCTGGAGTTGCGGCGTCATCACCAGGGACTGGCCCTGGCGCATGTCGAGTGAATGTTTCATGGCCATAAGCCGCGCCCCCTGAGATCAAGCGGCGAACTGCTCACCCAGATAGACCCTGCGCACGTCTTCGTTCTTGAGCACGTCTTCCGGCGTGCCGTTGAAAAGGACAGCGCCATCATACATCACATAGGCCCGGTCTACGATCTGCAGCGTCTCGCGAACCTGGTGGTCCGTGATGAGAACGCCGAGGCCGCGCTGCTTGAGGAAGCGGACAAGGTCGGAAATGTCGGAGATGGCGAGCGGGTCGATGCCGGTGAACGGTTCGTCCAATAGCATGAAGCTCGGACGCGATGCGAGTGCACGCGCAATCTCCACACGCCGCCGCTCGCCGCCCGAAAGGGACGTCGCCGGCTGCTTGCGCAGGTGTTCCACGTGCAGTTCACTGAGCAGGCTGTCGACCTGTGCCTGGCAGGCGGCTCTGTCTTTCTCGACAAGCTCCGCAACGGCCATGACGTTTTCTTCAACACTCATGCCCCGAAAGATCGAGGCCTCCTGGGGCAGGTATCCGACGCCCAGACGGGCGCGCTGATACATCGGCAGGCGGGTGACGTCCTCGCCGTCGATGGAGATCGCGCCGGAATCGGCCCCGATCAGTCCCATGATCATGTAGAAGCAGGTGGTCTTGCCGGCCCCGTTGGGTCCGAGCAGGCCGACAACTTCGCCGCGGGCAAGGGAAAGGGACACGTCGCGCACGACCTGGCGCTTGCCAAATGACTTGGCAAGATTGCTGACGACCAGGCCTTCGGACGATTCATTCATCCCGTGTTCCATCCATCCACGGCCGTTTTCCGGCCTCCCCCAGCCTTAACTGGTCATGTTTAAGATCGCTTTCAACGTTCCCGTCAAATTCACTCGTTCTGGCCGGGCTGGCTCGATGGTTCGATCACCATCCGGGTCCGGCCGGAGCCGCCTTCGAGCGTCGTGCGGCGGTTCTTGACCTCCATGCGCAGGGTTTGTCCCTCGGCGACGTCGCGTTCCCGCATGAGAGCGACGTTCCCGGTCATCGTGATCGTATCGGTGGCGAGTTCGTAAATGCCGCGATCACCCTTGGCCTTCAGTTCCGGCGTCACGTAATAAACGTTACCTTCGGCGACGATAGTCTCAACCTGCCCGAACCCGCCGGCCACGGTATTGGTCTGGCTGGTGGAGGCGTTCTCGAGGAAGCGGATGGTCACCGTATTGGCGCGCAGGCGCGCGGTGCCCTGCTGGATGTCGACATCCCCGATCAGCACGACCCTGCGTTCGTTCTGGATACTCTCGGTGCGCGCCGAATTTATGTAGATCGGCCCCCCCTCGGACGAGATCTGGGCCAGCGCCGGCATCACCCCGGCAAGGGCAAGTCCCAGAACAGCGCCAGCAGCTTTACGGAGTGACATCTTGCTCACTTTCAGACGTTGCCGGCGTTTGCGCCGGTTGAGGATAGATTACGGTTTTCACATTGCCCTGGAAGACGATGCGGTTGCCGCCGTCGAGAATTTCATACGAGTCTGCCTGGATGTCGCCAAGGGGCCCTTTGCCTTCAAGAGGTGACAATCCCTCCACCCGGCCCTCTCCGAGGACCAGCCGGGCGCCCCGGCTGACGAACGAATACCCGCCGCTATCGGTGATGTTGACGGCTTCGTAGAGTTCCAGCACGCCCTTGTCGCGGTCATAGAGGCCGGTCGGCGCCTTCAGCTCGGCGCCCTTGCTGTCGCGCATGATCGGATTGACGAGGTCGACGACGCCCTCCTGCGCGCGGCGGCGCTGGGCAGCGTCGGCAGTGATCGTGAACACATCACCTGAGGAATCGCGGCCGGTGAAGCGCGGATTGATCATGGTCACCGCTTCATCATCGAGCACTGCCGGCGGGCGGGCATCCTGGCTGAGCGCGCTGCGGAAGATGTAGCCGGCGAAAAGGCCGATCGCGACGGCGGCCAGAGCCACCAGGCCATAGCGCAGGTAGCGCACGCGGTTCGTCCGGCGGCGGGCCTGGGCCAGCGTCAGCTGGCGCCGGGGCGCCCAGAGCGTGGCGGGGTCGTGATGGAGGCCTGGTTCCATGTTGCGGCTTTGCCTGATCCTGCACGCGTTGCGAGGACATGATCCTTAACCGCGATAGGAGGGAAGTGAAAGCGCGCCTGGCAGGGCAGACTACGAGTGGGCGAAGATGTCTTCTTCCCCCCAGCCGGCAAGGTCGAGCTCGGCGCGCACCGGCAGGAATCCGAAACAGGCCTCAGCGAACGCCATCCGGCCCTCGCGCCTCAGCATAGCTTCGAGGCCAGCCTTGATCTGGTGCAGGTAGAGCACATCCGAGGCGGCATACTGGATCTGCGCGTCGGTGAGCGCGGGGGCGCCCCAGTCGGAGCTTTGCTGGGCCTTCGACATGTCGATCCCGGCGATCTCGCGGGCGACATCCTTGAGGCCGTGCCGGTCGGTATAAGTGCGGGCGAGGCGCGAGGCGATCTTGGTGCACCAGATCGGCGAGACGGTAATGCCCATCCATTTGCGCATCATGGCGATATCAAAGCGCGCGAAGTGGAACAGTTTCACGACCCGGGGGTCGGTCATCAGTGCCTTGAGGTTCGGGCAGTCGAAATCCCGGGTCAGTTGCACGAGATGCGCTGTCCCATCCCCCGACGAGAGCTGCACGAGGGTCAGATAGTCCCGGTTCGGATTGAGGCCCATGGCCTCGGTATCGACGGCGACGACGGGGCCGAAATCGAGGCCTTTGGGGAGATCCCCCTTGTGAAGCGTGATCTGGCTCATCTGGCGGCCATATCACGGCCCCCGTTAAGGGCAAGTGTGCAGGGACCGTTCAGCTTGCCGCTTTCTTGACGGCCACCAGGGCCGTATCCAGCGCCGAGAGGAAGCGCGAGCGGTCCGCCTTCGAAAAGGGCGCTGGCCCCGAAGCGCCTATGCCCGCCACGCCGACGCGCAGATCGGCCATGATGGCGCGGGTGGCGAGCGCGCCGCCGATCGAGTCCGGGGTGAACGGCTTGCCAATGTGGCTGAGCACTTTCGCGCCCGCCTTCAGCGCCCGGTCGGCAAGCGGGATATCGGCCGTGATGACGACCGACAAGGCATCGGCCTGTTCTGCGATCCAGTCATCGGCGGCGTCGAACCCGTCGCTGACGATCTTGCGCGAGACCAGCGGATGTTCGGGGATGCGGATGTAGGAGTTGGCGACGATGACGACCGGGACGCCGTGGCGCAGGCCGACCTT
>NZ_JBBEBT010000142.1:0-4778 GCF_040882205.1 Hyphomonas sp.
GGCCCCGGCAGCCCCGGACTGGATTTTCGTGGCCAGGGTTTACCTGCCGGGGCTGCCCGCAACGTCGCGCGCATACCGCGCGGCGCCCATGTCGATTACCGCGCCCGCTGCCAGGCCAGCCGCAATCAGGGTCGCGTCAATCGCGGTCATCTTTCCTCGCGGCGTTACGGGGGGCAGCCTGCCGCTGTATGCTATGTCCCTGCTGGCCTGTCATCAGCCGCGCCGGAAACCATTTGTGAACCATGCGGCCTCACATGATGGCCGCCCGGGCGCACGCCCGTCTCGCCGTTGTCCAGAGGAAATCCCGCGCATGTCCGCTGCCCCCGCTTCGATTGCCCGCCTCATCGCCCGCGAACTCAATGTCGAAGAAAAACAAATCAGTGCGGCCATAGACCTGATCGGCGAAGGCGCGACCGTGCCCTTCATCGCCCGTTACCGGAAAGAGCGCACCGGGGGCCTCGACGACACCCAGCTGCGCCACCTCGCCGCCCGGCTGACCTATCTCACCGACCTGAGCGCGCGCCGGGACACCGTCCTCAAATCCATCCGCGAACAGGGCAAACTGACCCCCGCGCTCGAAAAGCAGATCAACGCTGCCGAAACCAAGGTCGCGCTCGAAGATCTCTACGCCCCGTTCAAGCCGAAGCGACGCACCAAGGCAACAATTGCGCGCGAAGCCGGCCTCGCCCCGCTGGCCCAGCAATTGCTCGCCAATCCGAACCTCAGCCCAGCCGAGATCGCCGCGACGTTCGTTTCGAAAACCAGGGGTGTCGCCTGCGCCGCCGAAGCGCTCGAAGGCGCACGCCATATCGTCGTCGAGACGTTGGCGGAAACGCCGGAAATCGTCGGCGCTGTGCGCGAAAAAATGTGGGCCGAAGGCAAGGTCCGCTCCTCGGTCGCCAAGGGCAAGGCGGAAGAGGGCGCCAAGTTCTCCGACTATTTCGATTTCGACCAGCCGATCGAACAGCTGCCCTCACACCGCCTCCTCGCGCTCCTGCGCGGCGAGAAGGAAGGCGTTCTGAAGATCAGCCTGAATATTCCGCATACGGATAAAGAGGTTCATCCGGCTGTCGCCGTGGTGATGTCAAAGGGCGCCATTTCGCGCAAAGGCCGCCCCGCCGATGCATGGCTTGCCGAAACGGCGGAGATCGCCTGGAAAACCCGCCTTGCGCCCGCCTGCACGAACGACCTGTTCGCCCGCGTTAAGGAACGCGCCGACGGCGAAGCGATCAGCGTCTTTTCCAAGAACGTGAAGGCTCTGTTGCTCGCCGCGCCGGCCGGCCCGAAAACCGTCTTGGGCATCGATCCCGGCATCCGTACAGGCTGCAAGATCGCGGTGGTGGACGCGACCGGCAAGGTACTCGAAACCGCCACAGTCTATCCGCACGAACCGAAGCGCGACTGGGCCGGCGCCCTGATGACGCTCGCCAAGCTTGCGAAGAAACACAAGGTCCAGCTCGTCAGCGTTGGCAACGGAACCGCTAGCCGCGAGACCGACAAGCTCGTCGCCGAACTGGAATCTAGGATGCCGGACCTTGGCCTGACGCGCGTCATGGTCTCCGAGGCCGGCGCGTCGGTTTACTCGGCGTCTGAACTCGCAGCGAAGGAATTCCCGGACATGGACGTCTCGATCCGCGGCGCTGTCTCCATCGCCCGGCGCCTGCAAGATCCGTTGGCGGAGCTTGTTAAGATCGAGCCGAAAGCCATCGGCGTTGGCCAATACCAGCACGACGTTGACCAGTCAGCGCTCTCCGGTTCGCTCACCGCCGTGGTGGAGGACTGCGTGAACGCGGTCGGGGTGGACGTTAACACAGCCTCCGCGCCATTGCTTGCCCGTGTCTCCGGTCTCAACGAGACGCTCGCCTCCAACATCGTCGCCTTCCGGAACGAGAACGGCGCTTTCAAGTCGCGCGCTGCCCTTAAAAAAGTACCCCGCATGGGCCCGAAGGCGTTCGAACAATCCGCCGGCTTCCTGCGCATCCGCGATGCTAAGAACCCGCTTGATGGCTCTGCTGTCCACCCGGAAGCCTATGAAGTCGTCGAGCGCATCTCGGCGAAAACCGGCCGCGACGTGAAGAGCCTCGTCGGCGACAAGGCTTTCCTCTCGAAACTGAAACCGCGCGATTTCGCGGACGCCACCTTCGGCGAGCCGACCGTCGCCGATATCCTGAAGGAACTCGAGAAGCCCGGACGCGATCCGCGCCCCGAATTCAAGACTGCCACCTTCAGGGACGGTGTCGAGAAGCTGACCGACCTGCAGCCGGGCATGACGCTGGAGGGCGTCGTCACCAACGTTACCGCCTTCGGCGCCTTCGTTGATATCGGCGTCCACCAGGACGGCCTTGTCCACATCTCGGAACTCTCTGACACCTTCGTCAAAGATCCGCATACGGTCGTTCGTGCGGGGCAGGTAGTGCGCGTGCGCGTCAAGGAAGTGGATGTTGCGCGCAAGCGGATTGCGCTCAGCATGAAGTCCGAGACCACCGCCGAGCCGCGCGGCTATGCTGGCGCGCGCCGCTGAGCGCTACTTTTTCGCGCTGAATGCATCGGAACACTGGGCGGCGTGATCGCCCTGCGCCCGGAAGCTCAGGCAGTAGACTGACGCACGCGTACCGTCCGTAAAGGTCGGGCGTCCGTGCCAGTCATGTTGTTCGCGCCCGCCGCTCCAAAGGTGAACTATCAGGCGGCCCGGCGCTTGCGGGATGGCATGGAAGTCAGGCGTGGCAGTGTGCACGAGCTTGTCGTCGACATACCAGCGGATCTCGTCCGGCTCCCACTCGAAGGCATAGAGGTGCACTTCTTTTGTCGCATCGAAGCCGAGCTGCACATAGATCGATCCGGCGGCCTTGCCGTCGGTAAAGTAGTTCAGGTGCAGCTGGCGCGCCCGGTTGCCCAGGAATTCGATGTCGATCTCGTCGTGCGGATCGCCGAACTGGCCGTGCGTATGGGTGAACATGGCCGATACCGTGCCCGAGCCTCTGGCCGGCTTCATCACCACTTCATACCGGCCATAGTGGAAAAAGCCCCGCCGCTGGTACTCGGCCCCGGCGATAGTCTTGTATCCGGTCTTCTCGCGGCGGACCTCGAGATCGATCCGGTTCTTCTCGAAGTGGATCAGGTCCGCCTTCCACGCCGGATGGGCCGAGTTCGGATACATGAAATCAGATTTGTACCAGTGCGCCGCATCATGCCTGGGCCCGAACTGGTGCCGAAAAGAGCCAGACGGCTCGCGGCCTTGAGCCCCGGCAGGTCCCGGGGACGCCGCCGCTACTTTTTTGGCGCCGTCCGCCGGTGGATCGAGCAACATTGCCAGTGCGCCAAGGACCAGGCACGCGACCAGGCCGAACGCGCCTACGGTGTGAAGCTGGTAGGGTCTGACCGCTCCGTTGCCGGCCATTGCCGCGTGCTCCCGTATGTTCCGGGCGCTCTGCGTCCCTTCGCTTGTGTCCGGATCTGACCGGCCGGCTTACTTTGCGCCGACCGACAGTAGCACGGCCGGAACCGTCTTCAGCATGATCCCTATATCACCGGCAAACGTGTTCGATTTGACATATTCCGTGTCCATTTCGACACGCTCGGCATACGACACGTTGCTGCGCCCGCTGATCTGCCAGATGCCGGTCAGACCCGGACGCACGCGGCAGTAATATTCGAAGCCGTCGCCATACTTCGAGCGCTCGTAAAGCGGGATCGGGCGCGGACCGACGAACGACATTTCACCGCGGATGATGTTCAGCAGCTGCGGCAGCTCGTCGATCGAGGTCGCGCGGATGAACTTGCCCAGCGGCGTGATGCGCGGGTCGTTGGTCAGTTTCTGGGTGAGGTCCCATTCACGCTTCGCTTCCGGGCTGCTCGCCAGCAAGGCGTCCAGGCGCTCAGCAGCGTCCGGCACCATCGAGCGCAGCTTGAAGCACTGGAAGGTTTCGCCGTTCCGGCCCCAGCGTGGCTGCGAGTAGAGGGCTTTCTGGTTATCCTGCAGACGAATCAGGAGACCCACAACGAGAAGCAGCGGCGCAGCGAAAACGAGCGCAAGCGTAGCGATTGAGATGTCAAAGATCCGCTTCGGGCTGAAATCGCGGCCTTCTGGCGCGCCACCAGCTTCCTCGTGCGAATGCGCGTCGCCTGTCAGACTTCCTGTCTGATCGCCGTATCGGAAATCCATGTAGTTCCCCTTCAAAGTCTACTCTGCCCGGCGCAGGTCCAAGCTTTGAAGGTGCCCCCACGGCGCCACACAAAGCCATTCCCTTGTCCTGAACCGGGCAATTGCAAACTGTATACCACTGCTGCGTTTGCGAATTAAGAGGAATTTAGCAAATTCACCTGTGGCAAGAAGTATTCGTTAAATATTACGCCACTGTAATGCCATTTTGCTCCTGGCTGTGCAGAATACCCAAAATAACGGCGTTATAAGGCGTTTGCGGCCTCGTCATGCGCTGCCATTTGCCAGGTTTCCGATATGAAAAAGGCGTTGTGACAGGACGCGGCGCCTTTTCCCCGGGAAAAAAATAGCGGTGCCGGTCAGAAGATCCGTTCACCAACCCGGAGTGTGTCACCCGGTTTGACCACGGTGCCCGGTGTCAGGTCGTAGGGAATCTCGCGGTCCGAATCCATGCTCTTGATATAGATCACCCGCTTGTTCGCGCGGTAGGTGAACCCGCCAGCAGCGGCCACGGCATTCTGTACGGTGAGACCGCTGGTAAAGGGATATTCGCCAGGGCGGCCGACTTCGCCGAGAATGTAGAAGGGGCGGTAGTTGATCACTTCGGCGCTGACGCGCG
>NZ_JBBEBT010000143.1:0-4708 GCF_040882205.1 Hyphomonas sp.
CATCGCCGCGCAGCGGGAGCCGTCGGATACATCGACGCCCGCGCAGACCATCTCGCATCACCCGGCGACCAACTCCCTTATCATCAGCGGCAATGCCGAAACGCTGGTGGCTATGGAAAAGGTGATCTCCGCTCTGGATGTGCGCCGGCCGCAGGTCATGGTCGAGGCGATCATTGTCGAAATGTCGGACGACGCGGCCAGGGAACTCGGATTGCAGTTCCTGTTGTCGGGCACCGGCAAGAGCGATGTGCCGTTTGCCTCCACCAATTTCTCCCGCTCGGCGCCAAACCTTCTCGCCCTCACCGGCGCGCTGATCACGGACGGTTTCAACGATTTCGAGAAGGCAAACCCCTTCCGCGATGCAGCCATCAGTTCATTGACGGGCAGTTCGGGCCTGACGCTAGGCTTTGGCGGGCAATCGGGCGACAATCTGTTTGGCGTCATCCTCAACGCGGTGGAAAACGATACCAATTCCCGCATCCTCTCCACACCCTTCGGCATGACGCTGAACAATGCGACCTCGGCGCTGATTGTCGGCCAGGAAGTACCGATCACCACCGGGCAGGTGCTCGGCGATGCCAATTCCAATCCCTTCCGCACGGTCGAGCGCCAGGATGTCGGCATTCAGCTGGAAGTGACGCCGCGCATCGGTGAAAATGATACCGTACGCCTTGATATCCGGCAGGAAGTCTCCAGCGTCTTCGGCAGCGTCGGCACGGTCACGCCGGACCTGATCCTCGACAAGCGCAAGATCACCGCCAGCGTGCTTGCAGATGACGGCGAGATCATCGTGCTGGGCGGCCTGATCGAGCAGACGGACACGGTACGCGATTCGAAGGTGCCCGTGCTGGGCGACATTCCGTTCGCCGGACGCCTGTTCCGCTCCGAAGGCAAATCAACCACGCGCACCAACCTGATGGTCTTCATCCGCCCGACCATCGTGCGCGACAAAGCCGATGCAAAGGCCGCGACCGAGCAGAAGTATCTCTACGTGCGCGGTGAGGAACTGATGCGCGGGATTGCACCCGAAAACTCCATCGATCACTATGTGAATCAGGTGCTCGGCGCCCAGCCGCCTGCGGGTCCGGCGCCGGATCCTGCAGGATAGGTCCCCATGCGCACGCAGGTGAACTACGCTTTCGCCCGGGACAAAGGCCTCGCCGTCATCCCCGGACGCACGCCGCTGACGGTGGCGATGCGCGAAGGCGCAGATGTGCTGGCCCTCGCCGAAGTGCGCCGGGTGCTCGGCGCGTCGTTCCAGCTGGAAGCGCACACGGCCATCGCGTTCGAGCGTCTGCTCTCCGAAGGCTTCGGCGGCGGCGCGCTGGACGGCACGGCTGCGGCGGCCGCCGAGAAGCAGGAAAACCTTGAGACGCTGTTTGACGGCCTTCCTCAGACCGAGGACCTTCTTGCGGGCGACGGCGACGCGCCAATCGTGCGCCTGATCAACGGCCTTCTGCAGGACGCTATCAAGCGCCGCGCCTCCGACATCCACATCGACCCGTTTGAAGAGAAGCTCTCGATCCGCTACCGGATTGATGGCGAGTTGCAGGAAGTCCTGACCGCCTCGCGCCGGATAGCGGCGCCGCTGGTCTCGCGCATCAAGGTGATGAGCCGGCTCGACATTTCGGAAAAGCGCATGCCGCAGGATGGCCGCGTCTCGCTCTCGCTCGGCGGACGCGCGCTGGATGTGCGCGTGGCCACACTGCCGACACGCTACGGCGAGCGTGTGGCGCTGCGCATTCTCGACACCCGCCAGGCCCTTGTAGGGCTCGGCGGCCTCGGTATGGACGCAGCAACGCTGGACCGCTTCCGCGCCGCCATTGCCGAGCCGAACGGCGTCATCCTCGTCACCGGCCCGACAGGCTCCGGCAAGACGACCACGCTCTATTCCGCGCTCGCGATGCTGAACACGGGCCGCGTCAACATCATGACGCTGGAAGACCCTGTGGAGTACGGCCTCGACGGCATCAGCCAGACGCCCATGGACCACAAGGTCGGCCTGACATTTGCGGCAACGCTGCGCTCCATCCTGCGCAACGATCCGAACATCGTGATGGTCGGCGAGATCCGCGATGCGGAAACGGCGGAAGTTGCGCTGGAATTTGCGCTGACGGGCCGCCTCGCGCTCTCCACAGTGCACACTAACAGTTCCGCCGGCGCGATCACCCGCCTGCGAGACATGGGGATCGAGAGCTTCCTGCTCGCCTCCACCCTGCGCGCTATCCTTGCCCAGCGCCTCGTGCGCCGCCTCTGCCCGCAGTGCAAGACACACTCTACCCCGGACGCCGCACTGATTGGCCAGCTTGGCCTGCCTGCGGACTTTTCCGGCAGCCTGTGGCGCCCCGCCGGATGCGAGGCCTGCCGGGGCACAGGGTATACCGGCCGCCTCGGCGTCTATGAACTCCTTCTCGTGACCCCCGCCATCAAGCGCCTGATCCATGAACAGGCGAGTGAAGAACTGATCGAGCGCGCCGCGTTCGAATCGGCCGACATGCTTTTCAGCAATGGCATGCGCCACGTGATCAGCGGCGAGACCAGCGCGGAAGAGCTGCTGCATGTCTGCCGCCGGGAGGCCTGGTCGCATGGCAGCCTATGACTACAAGGCGCTGACCGCCGATGGCCGCCGCACCACCGGCGTCATCTCAGCCGACAATCCCCGCGCCGCGCGCCGGGAGCTGCGCGCCCGCCAGCTGACACCGGTCGAGGTCGAAGAATCCGGCTCCGGCAAGTCCGGCGGCCCTCGGCTGCGCGGACGTCTTTCCCACAAGCAGCGCACGCTGTTCACGCGCCAGATGGCCGTCCTCCTGCAATCGGGCATGACGGTCGAGCAGGCCCTCACCGCCGCCGCAGCAGACGGCAGCGCGGCGTCCGTCCGTGCCCTGATCCTTGGCGTGCGCGCACAGGTGATGGAAGGCGTTCCCTTTGCCGATGCCCTTCGTACCGCGCCCCTCGCCTTCCCGGTGCTTTACCGCTCCGTTGTCGCCGCAGGCGAATCCGCCGGGCGCCTGCCCGCCGTGCTGGACCAGCTCGCCGTCAATCTCGAACGCACCTACAAGATGGCCTCGCAGGCGAAGGCCGCGCTCGTCTATCCCGCAGTCCTCGGCGGCATGGCGCTGCTGATGATCTCTGCCCTGATGGTCTTCGTGGTGCCGAAACTGGTGGAGCAGTTCGCCATGCTCGGCACCACAGAACTGCCTCTTCTGACGCAGCTGGTGATCGCTGCCTCCGATCTGGCGCGCACCTGGGGCTGGCTCTTGGCAGCGGCCATTGCAGCGGCAGTATTCCTCTTCAACCGCGCCCTCAGAAGCCCGGCCTTCCGCAAGTCTGCCGACACGCTCCTGCTGCGCGCGCCGCTTGTCGGCCCGATGGTCCGCACCCTGTGCGCGGCCCAGTTCGCCCGTGTGCATGCGACACTTGCCGGCGCCGGCGCCACCGTCATCGAAGCGCTGACCGCCGCGCGCGGCGCGATGAGCAACACGGTTTTCCGCGACGCCGCCACCGCGATCATCGAACAGGTCCAGCAAGGGGCGCCGTTATCGACCGCGATGCGCAAGACAGGCGCCTTCCCGCCTATCCTGACCCACATGGTGCAGAGCGGCGAAGCCGCGCGCGACGTGCCCGCCATGATGAACCGCGGCGCCGATTTCCTCGAGAGCGAATTCGAATCAACGACCCGCACCCTGCTCAGCCTTCTGGAGCCTGCCATCATCATCGCGCTGGGCGGCATCGTCGGCACTATCGTGCTGTCGATCATGCTGCCGATCATGCAACTCAACACCCTTGCCCTCGGATGACGGAGGAACACATGCCCCATCCCAACCCACAGAACGCCCCCAGGCGCCGCGCCCGTGAGGCGGGCTTCTCGCTCGTCGAGCTCATGGTCGTGGTCTTCATCATGGGCCTGCTCGCGACACTGATCATCGTCAACGTCGCGCCGGTAGGCGACCGCTCGCGCATATCGAAAGCCCGCGCCGATATTGCCAGCCTCGAAAGCGCGCTCGAACAATACAGCCTCGATCTCTACAATTACCCGGCTGCGGCGGACGGCCTCAACGCCCTCTCGTCGCCCCCTGCCGGCGCCGACCCCTCCCTTTACCGGCAGGGCGGCTATATCCGCCGTGTACAGATGGACCCCTGGGGCAATCCCTACCAGTACCAGATGCCGGGAACGCGATCCGGCGGGCGCTATGATCTCTTTTCCTTCGGCGCCGATGGCCAGCCGGGCGGCGAAGGCCCGGACGCCGACATCGGCAACTGGGACTGAGCCTGCAGATGCCGCCCGCCACGCCCCGCACGCCAGACAGACAGCCCCCGGAGCGCGCTGCGCCCTCCGCCGGCTTCTCGCTGACCGAAGTGCTGGTGACGCTGTCGATCATCGCTTTCGTCTCGGCGATGATCGTCGCCACCGCCCGCCCGGCCGATCCCCTGCGCCGCGAAGGCGAGCGCCTGTCACAGACCCTCGCGCAGCTCCACAACCGCGCCCGCGCCACGGGCGCGCCGGCCGGCCTGGTGCTGGACGCAGATGCCTATACCAGCGTCCGCTGGTCAGACGGGGCATGGTTCACGCTGCCCGCTGGCCGCCATGCCTTGCGCGGCGTCATCATCGTGTCGCCTGCGCCAGCAGCGCAGGCTCTCGGCCAGGACGATCAGGGGGCCCTCCGCCCCCAGATCATCTTTGACCCGCTCGGTCACTCGGCGCTTGTCC
>NZ_JBBEBT010000144.1:0-4690 GCF_040882205.1 Hyphomonas sp.
CCCGCAATGTCCTTGTGCTCAATATACGCCGGCATGAAATGCGGCTCGTTCCCGGACCATTCGGCTTGGGATATCTGGTAGTACGGCTCCTGCTTGCCCTCCCCAGCATACCCCCCGAGGCAATATCCGAAGCCGGAATATCCTGGCGCAGCTCGATGTTATAGCCGCAGATCACGTGACCATCGACGGCGCGCTGGATGCCAGTCACCGGATCATCCGCTTCGGTATCGTAGAGGCGTCCCTTGCCGGTGAGTTCAGCGCCCTTGAAACCCAGGTTCGACAGCTTAAGCGCCGAGCCTGTCTCGATGGCATTGGCCATCGCACTGTCGATATTGCCGGGGCCGGCGCCCGTACCGGTCCGCACCTGATCGACCACGTCTTCCTGGTCCACGTAGATGAAGCGCAATGTCGACGCGCCCCAATCCCCGAGACTTTTCTGTGCCTCAAGGGAATATCGACAGGACTGGTTGGGCGCGATGTCCTGATTGCCTGTCTGGCCATTTCCGAGGTCGAGGTTCACCGGGGAAATGAAGTCGCAGACGTTCAGCTGGCCGACCCGGCGTTCGACCTTTCCGACAAGTTTCAGAGCATCGGACTGCCTCCAGGACAGGCTTCCGAAGCCCTTCGGGCGGGTGAATTCGCGCTGGTTTTCGGCGTCACCGGATTGCGTGAGTTCGGAATATTCCATGCCGCCGGAAAGTTGCAGATTCAGCCGGGGGCTCAGCTGGCGGGCCATGCGTCAGGATGATTTCACCACGGCGCTCTTCGACACGCGTGTTTGCGAGATCCAGCACCAGCGGTCCGCCGCCAATCCCCTCTACCAGCGCGGCCTCAGCCTCGAGGACATTGAATGCGCCATCCGCGGAGATTTGACAGTCGCGTCCCTGCCCCGTCTGCAGGGGATATTCGCTGCGCAGGATGTATTCACCTTCATCGACCGTCTGGTGGAAGTTTGAGGCATACTGGGCCGTGCCGCCGAAGCCGCCCATCCTGAACGGGTTAACAAACGGGCTGTGCCCGAGCCGGCCAAGACCGATGAATTTCAATCGGCCCGGACCTGCTCCGAACTCGAAGTCGCCTCCGATTTCAGCGTTCCGCTCGTCTCCGGCAGATTGGAACAGGCGCCGGCCTTGCGATGCGCCGAGCGGATAGGTCTTGCCAACCTGTTTGGAGTCCATTTCCCACACGCCCACCTTGCCGTTGAGATTAGCAATCTGCCCGGTGACAGGTTTCCAGGAGAGGGAGCCGGACAGCGAGACGTCCTCAATGACACGCGTGAAATCTTCCTCGCGCTGTTCAAGCAGGTTGCTTTGCCCGTCTTCAATAAGCCGCCAGCCGGCATCCCCGTTGCGCTGGGGCGCGCTGTCGGCTTCGAGCGTCCAGCTCACGGCGCCTTGGGTGCCCGCCAGCGTGACCCGTGCCTTCATTCAGCCAGGGTGGCAGGTTTTCGCGCAGGCGTGTCTTTTAGCGCCAGGTGCCGTCGATCGATGCCTCGCCATCGGTGATGACATTGACCACCCGGCCGGTCAGACCCGGAATTTCGGTCTGCGTTGCGTCCAGCACCTCGGTTCTCTGGACACGCGCCGTTTGACTTGGCCGACCCCCGCTGACCGCTGACCAGCACGTTACCGCGCGCCTGACCAAAACCCCGGTTGCCGCTGTCTTCCCTGATGATGGAGAAGCCGGGGACCCCGGCGCACCATGCCGGGCGCTTTCACAGGACCGAACTGGCTGAAATCCGCCCCCGTGAAGACAGTCTGGTTCGCCGCGCCGTCGAGCGGGACTGCGGCTGTGCTGGCTTGGACGGCGAGCTGCCCGGAGAAGGAAAGCACGGCGAAGCTGGTGAGCAGGCTTCTCGGAATCAGCATTTTCTCTCCCCGGTCAGCGTCATCAGGCTCTCTGCATGGCCCAAGGGTATGTACCGTTTTCGTTATCTATTTTCCGCTTATCAATATTGACTACATGCGTAGTCAGTAGACTTTCCCGTTTGCTCAGATGTTTTTTTGTAATCCGCCGGAATTGCGCCAGACAGCCGCCACGCCCTCCCCTTTAAGCTGGTGTTCACCGCAACGATCCATGACGGAGCGCGGCGGATTGAACGCATCTCAGAAGGAGTTGGCATGAAACGGGTGGCGGTAATCTATGGCGGCTGGTCGTCCGAACGGCCCGTGTCGATCTCTTCCGGACGTCAGATGGCCGAAGCCGCCCGCACCGCCGGCTATGACGTCACCGAGATCGATGCGACCCGCGACCTCGCGCGCCAGCTTGCAGAGGCGAAACCAGACGCCGTGCTCAACGGCCTGCATGGTCCCTGGGGCGAGGATGGCTGCGTGCAGGGCCTGCTCGAGATCATGGGTCTTCCATATTCCCATTCGGGCGTGCTCGCCTCCGCTCTCGCGATGGATAAGTTGAAATCGAAGGCCGTCTACAAACAGGCCGGCCTCGACATTGCAGAAGACCGCCGTGTGACCCGCGCCGAAGCCGCCGCCGCCCACGCCTTGAAGCCGCCCTATGTGATCAAGCCGGTCAACGAAGGTTCCAGCTTCGGTGTGCTGATCGTGCGCGAAGGCACAAATGGCCCGCCCCAGGAACTGACCGGGCCGGGCTGGCGCTACGGCGATTATCTGATGGCGGAGGAATACATTCCCGGCCGCGAACTGACCGTCGCGGTGCTGGGCGACCGCGCGCTCGCCGTCACCGAGATCACGACCTTAAGGGACTATTACGATTTCGATGCAAAGTACGCGGCTGGTGGATCGCAGCATGTGATCCCTGCGGACCTGCCCGCGCATGTGACCAAGGCAGCGATGGAAGCATCGCTCACGGCTCACCTCGCACTGGGATGCCGCGGGGCAACGCGCTCGGACTTCCGATACGACGAAAAGAAGGACCGCCTCGTGATCCTCGAAACCAACACCCAGCCCGGCATGACGCCGACCTCACTCGTTCCCGAGCAGGCCGCGCACATGGGCATGAGTTTCGTGGATCTCGTTGCCTGGATGATCGAGGACGCCTCATGCCAAAGATAGAGCGCAACCAGACAGTCCCTTCGGGCCGCCGCCGGCCGGCGACTATCATTGACGAGACGACGGGCGAGGAAGTCCGGGTTTCATCCGTCATCTTCGGCGTGGTTATGCTGATTGCAATCCTTGTCGCCACCGCTGCCTGGATGGGCGGGTCGATGTCCCAGATCGGTTCGCGCTTCGGCGGCTTCATGGACGATACGTCCCGCATTGTCGGCGTGGATGTGAACGACGTCTCCGTCCTCGGCCTGGAGGACAATCCTGCCCTCGCCGATGAAGTGCGCGCCGCCGCGATGATCGAGCCCGGCGAGAACATGTTCCGTGCCGATCCGCACCTGATCAAGAGCCGCGTCGAAGGCACCGACAAGGTTCTGAACGTGCGCGTGCATCGTCTCTGGCCTGGTCAGATCGTCATCCTCGCTGATGCCGCCGATCCGGTCGCGCTCTGGCATGACGGCCGCCAGTGGCAGGTCGTCGACGGCCTGGGCCGCCTCCTGCCAGGCGCGCGCGCCGAAGACCATCCGGGTCTGCTGCGCCTTGCCGGGCAGGGCGCACCGGAAGCCGCGCCGCAACTGGCCGCCGCCCTCGCCTCGGCGCCGGACATCAACGGCCGCGTCGCTGTTGCCACCCGCATCGGGACGCGCCGCTGGGACATGCGCTTCATCAACGGCGTCACCGTTCGCCTGCCGGAAGACCCCGGCCTCACGCCCGCCATCGACCGCCTTGCAAAGCTCCAGGTGCGCACCGCCCTCACCCAGCGGCCACTGGAAATGATCGACCTTCGCAGCAAGAGCCGCGTCTATCTGCGGCTTGCCGAAGCGCCCGCCAAACCCGACCCTGAAACTAACCGCGAGGCTGCCGAGAAAACCTGATGTCCGAGCTCTCCGCAAAGCGCCTCGCCCGTCTCAACGGCCGCCCGGGCGGCACGGTCGCCGCGCTGGACATCGGCTGCTCGAAGACCACCTGCCTCATCGGCCGTCCGGATACGGACAATCCCCGCCGGATCGCCATTCTCGGCGGCGGGCGCCAGCAGACCCGCGGCTTCTCCGGTGGCACCATCACCGACATGGAAGGCCTGGAGCGTTCGATCCGGCTTGCGGTCGAAGACGCCGAGCGTGAAGCCGGAGAACCGATCAGCGAAGTGATCCTCGGCATCACCGGCCCGAAACTCACCTCGCGTCTTCTCTCGGCTACCATTGAGGTTGGCGGGCGTGTGATAACCGCCAAGGATGTCCGCCGTCTCCACACGCAGGTGCTCGCACGCGCCGCCCAGTCTCCCGCCCACCGGCAGGAAGAGATCCTCTCGGCCTGGCCGGTCGTCTACACGATCGACAAGGCCGCCGGCCGCGTCCGCCAGCCGGTCGGCATGATCGCCGGCGCGCTCAGCGTGAGGATGTCGATCGTCTCGGCGCCGCGCGCGATCGTGAAGAACCTCGTCGAATGCGTCGGCCGCGCGCATCTCGGCGTTCGCCAGCTCGTCCCCTCCGCCATCGCCAGCGGCGCCGGCACCCTGATCGAGGATGAGATCGAGAACGGCGCAGTGTGCATCGACCTGGGCTCCGGCGTCACGGCTGTCTCGGTCTACCTGCACGGTTCCCCGGCCTGGCTCGGCCTGGTGCCGGCCGGCGGCGCGCATGTCACCGCTGACATTGCGCAAGGCATCGGGA
>NZ_JBBEBT010000145.1:0-4689 GCF_040882205.1 Hyphomonas sp.
CAGGGCCATAAAGCAGAGAGGCGATCTCCCTCTGGCTGATTCCGGCTTTGATACAGTCGAGGGCGATGACGCTCTTGCGCAGGATCTGTGTCGTCTTGGTCCAGCGGGCCGCATGTATATCGGGGCCATTGCCCAGAAGACGCCGGACCTCTTCCTGAACTTTCTGTTTCCGTTGAATTCCGAAGAGGTCTGGCGTCTTTATTTTCATCCGCCCAGGTTCAATACTGAGGTGGGACATGCCTGTACAGCCTACCTGCGCGATGCAGCTTTTTCCCCGGATGAGAAGATATTCGCGTGCCGCGCTGTCGGTCACGTGGGTAAAACTGCAGTAAGGCACGGTCCGGTCCCAGATATCGAAGCTCTGCCGGGGTTTGAGCGGCCTGCAGTTGACCTCGACCTCGCCCGGGAACACGTAATGGCTCCAGAAGGCGTCAGGGTCGATCCCGTTGATGGCGGGGTCGGACATGAACACGAGCCCCCAGCGCTCCGCCAGCTTCTGATGCGCGCGGGAACGCAGCAGACGGATCGGAGCGCACGGCGCCATTCTTTCAGAAATGTCGGCATCGCTTCGGCCAGCCACGTCATCGCGCAGGTTTTCGTTGCGCCGTGCGTACTCCTATGCCCGGCGATCCAGGGAAAGGCGCGAGAGGTAATCACAGGGCGCGATCTCGGAGCAGGTATTGAGTGTAAACGGTTTTATCATCAGCCTCCCTTTGAGAACGACGATTCAAGATTTACGCCAAGCGGGATATTCCCATAGCATCTTATCGTAATGCGGGAAATTTTATAACTGTTCTGTGTAGAGACGATTAAGGTCTGACGGCATCGGCCAGACGCAGGCCGCCTCAGCGCAGTTTGCAGGCTTCTGCTGCCACCTGCAGCAACCTGCGCAGGATGGCCTGGCGTCCAACTGCCCTGACCCGGTAAAAGCAAGGATGCTCATCGGGACAAGAAAAGGTCCCGCCCCGATGAGCTGCCGCTCCCACCAGCAGAAAAAAGAATGCCGGCGGAGCAAATTGCTGCGCCGGCATTCTACCCCGTGGTGCGCGAGGCCCTCGACGCACCGGACGCAATTGAAGTGATGGCTTATCCCGTTGGATCGATCTGGATCGAGCGGGCGGCTTATGCCGCCCTCAGCTTCCTGGCATGGACAAAAGCCAACGACTGGGCAAGCTCGCTGCCGGAAGATCCTCCAGATGTGAGAGTGATCGGTATGGATTTTTCCACGGACGAACTCATCAGCTTCATGCGTCCCGCAGAAGAGCTCGGGCCGAGCCCCCGGAGCGTTCAATGATGACACTCCGCCTCGGACAAATCCCCGACCGCACCCAAGCAAAGCTCACGCTTGCGCTCGATCCGGACACCTATGCCGCACTGTCAGACTATGCCGCGGTTTGCCTGCAGACCTATGGCCATGAAGAACGCGCCGAAACGCTCGCCGCGGCCATGATCGAAACCTTCCTGGCGTCTGACGCCGGATTCAAACGGGCCCGCCGGGCCCTTCACACCACCGCCAGCAAAGGAGACTGACCTATGGCACAGATCGGCGCATTCACGATGAAAGACGGAACATGGACGGGGACCATCCGTACCATGACCATCAACGTCAAAGCCCAGCTCGTCCCCAACAAGGAAAAGGGAAAGAGCAAGGATACGCCGGACTTCCGGCTCTATGCGGGCGGCGCAGAGCTCGGTGCGGCCTGGCGGCAGGACTCCAAGGATGGCGAGACGCCCTACCTCGCCATCAAGCTCGATGATCCGAGCTTTGCGCAGCCGATGCGGGCCGCCTTCTTCGAGAATGAAAGCGAAGGCACCGGCGTGATGGTCTGGAACCGGCCAAAGTCAGCCTGAGAGAGGAAAGGCCGCCACGCATGAGCCTCAGCCTCAAGGATCTTGAAGAAGGCCGCCGGATCGCCGCGCTGGTCGTCCGGCACTGCGGCGAGAAGTATTTCCCGCTGTTCGACCGGTTCGACCAGGAGGTCCGGAAGCGGCGCTCGGCGGCCGACCGGATCGAGGCTGCGCTCAGCCGTCCTGTCGCTGATCCAGACAGAGGGAGACCGCACCCTTGATTTCTACAGAAATTAGTAGTACGTATGCTTTCTTAGGAAAGGATGCGACCATGACACAGGCAAAGGCGGTCAGCACTCAGGAACGGGCCCGGATACTGACCATGGCTGTCGTCCGGGCTGCGGAGAAGATGGGTATTACCGGGCGGGACCTCGCCGCGATTCTGGGGGTTTCCGCACCGACCATCTCCCGGATGCGGAATGACGAGTTCCGGCTTGAGGAAGGCACCAAGCCTTTCGAGCTGGGCGCGCTGTTCCTTCGCCTGTTCCGCTCGCTCGACGCGATCACCGGCGGCGACAGCAAGATAGCGCATGCGTGGCTGCGTAATGAGAACCGGGCGCTGGGCGGGCGTCCGCTCGATCAGATCAAGACGATTGCAGGACTGACGCATGGCCTTGCCTACCTGGATTCCCGGCGCGCTCCGCTCTGAGAGAAAGCCGCTGGAGCGCGTTTTCTGGCGCTGCGTGGAGGCACAACATGTCGTCTCCACGCTTCAGCTTGTCGACACGCTGGATGAGCAGCGCGTTCTCGAAGACGTGCTCGAAGAAACCAAGCCACCGGTCCCGGCCGAATGCGCCAGCCTGCACTATCTCTACATGACGCCGTTCCGGTACGGGCTTTATCCGAATGGATCGCGGTTCCGGCGTGCGGGCCAGACACCCGGCGTCTATTACGTCTCGGAAGAGCCCGCGACGGCGATCATCGAAACCGCCTTTCACGTTCTGCTCTTCTACGCCGACTCACCCGGAACGCCCTTTCCGGCGCAGCCGAGTGAGCACACTGCATTTGACATACCCGTACGCACCGATGCCGCCATCGACCTGTCCGCAAAGCCGTTCAGCAAGGCGCGCGACATCTGGATGCATCCGTCCGACTACGAACCGTGCCAGCAACTCGAAGAAGCCGCCCGCACCGAGAACATCCAACTGATCCGCTACACGTCTGTCCGCGATCCGCAGCAACGGCCGAACGCCGCCATCCTGACCTGCGCCGCGTTCGCCTCAAAAGCGCCAACACAGAACCAGACCTGGCGCATCCTGTTCAATAAGGCCGGCGTACATGCGATCTGCGAGTTTCATGGGCAAAAGTTCAGTCTGCCACCAGAAACCTGGTCCGATGATCTTCGTATGTCAGCATTCGACTGAGTCCTCTGGCCTGTAACCGTCCACGTAGTCAGGTGACTTTCAGGTCCAGGTCCAAAGAGATAACTCTAAATAAGATCAGATTCTTCACCTAGCCAACCCAATTTGATCATAAGCGGCGATCACCGGAGTCTCTTTTGTTTCAAGATCCGAAGTTGAACAGGCTTTATCGATCATTAGCATTCGAGATTTCGCCCGTACCGATCGCGAATGCATTATCCACAATGGGATTTGCCTTCCGGTCCGGTCAAACCCTTTCGTTGCCGAGCCCTATCGCCAATTGCCGGCAACGTCCGCATTGTCCACCGTAGCCGCGACGCCCAACGCCCACTCCGGATTCGCCCGCTCAAACAAATCCATAACCCGCGCATCAAACGGATGAGCGATCTTCAGCAACTCAGCCCGCCGGTATTCCAATGAGCCCCCGTCCCCGTAAACCGGCCGCGTCGTTTTGTGCCCCATAAGCAAGCAGCGCAAACCATAGTCGACATTTGCTTCCTGCATGCGTTTCTCGAAGGCATGCCGTAGCGAGTATATCTTGTGGTCGGGCGTCTCCAGCAGGCCTCGGTTTCGAAAGTTCTTCATCATGTTTGCTGAAAACAGCTCACCCTTGTCATAGTAGTGAGCAAACGCGCGCCGCGCCGCCCGCTTCGCGGCTTCAAGCGAGATACCAACGAGCGGGATGTCACGCTCGGATGTATCGGTTTTCACCTCCCTGTCATTCCGTGCACGGATGGAAATATAGGGTACCGGTTCATCAATGTGAAAATCCTCGACCCGCAGATTGATGATCTCGCTTGGCCGGCAGCCGGTCTCGATCAGCATCAGCGTAATCAGCTGCAATTCCGGTCGCCATTTGCGGGTCGCACCGGGCGCCAGGATCTTGTGCCGCACCCATTCGCTTGAGAACGGCGGGACCTCGGTCCGCGCCTTTGCCTTGAAGTGCATATTGCGGAAGGGATTGGGCCGCTCCTCCTCTCCGACATGCTTGAAATAGTCAGCACAGAGTGACCGGATGTTGCCGATATGCCGGTTCGCGGTGTTAGGCGCGACCGCCTCGACCTTCGTGTCCTTCGGCTTCACCTGACCTGCCCAGAGCTTCTGGTAGTCGAGGGCCAGCTCCCGGGTGATATCTTCAAGCGCGATGTCGCCGGCGAAATCGATGAAGTACTGGACCGAGGTCCGCTTGGTCTTCTCCCATGAGGCCTGCTGGTTCGGAGATTTGTAGAGCTGCGCGTTGTAGGCGATTTCGCTGACGTAGATCTGGAAGGCCTCTGACACGGTCACCTTGGGCTTCGGCGCGCCGCCGAGCAGCGCCTCGGCATCGCGGACCTTGGGTACCTCCTGAGGCCCCGCGCCCTGATGGACGGCGAGCAGCCGTGCGAGCGCCTCTTCGAGGGGCGCCGCTGTCGCAAGGTGATCGATCGGCTGGTATGTGAACCCGCTCGCCAATGCTCTCACAGTGGCCATACGGTAGCGA
>NZ_JBBEBT010000146.1:0-4621 GCF_040882205.1 Hyphomonas sp.
CGACACCCGCGACGCAGCCCTGCAGCTGCAGGTTCTGCATTTTCAGGCAGCTCTGAACCGCCGGCTCGGTCATCACCTTGGCAAGGCGGGCCTGGTCGACCGCGCCAGCGCCAATGACACGCATAGCTGCGAGCGAGGCGATCTGGTTGGCGACGGCTTCCTTGCCGTACTTCACCTTCTGGCGCTGGCCGGTGAAGCCGGTTGTCAGGAAGGCGGGAAGGCGCACGGCGCCGGCGACGTCTTCGGTCGTCGCGGCCGCATTGATGATGCCGGCCCTGGTTTCGCCCGAGAGCGGCGCCGTGCTGGTCAGCGCGCTGACGATCAGGTTATCGGCGGGCACGCCCTTGCCCTGGAGGACCTTGACGACTTCGGCGCGCTGGCCGCCGTTACGAATGCGCGACTTCGCCCAGCCATAACCTTGCAGGGAGTAGCCCTGTTCCTTGATGATGGCGGCGTTCGAGTAAAGCTTCGGCAGGTCCGTATCGGTCACCGCGATGGCGCCGCCGACGGCATTGTCGCCGCCTGCGAGCGAGCGGGCGTAATTGTTGCCGGCGGCAAAGCTCCTCATCACCGGGTCACGGCCGTAGAAGGCCTCGATGTCGCGCACGGTGGCGGCAAATTCCGGGTCCTGCGCCGCGACGAGGGCTGAGTAAGCCATCCAGCCGCGCGTCAGCTGGTCAGCATTATAGCCTCCGAGGGTGCCCAAAGCCGCGTCGAGATCGCCGGCATTCCTGAACGGCTTGGCCGCAACATCCTCGGCGTCCGACTGGAACGTCATGTAAACGGCGGCGTTTTCCGAAATCGGATCAGCCTTCTGCGCGGATGCGCCGGGCGAAAGTGCCAGGCCGCACATGACTGCGGCAATTACCCCAGAGGTCTTCATTCTAAATTTCCCTCACGCGACACGCGATAGTGTTGCCCCATCTTCCCTGCAGGGGGAACCATGCCTTGTGTGATTTGCGCATTACAAATACACCAGCAGGGGCACCTGATCCGGCAAGAATGCCTAACAATTCTCTATGGGGTGTTAAGACTTGAGCCCCGATACGGCGCAGAAGCGGTTACAATTCGTCCACCTGGCGTGGATCGCGCTGGGGCTGACGGCGGCGGTTTCGGGCGGCATTGCCGGCGCGCCCTTTGTGAGCCTCGCTGCGGCCGTTTTGCTGACCCTCATTCCCGGATTGACTGGCTACGCCGTGGCGGCTGGCGGAGATACGCTGCGGCGCGGCTTACTGGTGATCGCCTGGCTGGTCACCGCGCTGGTTGGCGTCGTGCTTACGGGCGGGGGCGTCTCGCCGTTGATCGTGCTTCTGGTGGCGGCGCCGCTGGCGGCTCTGCTGGCGGGTGCGCAGCGGATGGCGGCGGAAGCCGGCACCTTCGCCGCGCTCGCGCTCTTCGCGGTCGTCATCGCCGCGCCGCTCGGCTGGATTCCGCCCCAGCCGCCGGGCGCCGCGGAACTCGCCGCGCCGTTTGCCTTTGCCGGTGTCGTGCTGTGCGCGCTGGCGGTCTGGCACCTGGTCGATGTGCAGATGGGCGACGCCCGCCGCGCTGCGGCAGCGCCCTCGCCCGAAACGCCCCCGGACCCCGACCTCGCCCCCTTCGCGATGGCCGGGATCAGCTGGGTGGACGTGACGCCGGAGGGGCGCCTGCGGCGCGTGCAGGGCGATACATTCGGCCTTGTCACCATGCGGCCCGGCTCGGCGCTGGCGAGCCTGTTCACCGACCATGACTTTCCCCTGCCGCCGCCCGGGCGCACCGGCCGAAAGCTGGTCACGGCCGAACTCGTCTCCGGCCAGCGCGTGCGCGTGATCGCCGAACGCCATGTCAAGGGCTGCCACCTCCTGATGGTCGACGCGCTGGACCAGGTGCCTGAACTGCCCTCCAGCACGGTGGCGGACCTTGAAGCGAAACTGCAATCGCGCACCGCCTTCTTCGCTTCGCTCGGTCATGACCTGAAGACGCCGCTGAACGCCATCCTCGGCTATGCCGAGGTAATGCAGGCGGAATTGATGGGCCCGATGCCCAGGCCGTACGCGGACTATCCGGCGATCATCCACGAGAGCGGCACGGACCTGCTGCTGCTGGTGGACGATATCCTCGATCTGGCGCGCAGCGAAGCAGGTCAGCCGCGCCTCGAGCCGGAGCCAGTGGACCTGTCGGCCTCCGCCGAGTCTGTCATCCGCCAACTGACGGGTCAGGCCGACCGGCTGGGTATCACGCTGAAGCTGAAAACGGCCGGCGAAGTCTGGGCCGAGGCGGACGCCCGCGCGGTGCGCCAGATCTGGCAGAACCTCGTCTCTAATGCGATCAAATACTCCGTGAGCGGAAAAACGGTCACGCTGGAAACGCGCCTTTATGACGGCGCCGCGCTGCTCGCGGTCACGGATCGGGGCGCCGGTATTGCTGGGGCTGACCTCGTCCGGCTGACCGAACCTTTCGCGCAGGGCACCGGCGCCAAGCCCGGCACCGGCCTTGGCCTCTCCGTGGTGCGCCGCTTCGCCGAACTGCACGGCGGCAGCCTGAGGATCGAGTCGAAACCCGGCAGGGGCACCCGCGTCGAAGTCACGCTCCCACGCGCCGCCGAATCCGACATCGCCCCGCTGGAGGAAGCGGCGGAGTAGGCCGGTCATGGAACACAGCTTCCCGCATCGTCACGCCGGTCGCCCAAAGGCCATCTGGGGCCGTTTCAGACGGCCGCGGCTGCGGCCAATCGAGATGGGCCGCCAGCGGATGATGAAGAACAAGGTCAATGACAGCCGGGGCGCTACCTTTACCGCCCGCTTGCAGCCGCCCGGTGCGCGCTGTGGCCTCTCTGCTTGCGAAGGCGCAGCTGACCACGGGGCGCCGCGCTTGGCCTGTTAGGCAGTATCCTATGGTCTCGCCGCTGGAAGCGGGAAAGTCCAATAGGGAGTTTCCGGGCAGCAAGGCGACTGGTTTGCCGCCGCTGATCGAGGTGCGGCAAGTCGCACCAGCAGATTTCAGCGGCGGCATTCGTTCTGTTTTCGTTATAAATGCCGTGTACGGACCAAATTTCGAAGCGCTCGCTCTGCCCGGCTGGATCGCCGGGCGGGTCAATGACGGGGCAGGCAAGGGCGCCGTGCCCTTCAGCTTCGCCGCCGCCGGAAAGCCGGACCCCGGCCCCGCGCTGACCCATATTGAGGTTACCGGCTTCGAGCCGGACCTTGGTGCTTTCCTCTCGAAGGAGGCTGTACTTGTTGCCCCTGTCCTCAACGGCGCCGGCATAAAGACGAAGATCACAGACGCCCTCGGATAAAACGTGCCGGTGGTCACCCGCCCCCGCTCGGCGCAGAGGGGCTGAACCTCCAGCCGGGCCTGCATTTCCATCAGGCCAACGATGAGGAAAGCTTTGCCGAACTGCTGCTGCGCCTCGCCCGGTCTGCGGGCCCGCCAGACCTTCGAAACCAGGGCGCGCGAAGCCCGCGGCTTTGTGCTGGAAACCCATAGCCGGGCATTCCTGCAGGCGCGCCTGCGACATGCGGCCGGTTCTTCCGCAGCGGCCCAGGTTTGCGGCAGACGCCTGCTTTGCCGGACCGGCGAAAAATTAGAGTTCCACCGCCTCCCGAACCATGCCACCGTCCCCTCCCAATCGAGAGGGGATGCCCATGAGGAAGTTTGTTTTTGCCGCCATTGCAGCCCTTGCGCTTGCAGGTTGCGGCGCGGTCGGCAGCGGCAAGAAGGCCGCTATGGTTAAATCCTGCACCGAAAGCGGCGAGTCCGAAGCCAACTGTACCTGCATCGCCGACAGCCTCGAAAAAGGCCTCGATGCAGACACCTTCAAGCTCGTCGCCGCCGCCATGGCGGCCGGTGAGGATGAAGGCGAGCAGATGATGAACGACCTGCCCGCCGACAAGCAGGGCGCCGTGATGGGCGCGCTGATGTCTGCCGGCATGAGCTGCATGATGGGCGGCGCGGTCGAGGGCTGATCCTCAACGTACTTGACGCGGCCACCTATGTCGGGGGATTCTCTGGCATGGACCGCTTACCTTCCAGACTATGGATCGAGGCACTGGTGCGGCGGGCGCAGCTCTCCGGGGCCAGTGCCTTCGTCGTTCAGCATGGGGACGATGATCGCGGCGATGTGCTGGTGAAAGTGGCGAGCCTCAATGGCAACGCCGCCGCCTATGCCCCCTCGATGAACCTCGAGGGTGAGCGGGTCTTTCTGAACCTCGCGATGCAGGGGATAGGTCCGGACGAGGCCAGCGTGGACGAGTATGTTGCCCGCGCCAAAGCGCGCGACAGCGACCTCTGGATCGTCGAGATCGAGGACCGGGAGGGGCGCACTTTCCTGACGGAACCTGTTGAAAACTGACGCTGACGCCGATTGAATCCGCACAGGAACGAGGGCAACTGCAATGCGAATGGATCTGGTGACGCTAAGCCTGCTGATGGTGGCCGGCACGCCGGCGCTGGCCATGGCGCAGGGCTGCACCGAGGCGGAGGCGGCGCTGCGCGCGGACGCCGCGCAGCTCGGGCCAATGCTGGCGCAGCTTGGCCTGCTCAACAATGAGTACCAGGCGAAGCAGAAGATGATCGAGGAGGAGTATGACTACTACTACTATTATTACGGTACGGCGCCCGTCGCCGGTCCGGGCTCCTATAT
>NZ_JBBEBT010000147.1:0-29332 GCF_040882205.1 Hyphomonas sp.
CCGAACGTGCCCGATATCTGGCGTGCCCACAGCAAGGGTTCAATGGCCGCCTTGTATTCCCCGCGGTCAAACAGCAGCAGCGCGTCGATGATCGGCGTACCGGTCTCGCGCATCCAGCGGTTCATCTCGTGATGCATGTCACCCTCGTGGGCAATCTTTACGAGATCGGTCGCATCGCTGCGCCGCCCGGCGCCGACATAAGCGAGCGCGGCATGCACATCGTTGAAAGGATAGCATTTGCCATCGGCATGCTGCGTCCAGGTCTCGGCCAGTTCGTCCCACCGATCGGCGATGTCCACGCCCAGCAGATGCAGGCGCCAGAGCAGCGCGGAGGCATCCACCAGGTTCTGCGCCACGGTTGTCGGCTCACCGCGCACTTGTTCATCATAGAGGCTCAGCGCCGCGTCGGCTTCGCCCAGTTCGAGGTGGCACAGCGCCAGATGCCACCAGTTGTGCACCTTGAGGAAGTTCTCCGGCTGCGCCCAGTGCGCCCGCCGCTTGCGCATGAAGTCACGCCCTTCGCCAGCGCGCCCCTGCATTTCAAGAACATGCGTCACCGCGTGATGGGCCCAGCAATCGTCCGGATCCGTCTCCAGCGCCTTGAGGCCCGAGGCTTCGGCGCGGCGGTAATCGCCCATCTCTTCAAGGCCGAAGGCCAGCATGCCGAGCAGCCAGGAGCGCCCCGGCACGCCGTCCCAGGCCGGCAGGGCGCGCGCGATCCGGTCACGCAGGTTGCGGGCATTGGCCGTCAGAAAATCTGCCTGATGGCCCGCCAGCAAACCGATCAGGTCGCAAGGGTAAGCAGCATTGTGCAGGTCCAGCGCGCGCGAGGCGGCCGTCCATTCGGTCGCCGCCGCCAACTTCAGCGCGGCGAGGTGACTATCCTCGCGCGGCCCGCGCGGCATCTCCGCCAGCTCTTCCACCATCCGGCGCGCCTGCGCCGTGGCCTGGGGTTCGGTGGACATGGCATAGATCCAGGCCTTGGCGATAAGGGCCATCGGGAAGTCCGGAGAATCCGCCAGCGCCTCGCGCAGCGGTTCCAGCGGATCGCCGCAGAAACGTGCAAACCTCGCGACCGCCAGATCGAAAAGTTCCGCCGCACGGGGCGATGCCCCGGTCAGATCCACGCCCTGCCTGTCAGAAATCGTCATCGGCCGGCTCCCGCCCCGCGTCGCCTCAGCGCATTGTGTGGCGCTCGCCCCCGGTGCGCAAGCCGGACAAGGGAACAAACAGGCGGAAAGGGGAAACGAAAAGGGCCGAACCAAGAAGGTCCGGCCCTTGAACTCTACGTTCGCACTCTACTGCCGGGAGGCCGCGGGCGGCCTGTCCAACTCCGGGATTACTTTGCGAAGGACGCCGCATAAGGTTTTGCAGCATTGCGCCATGCCGCAACGCAAAGCTCGGTCTGGGCCGTCAGTTCGGTCGTATAAGCCGACAACATCGACTTTGCGAAAGCCGACTGCAGCTCGAACATCTCGCGCGGGTCGCGGACATTCGCGAGGGTCTGGGTGAGCTCGACACTCTGTTCCATCGCCTGGGTGACGAAGCTGACATTGCGGTTGCCGATTTCGCGCAGCACGTTCGACGAGGCTACAGCGCTGTCGGTGAGGGCTTTGACGCCGCCTTCAGCCATGCCGGTGAATTTGCCGGTGAACTTGTCCGTGAACTTGCCGGCGAGTTCGGTGACCTGTTCCAGGCCGGCATCAATCGTTTTTTCAATCTGTTTCGTGGTTGCGGTGTTGGGACGAGCTTCCGCTTTGGCGCGAGCCGTCGATGCAGTGGTCTTGGCCATGGGAGAATCCTTCTATTGTAAGGTGTGCTATGGAGAACACACCTTTCTCGCACATGCAATAAATTTTGTGCGCCGCAACATTAAGCATTTGGCGTTCTGATTGCATTCAGCCCTGGACAGTTACAAAAGTGTCAGCGGACAGGCTGCGTTAAGCTGTGGTCAACTGGTTTGACCGAATCTAGGTTTTTAACCGGGGTGTCCGGGGTTTAGTGTATAGGAGGCTGCCTCTATGGCATTGCTCAACCTGGCCTTCTGCCGTGCGGCCGCCCTTACGGCGGCTGTGGGCTTGACGGGCGTTTCCGTTGGCCAGGCCGCCGAGGCCGAGAAATACGCTGCCCTCGTCATGGATTCGCAAACCAACGAAATCCTGCATTCCCGAAATGCCGACGATGCCCGCTATCCGGCCTCACTGACCAAGGTGATGACCCTTTTCCTGCTGTTCGACGCGATCAATGCCGGCGAGGTCAGCCTGAACGACAAGATGACGGTCAGCCGGAACGCCGCCGCCCAGCCCCCGTCAAATCTGAAACTCAAGGCCGGCGCCAAGATCAAGGTTGAGGACGCCATCCTCGCCCTCGTCACCAAGTCCGCCAATGACGTCGCCGTCGTCGTTGCCGAACATCTCGGCGGCACCGAGCGCAATTTCGCGGTCCGGATGACGGAAAAAGCGCGTGACCTCGGGCTGGCGAATACCACGTTCAAGAACGCATCCGGCCTGCCGAACACGGCTCAGGTGTCCACCGCCTATGACCTCGCCCTGCTCGCAGACGCCTTGCTTGAGCAACATGGCCAGTATTATCATTACTTCGAGAACAAGAAATTCTCCTGGGGCCGGCTGGTCTACAAGAATCACAACGATCTCGTCGGCTCGCTCGATGGTGTTGACGGCATCAAGACCGGCTATACCCGGGCGTCCGGCTTCAACCTCATGACCTCGGCCGAACGTGATGGCCACCGCGTCATCGCGATCGTGCTGGGCGGCGCCACCGCCAGGTCGCGCAACGACCATGTGGCCGACCTCGTCGAAGCTGCCTTCGCGCAGCTGAACGGTCCGATGGACGCAGCTACTCCGAAGCTTCGCGGCACCAGGGCCATGGCTTCGATCCAGGCTCCGGTAAACCCGAACGCCGCTGCCGAGCCGATGCTCAATGGCAAACCGCTCAGCGCCTATGCGGCGCAGCCCGTAAACCTCGCGATGAACCTGCCGTCAGACCAGTCCTCGGACGAAGACATGCCGGGCGATATGATCATCGTTGAAGGCGACGGCGCCGAGGACATCGCCTCGGTCCAGCCCTCGCCGGCCCTGCCCGCCCCGGGCGCCAGCTTCTCGGTCAGCGATTATGAAGCCCGCCAGACGGCGCAGGCCGCCAGGGCTGCGGGTGTCTCCGTCCCGGAGTATCAGGCCCGCCAGACGGCCAAGGCCGCCGCCGCCGCTCAAGTCGCCGAGTATACCCGCCGCCAGACGCGCCGCTGACACCGCCGCCCGCACCCGGGCACTTGCCGAAGCTGCCGGGCTCGCGCACAACCCCGCTCGCCGACCTGACCCCAGCCGGGAGCCGTTGAACCGTGAGCGCAAATTCAGATCTGTCCCTCGCCCGCAGCGTGATCCGCATCGAGCGCGACGCCCTCGACAAGCTCGAGGCCTCCCTCGGCAACACACTGCTCGAAGCCGTCGAGCTGATCCTGTCAACCGACCGCCACGTCGTCGTCGCCGGCGTCGGCAAGTCCGGTCATATCGGCCAGAAGATCGCCGCCAGCCTCGCCTCCACCGGCACCCCCGCCTTCTTCATCCACCCGACCGAAGCCAGCCATGGCGACCTCGGCATGCTGATTCCGGGTTCGGTGCTGATCGCGATATCCTATTCGGGCGAGAGCCGCGAAATGGTCGACCTGCTACGCTATTGCAAAGGCAATGCGATTCCCGTCATCGCCATGACGCGCGCCGCAGACTCCACCCTCGGGCGCTTCGCCGATGTCCTGCTTGAACTTCCCGGCGTGCCGGAAGCCTGCCCGAACGGCCTTGCCCCCACCTCCTCCACCACGATGGCCCTCGCCCTCGGTGATGCGCTCACCATCGTTCTGATGGCGCGGCGGGGATTCTCGCGCGAGGATTTCGGCTTCCGCCACCCAGGCGGCAAGCTCGGCCGCTCCCTGCAGACCGCCGGAGATTATGTCCGCGAACGCAAGGAAATGCCTGCGCTGATCGAAGTGGGCGCCAGTTTCGAGGCTGTGGTCTACGCTGTGTCGGAGGGCCGCAAGGGCTGCGCCGGTGTCATCGATGCCAACGGCGCCCTGATCGGCATGGTCACTGACGGCGACCTGCGCCGCGCGATGATGGCCGGCAAAACCGGCGCCCCGGCCGGCGACGTAATGACAAAATCCCCTCGCACCATTGATCCCGAAGAGCGCATGCAGGTCGTCATCAAGCAGCTCAGCGAAAACCGCATCTCGAACGCCTTTGTCCTCGGCGAGGACGGCCAGCCCCTCGGCCTCGTCGACATGAAAGATCTGTTGGCCGAGGGTTATCTCTGACCCTGGGATAATCCGCTCACCCGCCCCCACGCGCGCGGGAATGGGCGGGGGCAGAAACCCCGGCGCACGAAACCGCGCGCCGGGCCTTCCCGGATTACTTCTGCAACTCGAACAATACGCTGACGCTCGCCGTCACGCCGACTTCGCCGCCGGCAACCGGCGTCGGAGCGCCGCCGACCATGCTCGCCGTCTCGCCGCGCTGCATCATCATCGGCTGCGGCGAATACTCGTAGCCTTCGCTGATCGTCACGATCCGCGCGACCCGCATGCCGGACGCGGCTGCATACATCTCGGCTTTCGCAATCGCATCCTTCATCGCCTGCGTGCGCGCCTGGTTCTTGATGTCCTTGTCGTTCTCGATGGCAAAGCTGACGCCCGAGAACGTATTGCCGCCGGCCTTCACAAGGCTGTCGATCGTCGCGCCCAGGGTATCGAGTTTGCGCACGCGCGCGGTGACATTGTTGGTGGCCACATAGCCGGCCAGTTTCTGCTCGCCGCGCGTGCTGCCATCGCGCTGCTTCACTTCGAGATAATCATAGCGCGGATAGAGGCTGAGACCCGACGTCTGCATATCCTTCGCGGCGATACCCGCCGATTGCAACGCAGAGAAGACGCCGTTCATCGAGGCCGACTGCGCGGTCATAGCTTCGCTGGCCGTGGCGCGTTCTTCGGTCACGCCGGCGGTGATATAGGCAATATCCGGCGCCCGGTTGATCTTGGCTTCGGCGTTGATCTGAAGCGTCGTTTCCGGCTGGATCGAATTCGGGTGCACGGTCATGGCAGCGGGGCTCGCAAGCATCGGGGCGGCGCCAGCGGCCGAGGCAAACGGCATCTGCGCACAGGCGACAGGCGCCGCAGCAATCATAACAGCAGCAAGGGCAAGCAGGGGGCGGTTCATCGATTTCTCCATAATGAACGGATAGAAGCGGTACGCCTGTCTTCCTGTTCGAACAAGGCCGTTGCAAGGCGCCCGTGCGGCGCCTAAACGACCTCTACAGGGGCCTGTAGCTCAGTTGGTTAGAGCGGACCGCTCATAACGGTCTGGTCGGGGGTTCAAGTCCCTCCGGGCCCACCATTCCCTGAAAACCGGACGCAACCCCGCCCCCGGGGATATGTACACTTCGCCGCTATCTGTGGCTTTTCTGCCAGCCTCGCGCAGAGACCGCACAGTCCCGCCGGGGATTACAGTTTCGCAATGTAACCGGGGTTTTCCTGAGCCGTCTTCGGTGGCACTAGAGGGACGATCGCTGCTGCGATCCAAGCAAGGGGAGCAGAGCCGTGAATTCCAGAGACGCCGCCCGGCGCGCCATGGCACTCACGCTCTCGTTCGACACGGCGATGGCCGGTCTCGCAATGACCCTGGCGCATCTGGTGATCGTCATTTCGGATCCGGACGTGCCTTCTTTCCCGATCAGCGCATGGCTTCTGGCCAGTTCGGCTTTCATGCTCGCCGCCGCATCCGGCCTCGTGATCGGGGGCGTCCACCGCCAGGTCTGGCGCCATATCGGCGCGCCCGATGCCATTCACCTGCTGCAGGGAATTGCGCTGGCCGTGGTCCTTTACCTGCCGGTGATGGTCGCCCTTAATGGCCGCCTGGCAGATCCGCTACCCGCCCTGCTCGTCGCGACCGGCCTCTGGACCGCCGCTGCATTCGCCGGCCGCATGGTCGCCCGCTACCGGTCCACGAACGCCCCCTTCCGGATCTTCCAGCGCATACCCTTTAACAGCCAGGCGGTACTGCTGGTCGGCGACCCTGCCAGCTGGACCGAGGTCCTGCGCCGCATTGAGGCCTCGGGCGGCGGCGCCGCGCTGCGCGTCCTCGGCCTGATCGAGGTCGATCCGAAAGAGCCCGGCCGCGCTGTGCGCGGCCTGCCGATCATGGGCAGCCTGCGCAATCTCGGCGAGATCATCGACATTCTCACACTGCGCCATGGCACAACGCCCTGGATTGCCGTCACGGGCCCCGCCCGCGAGCGGGCAACGATGAACCGGGTGCTCGAGATCGCGTCCGGCCACGGCGCCCATATCATGTCGCTCGGCCATGACAGCGCTGCGCAGACGCTGGCGCCCGTCCGCCCGGCCGACCTCCTCGCCCGCCCCGAACGCGCGCTTGATCTGGCCCCCGTCCGCAAGTTGATCGAAGGGGCCAGCGTGATGGTCACCGGAGGCGGCGGATCGATTGGCTCTGAAGTCGCCCGCCAGGCCGCGCACCAGTCACCCGCCGCCCTGTCGATCATCGATTCCTCGGAGTTCAATCTCTACCAGATCGACCATCACCTGCGCGTCGACTATCCAGAGCTGCCGCTGGAATCACACCTCGGCGACGTGCGCGACACCGTCCGTCTTGCCAGCATCTTCGCGCAGTCAAAGCCGAGCCTTGTGATCCATGCCGCCGCGCTGAAACATGTGCCGCTGATGGAAGAAAACATCTGCGAAGCGATCCTCACGAATGTCGGCGGCGCCGTCGCCGTCGCACGCGCCGCTGCGGCCTCAGGCGTCAGTACGTTTGTATTCATATCTACCGACAAGGCAGTCGCCCCTGACAACGTCATGGGCGCCACCAAGCGCCTCGCCGAACTCGCCCTCAGTCGCATCATCGCCGAGGCCGGCATGACCGGCGCCATGGTGCGCTTTGGCAACGTGCTCGGCTCGTCCGGCTCGGTCGTTCCGCTGTTCGAAAGCCAGATTGCCGCCGGTGGCCCGGTCACCATTACCGATCCCGAAGCCACCCGCTATTTCATGACCATCGAGGAAGCCACCGCCCTCGTCCTTCAGGCAGCCGCCTTGCAGCATGAAAAGCAGCATGCTGAGCTTTTTGTGCTCGACATGGGCGAGCCCATCGCCATCCGCCAACTGGCCGAAACAATGATCCGCCTGAAGGGAAAGGTGCCCGGCGTCGACATCGAGATCACCACGGTGGGCATGCGCAAGGGCGAGAAACGCCATGAAGCCCTGACCTATTCCCACGAGACACTGGAGCCGACCGCCATCGACGGCGTCAACCGTGTCACCTGCCAGGCTGCTTCGGGCGACCTGCTCGACAAGCAGGTCAACGCGCTGATCGAAGCTGCCCGCCGCCACGACGCATCGGAAGCCCTGCGCCTGCTCAGCCTGCTGGTTCCGGAATACGGCGCCGAGCGCGCAGACGAAAATCAGCGCCTCCCGGCCTGACCTGAATACCGTGACAAACAGAAACGGCTCGGATTTGATCTCCGAGCCGCTATTGTACTGGGTTGGCAAAGCCTGTCAGAACCGGGCGCTGAGCGTCACTTTCGCCGTCAACGGCGCCGAGAGGGTGATGTTGTTGTCATTGTGCGAGCTGACGGCATAAAGTTCGCCAGTCAGGTTTTCCACGTTGATCTGGACCGAGAGATCATCCGACAACCGATAATAAGCGGCCGCATCAAGGCGTGTGAATGACGGCAACACCACCGAATTGGAAATCGTAGCGAACCGGTCATCCTGCCATATCAAGCCAAACCCGAGATCAAGCCTGTCGGTCGTGCGCACCTTGTTCCAGATACTGACGCTCTGCTCGGGAACCAGAGGCACATCGCGCCCGGCCGGCGCCGCGCTCGTCGTCTCGGTAATCCCGGCAGACTGCCAGGCATAGGCGGCGGCAACATCCCAGCCATCCCTGAGCTCGCCTTGCAGGGAAAGTTCGAGACCTTCACTTCGCTGCGCACCGGTCAGCACGGACACACCCGCCGCCGGCCCCGGCGCGGGCGTGTTGGTCCGGTCGAGGCGGAACAGCGCCGCCGTCAGCAACACTTCATTCGAAGGCTGCCATTTCACGCCGATTTCCGTGTTCTCGAACTCTTCGGGGTCGAAGTCTGACAAAGCGGGTGTCAGGTTGCCGAACTGTTCGCCGGACTGCGGAAGGTAAGACTTAGCCCAGCTGGCATATACGGCAAGATCCTCAAGCGGCTCGTAAACCAGCCCGAGACGCGGCGAAATAAATTCATCCGTACGCGCCGCATCTGCGCCGATCCGGTTATCGAATTCGAAATCAAAACGGTCAAACCGCACCCCGGCAATCACCTGCAGCTGCTCGGTAAGTTTCACCTGGTTTTGCGCATAAACTGCCAGCAAGTTGAGATCGTTCAGGTTATCGCGCGAAACCCGGCCGAAAACGGCGGAGGCATTCTTTCCTCGGTCCGCCACTGACACCGTCAGCCGCTCCAATCCGCCCGCTGACGGAAACTGCCCTTCGATGCGAACATTTTCGCTCTCCTGGATCCCGGCTTCGGCGCCCAGCAGCAGCGTATGCCGGAAGCCGGCGAACTCGCCTTCCAAGGTGAGGTCGGCCTGCCCTATAAGGTTCTCGCGCGTCGTCAGCGAATTATAAGCCGCCAGCTGCACTGTCCCGGCAGCCGCATTCACGGCGCTGGCCGCGAAAATGTTCTGATAAAACTTGTCATAGTCGCCATAGAGCAGCGTCGTGCGCAGGCTGAGAGCGTGCGTTAATTCATGCTCCAGCACCGCAGTCACTGAACTCATCGTCACATCACCTGGGCTCAGGTCCGGATTGCCGTAAAACGCCTTTTCAGACGCCTCGTAAGGCCGGCCATTGATCGATGGCACGCCGCGATCCGTGACGCGCTCATCCACAAAATGCTCCGCCGAAAGCCGGAGCGACGTCTTCGCCCCCAATGCGAAAGCGGCGCCCGGCGCAATTGCGTAGCGTTCGCCCGAAACACCTTCACGGTAGCTGTCGGCCTGTTCGTAGAGCGCATTGACGCGCGCATCGACACCGTTCGTGAGTTCATCGCCAAGATCCCCGCTCGCCCGCGCGTATCCGAACGAGCCGAGCCCGAGCGTCACTGCGCGCGTGCGCGCGCCATCAGCCTGCTTCGACACGCGGTTGATGACGCCTCCTCCCGTGCCGCGCCCGAAGACAAGGCCTGACGGCCCCTTCAGCACCTCGATCCGGTCGGTGTTGTATACATCGCGGTAGTACTGGAGATCATCACGCACACCGTCGACGAAGAAATCGGCCGTTGTGGTATTTCCCCGCAGCACGGGCGCATCGCGGTGGCCTTCGCCTTGCGCGACCGTCACGCCCGGCACAAAGCGCAGCGCTTCTCCAACGCCGCTCATGGCCTGGTCGCGCATCAGGTCGCCCGTGATCACGGTCATCGCCTGAGGAATCTCCACGATCGGCGTGTCCGTCTTTGTCGCGCCCCGGGACTTGTCTTCGGTATAGCCCGTACTGGCACCGTAAACGTAGATCGTTTCCTGACGCTTCGGCGCGTCGGCTTCGTCTTCAGCAGCAGCCGGAAAGACACCTGCAAAACCAAGGCTGAGCGTTGCAACGCAACCCAGCAGGCGAACCGCCCGGCGGCGCCCGGCGACGGGTCTGGCGCGGTGTCGAATGATCATCTCAAAGGCGCCCATAACTGCGAACGTTTCTCATTCGCTCGCTATCAGCCCTTCCTGAGGAGTGCAACTAATTCTCATTCACATGCGGCGGTTTTGCGCACCAGGGCCACAAAGTGTCGCTTTCAGGCCACAACAATCGGCCTGAACGTCCCGCAGATCATCCGCCCCATGTCGGCGCCGGCGCTATCCGGGCTGTCCTGCCCCGTCGGGGCGCGGCCATCACCTTTTGCCAGCCCGCATTATGCGCCGCCTGGTCCTTCCGGTTGATCCAGGAGAAAACGACCTCCTCCGCCGGCTTCTTCAGCACGCCCGTTTGGAGCGCGTTCACCTTGCCCTCCGCCAGATCGCCGCCAGATCGCCACCCCGGGCGTCCAGGGCCGAGGCCGAGCCGTATTCGATGAGCAGATCCGCCATCTTCTTCGCCGGCGCCGTGTAATCTGCCCGCTTGTCCGCAGGCACCGGGATCACTGTCGCGTTGATCCGTCCCGGAGCCGCCAGTGCATCGCCGAGCCGGTGTGCAAACCCGTCATAGATCATCGCCGTGCCGTCAAACGCCGTCTCCATGCCCGGCCCGCCAGGATCAGTATCAGTATCAGGATCAGGATCAGGATCCGCCATCACTGCCATATTTCCGCAGTCGCGCGTTGCACGGTCCGGCCAGATGACCCAGGAAAACATGACCGTCTCGGCGTCTTTCCTCATCACGGCCGAATTGAGACAGTTCGTCTTGCCCTGCGCCGCGTCCTCGCCCCAGTTCCCGACGAAGCCGAGAGCCCCGTATCTCTTGAACACCCCCGAGGCCCCGGACGCCATCTTCCGGTACGCCTTCTTGTTGGCATCCGGCACCGCCAGCTAAAATCCATCCACATAAGTCATATCATCAGCTCCCTGACATCTGATCCATTGCCGCCTCGCGGGCCGCTTCCATGTCCTCCGGCGATTTCGGCGGCCAGATGTGCCTGAACGTCCAGTGCGCCGCGCGCGCCCTTGCCCGCCGCTTCGCCGCCGCCCTCGCCCCTTCCGGCGTCAGCCATGGGCAATCCTCTTTGATGATGTCGCTGAACCGCCCGGTTGCGCCCTGCTTCGGCGATGCGGCCGCGTTCCTCGCGGTGGACTGCATGGCGCTCACCGCGAGCCTCAAGCCGCTGGAGCGCCGGGGCCTCGCCGAGATAGTTCCGGATACGGACGATAAACGCTTACGCCGGCTCTACCTGACACGCGCCGGGCGAAAACTCCTGAAGGCCGCCGTCCCCGTCTGGCCGCCGCCCATGACGAAACCGGCACCCACCTCGCGACCAACGGCCAGTCCCTGCGCACCGAACTCTCCCGCGTCGCCTCCGCCTGTTGAGCCGCAAAAGCAGGCATAGGTTTCAACGAACGCTTTTGTTCAGCGCCCGAACCCCGCCCCTGCAACTTGTCACACCGGCGAAGGTGGGGAACGCATGAAGCTCACACCTGTCCCGGTCCCGCCTTCGTTTGCGGGGATGAGCGAAAATATAAAGTCACCCGAATGCCAAACCCGGCCCCTCCCACAGAGCGCGTCCGGGCGCGCCTGCTGCCCTCAGCCCTTGCGCCCTTCGGGAGGGAACCAGGCGAGGTTCCCGCGCGTGATCACCCGGTCGCCAGCCACCACGTCGCCTGCGTCGAGATCCGGCTGACCCTTCACCTCGGCATAGACATTCCCGAAGTCCTGGTAGCACGCCTCCAGCAGCGCCTCGAAACTGTCGATCACGAAATAGGTCTGCTGGAAATTATCGATGATGTATTTCGTCCGCATCAGGCGTTTCAGGTCGAAGCCGATCCGGTTTGGACTTGCATCGTCCAGTGCGAACACGGTCTCCTGCGGGCTGGACAGGATGCCCGCGCCATATATGCGCAAACCGTCCGCCTCCTGAATAAGTCCGAACTCCACCGTGTACCAGTAAAGGCGCGCCAGATTGTGCAGCTGGCCGAGCCGCATCGCGCGCTGGCCGCCCTTGCCATAGGCCTCCATGAAATCTGCAAACACGCGATTGGCCAGCAGCGGCACATGGCCGAAGATGTCGTGGAAAATGTCTGGTTCCTGCAGGTAGTCAAACTCTGCCTCAGGCCGGATGAAGGCGCCCGCCGGAAAGCGGCGGTTGGCGAGGTGTTCAAAGAAAATCTCGTCCGCCACCAGCTCCGCTACGGGCACAAGGCGCCAACCCGTCAGCATCTCCAACCGGTCAGACAAGCGCCCCATGTGCGGAATACCCGAGGGCGAAAGCTCCAGCGTGCCCATTGCCTTCAGCGCCGCGGCACAAGCCCGGCCTTTGGTCACTTCGCGCTGACGGCGGAACAATCGGTCCCAGCGGTCATGTTCGTCGGCGCTATAGGTCTCCCAGGCCTGGTCGATGGTGAAGTCGGCCGCGCGCGGGGCGCCGTGATAGCGATTCTTGGCAAACGCAGTGTCCATCCCGCCAGTATAGGCCGAACAGCAGATTAGTTCCAGATGTAACTAATTCAGGCGCCGGTCAGGCAACCGCGCGGCTATCGACGATCTCGGTCAGCGTCACGCCCAGTTCTCCGTCTGCGACAACCAGTTTGCCGCGCGCGATCAGGCGGCCGGAGACGTAAATATCCACCGGTTCGCCAGCCTGCTTTTCCATTGTCAGCACTTCGCCGGGCGACAGCGCCATAAGTTCTTCCATCGTCAGGCGCACTTCGCCGAGCACAACCTCGACGCGCACTGGCACGTCCATCAGCATGCGGTGGAAAGCAGGGTTCGTCAGTTCGGTCATGTCTGGCCTTGTCCAATCTCGGCAAACAGGTCGCCCTGTCCGCCGGCAATGCGCGCCGCCGCGCCATCGATGAGGCTGCGCAGGCGCGCCTCGGTTGTCGCATGATAGTGCGAGGATGCAATGAGGCGCATCACCTCAGTGATTTCGTCGAGTGCCTGTGTCAGTTCGGCGGTCACCGCCGAGAGGCGTTCGCTTTCTGTCACCGATTTCATCTTCGCGGCTTCTGCGAGGGTTTCAACGCGCACCTGCGTGATGAGGGCGGCCACTTCCTCGCCCGTGAAGCTCACGCGTGCACGATCAGCGCCAACCTCTTCCGCCTGCGGACCAAAGTCCGAACGAAAGTCAAACGCGCAAACGGATTTCACGGCGCGTGCGGTCATTCGATCAACTCGTCGTCCGGCGCTACCTTGCCGGTGTGCAGGTCGCCGCGCGCGATCATCTGGCGGGCAAGTTCCACGAGTTCGCTGCGGGCCGCTTCGATATCGCTGCGGCGGACGGGGCCGAGCGAGGCAATCTCTTCGCGCAGCAGCTCGCCGGCGCGGGAGGTGACATTGGCGAAGAAGGCGGCGGCGGTTGTCTCCTTCGTACCTTTGAGCGCGGTAATCAGCACCGCGCGGTCGGCAGCGGCGAGCAGCGTCTGCATGCCGCCGGCGCCGAGCGCGGCGAGGTCGTCGAAGGTAAACATCAGCGAGCGGATCTTCTCGCCGGCGCCCGGTTCGGATTTTTCCAACGCGGCAAGAAACAGCGTGCCCGCGTGCGGATCGAGCCGGTCGAAGATGCGGGCGATGCGTTCGATGCCCGCCTGCCCGCCCTCGCGCCGAAGGGCGGCGACACGCCCCTTCAGGTGTTGTTCGAGGCTCGCCATGGCGGCGGGGTGTACTTCGCCGAGGTGCAGCAGACGCTGCATTGCCTCTATGGAAAGCGAGGGCGGCAACACGCGCAGCAGCTTCGCCGCAGCTTCGCCCGAGAGGCGCGAAAGGATCAGCGCAGCTACTTGCGGGCGTTCATGCTTAAGCAAGGCGGCAAGCACACCGGTGTCGAGCGCGGAGAGATCTTCCCAGACGCCTGCACCGGTGCTGGCACGTTGCGCCTCGGAGAAGCGGCGCAGTGCATCACTGTCGGCTGAAGGATCATCGGCGAGCCGGTCCATCGCGGCGCTGAGTTCGGCGGCTTCCTGCGGTTCCAGTTCGGCCCAGATCGGCGCTGCGTCCGGCCCCAGCGCGCGCATCAGCCGGGCCGAGCGGGCAAGCCCCGGCGCCGGCGCATGCGAGGGTCTGACCAGCGCGCTCATGCGGGCTCATCCCTGGTACGCATCCACCCGCGCAACACCGCTGCTGCCCGCGCCGGATCGCGCCGGGCAATGTCGCCAGCGCCGTCCGCAGGCACAACAATGGCTGGCGGACGCACGGCGCGCAGCGCCTCGCGCGGCCTTTCGGCGGGCTGAGGCGCGGTGATGATCTGGGCGGCAGATGCCGATACAGGGGCAGGCTTGCCCGTCAGAAGGGCCAGCGCGACGGCGATCAGCACAAGCGCCCCGAGGCCCGCGAGTTCGGCCCAGGCGGCTGCGTCCGGCCGGCCGGGCAAGCCTTCGGCGAAGGAAACGGTTTCGATGATCAGCTTGTCGCCGCGCCCGGGAATGAGTCCCGCGGCGATGGGCGCGATGCGCTGCAGCTCCGCCAGCCGCGCCGAGGCACGCTCATCAAGGAGCAGGAGCACTGTGCGCCCACCCTCGGCATTGAAGGTGACGCTCAGGCGGGAGAGGCCCGGCCCGGCAACGGGGGCAAGCACATCTGCAAGGGCCGCTTCGGCAGGGCTGGCGGCGACCTGAGCCCGCGGCCCAGTCAACAGGGCAGCGCCGCGCCAGCAGAGGAGACCGAGGGCCAGCGCGCAGGCCAGCATCGCCAGCTGGCGCATCAGCCCTCCCGTTGCCGATGCCGTGCTGCCTCCAAACGCCATTTTGCCCTCCGGGGCCAGCCAAAGGGCTGGCAGATTCCCGGAAAGCTAGAAGGCCTGCCTTAAGGCAGGTTTAACAAGACAGAGATCAGGTTAACCGCGGTACTGCTGGAGGCGCGTGGTGCGCAGGCCTTTTGCGCCGTGACGGGCATAAAGGCGTTCCCAGCCTTCATACTCCTCATCGGTGAGGCTGTAGCGTTCACGGGCGCTTTCGCGGGTCAAAAGACCGCCCTGGACGGCGGCAACCACTTCGGCCTTGCGGCGCGTGACCCAGCGGGAGATGCCGGGCGATGGCAGGTCGGCGAGCGTGAGGGTCTGGCCATCCGGGCCCTTGACGCTCAGGGGGCGTGCATTCTGCAAGTTCATGTTCAAAACCACTTCACGGTCTATGCGTTTCACCCTGCTTCTGCGGGGGCATGCAGCAGACCCTACACGAGCCGGTTTAACCCCGGCCTTGAGCGAAAAGATGAGTTTGTCCCCCTTCGTTAGGAGGCTGTTTGGAAACCTGTTCCGGGGCGGGACAATTGCTCCGAATTGGACGAAAAGGCGCCCCGACTGGGATTTTGATGCCAGTTTTTTGGAAACGCCTGTTCCGTCTGACCGCTCATCGCCGCGAAAGGAAACACCTTCGCGGGGATGAGCGGGCCTTGCTTCAGACCAGCCCTTTCAGGAGCTCCAGACTGTCATTGTCGCGGATCTGGGCGCAGTGGCGGCGCAGCATGGTGAGGAACATTTCGTCGCCGCGTTCAGTCTGCTTGACGATCATCGCGGCGGCGAAGGCGACCGAGATGCCGTAGAAGGCGAACCAGCGATAGTGCGTGTAGAGATCATCGAAGCTGTAGCTGGTGATGCCTTCGGCTTTCAGGGCTTCGTGATAGTGACGCAGCAGCGCCTGCTCATATTTCGGGCGTTCGTCACGCGTCAGGCCGGCGCCGATGAAATAGGCCACGTCATTGGCCGGCGCGCCCTTTCCGGCGGTCTGCCAGTCGACAACCGCGAGCGGCTTCTTCGCACCGGGCTTGCCGTAGAGCATATTATCGAGCCGGTAGTCCGAATGCGTCAGAGCGTAGGGCCCCTTATAGGTCTCGCCCCATTTCGGCAGGCTGGCGGCATAGGCATCACCCACCTCGATCTGGTCGGCATTGATGTGCGGGGCGTAGCGTTCCTTGAAACCGCCCCAGAGACCGGCGACCATTTCCGGGCTGAGGCCCGGCGGCGGCGCCTTGGCGGACCCCTGCAGCCAGTCATGCTCGTCGAGCATGGGGTCTTCCCAGTGCGCAGCGTGCAGCACGGCGGCGGCGTTCATCGCGAGCTTCGCGTCTTCGACGCCGCACCCTTTCAGCTGGTCGCCCTGTTCTGACGGCGACATGTCTTCCATGATCAGTGCAAAACGGTTCGTCTCCGAATCATAATCGGTGTACAGCGCGTCCGGTGTGATGCGGCCCGCCACTTTCGGGAAAGTGCGATAGAACATCACCTCCCGCTTGTAATGGTTCAGCATCCTGGCGGTAGCGACACTGATCTCGTTGGCGGACGGGAACTTGCCCACCAGCGTCTTCGGCGCGTTCGCCCCGGCGCGGGCATAATCGAACACGAAGCGGACATTCTCGCCGATCTGGCCAGTGCCGATGGATTTCGAGGTCAGGCTGCGCACTTCACCGTCGATGCCGATTTCGCCAAACAACTGGTTGAACCAGTCGGCCTTCAGTTCCAGCGGGTTTGTGTCGAGTCCGGGACGGCTCATACGGGTTTTTCCTCTGCAGACGGTGTATCGGCGCGGCGCCCTGCAAAGCGGCGCAGCTGGCCGAGGCGGTCTTCGGCGCGGCGCAGCCCCTTGTCGAGCGCGGCCATGGTGAGGGCGAAATCGCCGCTGGTCTCGCGGCGCCAGGCGCGTTCAGCCTGCGCGATGACGAGGGCGATACCGATGCGCTTGAGGCTGGCCGGGGCGCCGCCGTCATGGTCGAGCCCCGCCGAGGCGAGCGCCCAGGCGGCGCTGGCATGGCGATGGTTCGGCAGGCGGACGACATGCGTGAGCGAGGTTTCGCGGAACTTCATGATGTTGATAAGGCCGGCGCGGTAAGGCTCCATCGCCTCGAACCGCAGCATGATGACGTCGAACAGGCGCTCACGCGCGGAGACTTCGTCCGGCACGCCTTCGGCGGACATGGCCTTGTCGAAAAAGCTATCCAGCGCCTCGACCAGGTCCTCGCGGGAGGCGACACCGTGGAAATCGGACAGAGAAAGTTTCGCCTTCGCCGCGATGTCCGTGAGCGCAATATCCGACCATGGATGCGACGCGGCGAGGTCAAGAGCCGCTTTCAGTCCCTTCTCGATGATCTTTTCAGCAGCCGCCAAGGCGCACCTCCCGGGGTTTCAATCCGCCTCTTTGGAGAGCTGCCGGTCGCGGGCGGCGGCGGCGCGCAGGGCGTCTCTGAGCAACCCGGCCATCCCACCCGTGTCCATGAGGATGTCAAGGGCTGCCTGGGTAGTGCCGCCGGGGGAAGTGACCGCACGGCGCAGGCAACCCGGGCTGTCGGGGCTGGCCGCCATCAGCGCGGCAGCGCCTTCCACGGTGCGGCGCGCAAGACGCTGAGCCAGGTCGCGCGGCAGGCCCTCGGACTCGCCGGCTTCAGCCATCGTTTCGGCCAGCAGGAAGAGATAAGCCGGGCCGCTGCCGGAGAGAGCCGTGACGGCGGACATCAACTGCTCGTCCACGGGCCCGTGCACCTCGCCGAGCGGGGCGAGCAGGCCGCGGGTGGTTTCAAGGTCAGCGGCGGCGAGGCCGGGCGCGGAGAAGACCGTGATCCCCTGCCCGATGGCGCCCGGGGTGTTCGGCATGGCGCGGACAACGCGCGCGGTGCCGAGGCGGCGCGACATCTGCGCAATGCGCACGCCTGCCATGATCGAGACGACGAGGGTTTTCGGGCCGACGAAGGCGCAGGCGGCTTCAACGATGCCGGCAAAGGCCTGCGGCTTGACGGCGAGCACGAGGATGCCTGCCGGCGCCGGGGGCGCGTTGAGGCGCACCTTTCCGTCATCCGCCCAGGCGGTGACTTCTTCGGACGGACTGGGTTCGGTAACCGAGATGACGCGCTTGGGTTTTGCTTTCAGCCAGCCCCGCGCCAGTGCAGCGCCCATACGGCCTGCCCCAAACAGGACAAGGGACGGCGCAGTTGCCACGCCAGCCTCAGGCTTCGCCGTGGGTTTCGAACATCACCGCGTCGATAGCTTCGCGCGGCGATTTGCCGGCCCAGACGAGGAAGTTGAAGGCCGGCATGAACCGGTCAGCCGCGCTGACGGCCGCGGCAATCACAGCGCGGATCTCGCCTTGCGAGACTTCGTCCCGGCCTTCCATGGGGAAGGTGTAGCGGTAGATGATGACGCCGTCGTCGGACCAGAAATCGAAATGGCCGACCCAGAGGCGCTCGTTGGCGAGCATCACCAGTTCGGCAATCGCGCTGCGCTTGGCGGCCATGGCCTTCACGTCGAGTGTCAGGGAGAAGTGGATGGCGGACGGCTCTGGACGGTAGGCGAAAAGCGCACCCATGTCGCCCCAGCGTGTTTCGGCGACGACCTGCAGGGTGCCTTCCTCGTCGCGCTCAAACGGCCAGTTGGCGGCTTCGAGGACCACTTCCACGATATCGAGGGGGTCGATGTCGACGTCATGAGTGTGTTCGAGTTCAAGGCTCATTCGGGCGCCTCCGCATCGGTTTCATGGATTGGTGCCGGATTCGTGTGACAAATCCACACCCGAACAAACCGGGCCGTCTCAGGCTTGTCTATCGGCTTCAACAGTGGGCGTTCAGGATTTCCTGGAATTCGCCTGCGCCGCTTCGAGGGCGGCAAGGCGGGCTTCCAGGGTTTCCGTACGTTCCAGCGCGGCGGTAGCGATAGCCTTCAGGGCCTCGACTTCATCGCGGCCGGCGAGGTCCATATCTGCAATCAGCGCACGCACGCGGGCCTGCGCGGCGGTCCTGGCTTCCTCGCCTGCGGCGCGGGCCGCGCCGAGCGCGCCGGTCATCAGGCTGGCAATGTCATCAAGCAGTGGATTTGTGCCTGCCATGCAGTTACTCCTTCGCGCCGGGAATGCCGGGTCCGCCTAACAGATAAGGCGCCGGCCAGACAGGGAAAAGACGCCGCATGACCGAACTGCTGATGATGATGGGCGTTTACCTTAACCAGGCCGCGATGACCTTCCCGGAATGGCGCCCGGCCATTTTGTCCATTGATCTTGGCTTCCTCGGTCTCGGCGAGTTTCATCTGCGCTGGTATGCGCTCGGCTATATCGCCGGCATCGGCGGGGCCTGGTGGTATGGCTCGCAGCTGCTGAAGCGCGAGGGCCTGTGGGGCGCCAAGGCGCCGCTGAGCCAGGAAGGCCTCGACGATCTCATGTTCTGGATCATCATCGGCATCATCATCGGCGGCCGGATCGGATACGTCCTGTTCTACATGGTGCCCTACCAGATGGATGTGCTGGCGGCGGACCCGGTGACCGTGATCCGGATCTGGGATGGCGGCATGGCATTCCATGGCGGTATTGCCGGCGTGGCGCTGGTGCTTTGGTTCTTCGCGGCCAGGCGCGGCGCGGCGCTGCTGTCGGTCGGCGATATTGCCGGCGTGACGGCGCCCATCGGCATCGGACTGGTGCGGATCGCAAACTTCACCAATGCAGAACTCTATGGCCGGCATACGGGCTCTTCCGCCGGGATGATCTTCCCGGAGGGCTATGTGCCCGGCTCGACGCCGCCGGCCTTCAACTGGGATACCAATGAGTGGGTCTATTCGGGCACTGAAATGCCCCGCTTCCCAAGCCAGCTCTACGAATCTGTGCTGGAGGGCTGGCTGCCCCTGATCGTGCTGTCGGTGCTGATCTGGAAATTCGGCGCCCTGAAGCGCCCCGGCCTTGCGGCGGGGCTGTTCCTGATCATGTACGGGGTGGGCCGGTCGGTGGCCGAACACTTCCGGGCGCCTGATCCCTTTGTCAGCGGACTGCCGGAATGGCTGACCATGGGCATGCTGCTTTCGGCGCCGATGTGGCTGGGCGGCGCCTGGCTCATCTGGAACGCCCTGAAGCCGCAGGAGAAGCGGATTTAGGTCCGGGAAAGAAACCCGGAGCTGCGGACCCACCCGACAGACCTGGAACTCAGATGGAATGCAAGCTGACAGTCTCTGCCGGCTGAGGGGCGGGTGTCCTGGCCGCGCCCGAAGCCCTGGACCCGGGATTCTTCCGCTCCTGACGCCAGACACCGTCCCGGAAAGGGTTCCCGGCTGGCCCGGCGAGCAGGGTCCCGGCTCGGCGCACACCCCCCGTCATCCCCGGCCCGGCCGTCATGGCAGCAAGGCAGGGCCGGACCTGGTTCGGCTTCGGCTTCGGCTTTGGCTTCGGAATCTGCGTCTTCGCCCCGGCGCATGCGGGCCTTCAAGGGGGCGTAAAGGGATGCAGGGGCCCATGATTTCGGATCGCTCGCTTGCGGGGCGGCGATCCTGCTGGCCGCTTTATTCGGCGCGGCCTTTCTGGTACCGGCGAAGGCACGCTGAGTGTGTAGCCGGAATCCGAGTGAGCCATGACGATTGAAGACCGGCTGGTGCGCCTGATCGAGACAGGCGGGCCGATCCCCCTTTCCACTTACATGCAAATTGCGCTGCACGATCCGCAGGACGGCTATTACGCCGCCCGCCCGGGAATCGGCCGGGACTTCACGACGGCGCCGGAGACCAGCCAGGTGTTCGGCGAACTCATCGGCCTGTGGCTGGTGCATGAATGGAAGGCGATGGGCGCTCCGGAAACGTTCCAGCTGGTCGAGATCGGACCGGGGCGCGGTCAGCTGATGGCGGATGCGCTGCGGGTGGCGTTGGCGGTGGGCGGCGACCTGTTTGCCGATGCGGCAGAGCTCGTCTTCGTGGAGCCGAGCCCTGTGCTCAAAGAGGCGCTGGGCAGGATGTTCTCGCCGCTATCGCCGAAATTTGCGGCCACACTGGCGCAGGTGCCGGCCGGGCCGGCGCTGATCGTGGCGAATGAATATCTCGACTGCCTGCCCGCGCGTCAGTTTCGCCGGGCGGAGGGGGGCTGGCGTGAATGTGTGGTGGGCCTCAGCGAGGGCGGGCGGCTGGCCTTTGGCCTCGCCGCTGACGAGCCGCGCCCGCCGCAGGCCGCGGCGCTGTCCGGAGAGGTCGTGGAAGTGCAGACCGGCCTCGACCTGTTGGTGGCCGATCTCGTGTCGCGCGCGGCGCCGGTGCGGGCCCTGTTTATCGACTATGGCCCGGATGACCGCGCCCCCGGCGATACGCTACGCGCCTACCGTGAGGGCCGGCAGGTGGGCCCGCTGGAGGCGCCGGGGGTGAGCGACCTGACAGTCGACGTGGATTTCGGGCGGCTGGCGCGGCTGGCGCAGGCGGCCGGGCTCGACGTGGCCGGGCCGTCGCCGCAGGGCATGTTCCTGCTCGGCCTCGGGGCGCAGGCCCGGCTGAACCAGCTCGTGGCGGCAAATCCGGATGATGCCGAAGCGGTGTTCACAGCGGCGCGCAAGCTGATCGACCCGGCCGATATGGGTGCGCGGTTCAAGGCGGTCTGCCTGTCCTCGCCGGGCCTTGCCAGGCCCGCAGGCTTCTAGGTCATCGCTTTGCTATTGGCGCGCGGCGAATTTGCCCCCATCTGCTAGCATGACAGCCGCCACCCGAAGGACAGATCTCATGGCACAACTTTCCATCCTGGAACTGGGGCGGGTGCGCGAGGGCTTCACGCGGGGCGACGCGCTGAACGACGCGCGGCGACTGGCACAGCACGCCGAAGCGCTGGGATACACGCGCTTCTGGGTGGCCGAGCATCACAACATGGCGGGGGTGACGACGGCGGCCACCTCGCTGGTAATCTCGCACATCGCGGCCGCCACCCGGACGATCCGCGTCGGCGCCGGCGGCATCATGCTCCCGAACCATTCGCCTTATGTGATCGCCGAACAGTTCGGCACGCTCGAAGCGCTCTATCCCGGACGCATAGACCTCGGCCTCGGCCGCGCGCCGGGCACCGACCAGACCACGCTGCGTGCGCTGCGGCGCGATCCGTCCGCCTCCGAACATTTCCAGCAGGACGTGCTGGAGCTGCAGGCCTGGCTTGGACCTGTGCGCGAGGGCCAGCGGATTGAAGCGGTCCCCGGATCAAACTCGAATGTGCCGTTATGGATCCTCGGCTCAAGCCTCTATGGCGCGCAGATGGCGGCGGCCTACGGCTTTCCGTTCGGCTTTGCCTCGCACTTCGCGCCGCAGATGCTGGATCAGGCGCTGGCGATCTATCGCGGCAGCTTCCGCCCATCCAGGCAGCAGCCGAAGCCGCATGCGCTGATCGGCGTAAACATCATCGCCGCCGAGACGGGCGAGGAGGCGAAGTATCTGGCGACCTCTCAGCAGATGTCGTTTGCCAACCTTGTGCGCGGCGAACGCAAGCTGACCCAGCCGCCGATCGACGACATCGACACCTACTGGACGCCGGCCGAACGCGCCCAGGCCTCGGCGATGCTGAACTTCAGCATCATCGGCGATGCGACCACCGTGCGCAAAGGCATCGACGCGCTGCTGGAACGCACGCAGGCTGACGAACTGATGGTCGTGTCCGACATGTATGACCAGGAAAAACGCCGCCGTTCGTTCGCCATCATCGCGGACATTATGGCAAAACGGAAAACAGGCGCCCGGGCGCACGCCTGATCGCCTGTTTACACGCCGTGCAGGCGCGGCGAGCTCAGAACCGGACGGTCAGGGTTGCCTGCGCCGTGCGCGGGTTCAGCGGCCGATACGACGCGTTGCCGGTGCCGGTAGCCGTGACAGTGAAGGCCAGCGTGTCCTCATCGAAGATGTTGTCTATGTTGAACCGCAGGCTGACATTTTCCGGCAGACCGAAATTGTTCGCACCGCCAAGGTCGACATAGCCGCTCAGAGGAAATAGCTTTCCATCACGTTGCCGGGCCGTAAGGCACCTTCGGCAAAGTCAGCATAACGCTCAGCGGTGTATCTGGCCGACATGTTCGCGGCCAGGCCCTCAGTTGGCGCCCACGTGACACCGCCCGTGACTAACCATTCGGGGCTGGCGGCGAGCAGGCTGGCGGCCGGGTTCACGCCGAAGCCGTCATCCGGTTCGGCGTGAGTGCAGGTGAGGTTTTCGTCCGCGTAGAGCTGGTTGTCGAAGATTGCCGGCTGCCAGGCACCCGAAAGCTCGAAGCCACAGGCTTTGGTGGCGCCGGCGTCCACGAAGAAAGCTTCAGGCTGCAAGGTCGCCGGGTCGATCATGTTGCCCGCGTCCCACCGGCTTTCGGGCTGGGTGCAGAAGAGGGCGAGCGCGCCGTTGAGGGCCGGGCGGTTCGTCCGGAGAAGCGTCTCGAAATTATCCTATTTTTCTGCGGCCGGCGGCGGCGGCGTGAAGCTTTCCGCGGCCGGGAAGATGTCATCGGCCCCGCGCGCCAGCGCATAGCTCTTCGACCAGGACGCGAAGGCCTGATCGGCGGCGTTCACCGTATACACGGCGCCGATCATCACCAGTAGATCGCTCTCATAATCCGCTTCAACAAGCTGCGGTCCGTACACGGTATAGTCTGCAAAATCCCTGAAAACCGTCCAGCGAATAGTCGATGTCGCGCATCTTCAGCCCGAATTCGAGCGCCAGCTTGTCGCCGAGCAGCCTGATCGTGTCCTTGAGGTCTTATTGCCTGGTCTGACGGGCCGAAGAACAGGTGCGGCGGAAGCACACGATTTCGGGTCAGATCACATCGCCGCCGGCGGCGGCGCCGGTCTTCTTCAGGCGCAGCTGCGCGTGGTTACAGTCTTCATCCTTATACCCCGCGCCGGCCTCCGGCTCAGGGTTGGCAGGCGAAACCCGTTCCGGCGCGCCCGGAGCCTTGCGGAGGTGCTGGCGACTGGACAAGAAGCGCGCAACCGATTTTAACCAATGCGCTGACGTGCAGCTTGGGTGAATGATGGCGTGGTGGTTCAGGTTTCTCATCGGCATGCTCCTGATGGGCGCGCCGGGCATTCCGGCGCCCGCCGGCGCGGAGAAGATCCCGCCGGCCGCGCTCGCGCCGTTCGCCTCGCCGCAGGTAATTGCCGATGTGCACCTTCTGCGGCTGGACCAGAACCTGCAGCGCGCCATGAAGACCGGCGACTTCGTCGGCCTTGCGGTTGGGGTCGTGCGCAACGGCGACGTGACGTTCCTGCGCACATATGGGCAAACCGCAACCGGCAACGGGGAGCCTGTCACGCAGGACACCCTGTTCCGGATCGCGTCGCTGTCAAAGGGCTTTGCGTCCAGCCTGGTCGGCCTTGCGGTGTCGGAACGCAAGCTTTCGCTGGACATGCGCGCCGGCGCATTTGCGCCGGACCTTGCCTTGTATGGCGGGGGCGAGAAGTCTCTGACGCTGGCGAACGTTCTCAGTCACCGGACAGGCTTGCCGCCGAACGCCTATGACAACCTGCTCGAAGCAGGCATTTCGCCGGGCGCAATCCTGGCGAAGTTTCGCAAGGTGAAACCGATCTGTCCTGTGTCGGATTGCTACGCCTACCAGAACATCACCTATGATCTTGCAGGGCGGGCGCTTACGGACACTTACGCAACGCCGTTCACGGACCTTGTGGCAACACGCCTGTTCGCGCCGCTCGGCATGGCAACGGCGTCCTATGGACTGGACGAACTGACTGCCAGCGACGACTGGGCACGCCCGCATTTGCGCAAGAGCCAGAAAGATCCGTCCCTGCCGGCCCATCCCTGGACCGTCATCGATGTAAAAGCCCCCTATTACGCGACGCCGGCCGCCGGCGGCGTCAACGCGTCGATCCACGACATGGCGCAATGGCTGAAAGCGCAACTCGGCAATGCGCCCGAAGTTCTGGCGCCGGATGTGCTGGAACTGATCCATGCGCCTCAGGTGAGCACGCCGGCCGAGACACGGCGCATGCGCGGCGCGCTGCCGGACCTGCGTTCATCGCACTATGCGCTGGGGTGGCGCGTCTATGACTATGCGGGCGAGACGGTGGTCGCGCATGGCGGGACGGTTGATGGCTACGGCGCGCAGATCATGTTCCTGCCGGACCGCAATGTCGGCATCGTCGTATTGTCCAATACCCGGTCAAAGCGTCTCTGGAGAATTGCGCCAATGTTCCTCGACCTGACCCTCGGCCGGCCGCCAGCTGACTGGCTCGAACTGCAGAATGCGGCTTTGCCGGCGCCGGGCCCATAGGGCCTTGCTGCAAGGCGCCAGGCAGACCTGGGCGGAGGGACACGCGCCCCATCTGCCCGCCGGCGGCTCACAGGTGTGTCTCACTCCGGCGGGCCGGGACGCGCGGGGCCCGCGCAAGTTCCGGGGGATGCACAGGGGCCGGCGAGACCAGGTGTGAGCCTCTCTGCGGCGCGCTGGGCTGCGTCAGCGCAGCTGTGTTTTCGTTCGAGCAGGTTGATCAACGGGATCTGGCACAGGCCGATCCGGCAAAGGACGCCGCGCCCTGCGGCTTCAGGACGCATGTGTCCGCCGCTGATCGCGATGGCGGGCTTTACCCGCAAAGGCCGGGGCAAGCCGGCCCAGCTCTGCGACAGGGGGCATGTCCTCATGGAGAGCCGGCAGGGCCTCGCCGCGCCGGCGCAGTTGACCTGCGCAACGGGCATGGCCGAACGCGAAGGGGCCCTTGAGATGATCCGGAAACGCAAGGTAAAACGCGCCGCCGCGCCCGGCGCTGACAAGGGCTACAATGCCTCGACCTTCAAACGGGACCTGGAACAGGCCGGCTTCAGGGCGCCCATAGCCATGAATTCCGGGACTGGACGCGGCGGCCTGCCCACGCGCCCTCGCCGGGCATGTTATCCGCGCGATCCGCAATCGGCGCACCTGCGTAAGCCTCTCAACTGGTTGCGTAAGGGTAAGAAGCCCCTAGCGCACGCAAAGCGCCTTTGATGAAAGCCTGCCGCATGTCGTTGCCTGCCCTGAAGACCCTGGACCGGACGCCGGACAAGCGTTCAACTGGCGCGGCCCGGAAAGACCTGACCGTCTGGTTTGACGGCGGTTGCCCCCTGTGCACGCGCGAGATCGCCTTGTTTCGGAAGCTGGACCGGCGCGGTGCCATCGACTTCGAGGATATCAGCCAGTCGGAGACCAGCTGCCCGGTTGACCGCGCCGAGCTGCTTGCCCGTTTCCATGCCCGGGAAAAGGGAAAGCCGATCGTGTCCGGCGCAGCGGCCTTTGCGGCAATGTGGCGCGCCATTCCTGTCTTGAGGCCGGCGGGAGAACTTGCCCGGATCCCCGCGCTGCTCTGGCTGCTCGAACGCCTGTATACGGGCTTCCTAAGGATCAGACCTAAGTTGCAGAGGCTGTTTCGATAGGCGGCGCAGGCCCTGCAATTGTCGCCGGCGCGTATGCACGATCCCGCCGGCCGGGGCATGCAGAAAACCTGCCGCAAATTCAAGTAGGTCGGCCGGACCGCAACCTTATGACCCGATCAGCCTGACCCGCCCGCTCACAGAAGACGGGTTGCAGAGGCATTCGGCCCGCCGGATCACTGTCTTCAACGCCGGGTAACTGGTCGATTTGGGACCTCGCAAAGCTTGACGGTCCGGGAAGCATGCCGTTTCTCGCGAACGGATTGGCTTACTACCTACGGGGAGGTCGCAGCGGTGATCTACATCCTTATCGCGGCGGCCCTTTGCCTTCTGGCTGGGTTCATCTGGCTCTACAACCTGCTCGTGCGCCAATGGCAGATGGTCAACAATGGCTGGGCCGATATCGATGTTCAGCTGAAACGCCGCTCTGATCTTGTGCCCCGGCTTGTGGACGTGGTCAGGGCGTATGCGTCCCACGAGCGCAGTCTTTTCGAGGACATCGCGGAGAAGCGCTCACTGGCGGAAATCGCCGGTGAAGATCCGGTCCGGCGCGCCGCGGCAGAAGGCGCGTTCTCCAGGCCCGTCACCCGGTTGCTGGCGCTGGCGCAGGCCTATCCTGATCTCAAGGCAAGCCTGAACTTCTCAGGTCTCCAGAACGAGCTCGTTGATACCGAGAACCAGATCGAGATGGCGCGCCGCTTCTACAACGGCGCCGTGCGCGAGCTGAATACGACCGTTCAGAGTTTCCCGGCGAACCTCGCCGCGCCGATGATCGGCTTTTCACCGCGCGACTATTTCGAGTTCGCCAGCGGCGAGCGGGAGACGCCGCACGTCAGGTTGCCCCCGACATGATCACGCTGCGGACTATTTTGCTGGCGCTGTTTGCCGCATTGTTTGCGATGGCGGCGGGCGCTGAAGAGCGGATTGATCGCTTCGACGTCACGATCGACGTGCAGAAGGACGGCGATATCCTTGTAACGGAGCTGATCACGGTAACGGCAGAAGGCGCTCAGATCCGCCGGGGCATATTCCGCGACCTGCCGCGATACTTCGAAAACAACGGCGCCCGCCTCCCCTACGGCTATGATGCCCTCGATGTGAAGCGGAATGGTACGCCAGAGCCTTACGCAACCGAGACCGGCGCCGGCGCCTACAGGATCCGGATTGGCGACGCCGACGTGTTCCTGGAACCTGGCCCGCACACTTACGAGATCAGCTACCGCGTCAGCAACCAGGTCCGCTATTTTTCAAGCTATGACGAAGTCTACTGGAATGTGACCGGCAATTATTGGGCATTCCCGATCCTGGCGGCGCGGGTGAGCATTGAGCTTCCACCGGGCGCGCGGGTTTCTGCAACCAAGGCCTATACGGGCGCGCCGGGTTTCGCCGGCGCAGATTACACTTACACCGGGACAGGTGGCCGGCACATCTTCGTCACCACGCGCCGGCTGGCAGAGGGAGAAGGACTGACGATCGCGGTCGGGTTCGACAAGGGACTGATCGACCCGCCTTCGCCGCTCGACGAAGGCTGGCTATGGTGGCAGCATAATGGCTCGCTCGTCATCTTGCTGGCGTCATTGGCGGCGCTGTCGTGGTTTCATGTCCGCAGTTTCGACCGCGTTGGCCGCGATCCGCGCAAGGGGCCGGTATTTCCGCTCTATGCGCCGCCGAAGGGATACTCGCCTGGCGCGGTGCATCACATCTACTACCGCGGACTTCGCGGCAACGGGGCGGTGACCGCGACGCTGCTGAACCTTGCCATAAAAGGGCGCATCACGATTGATGCGTCCAGGAAGAATGTCACAGTCCTCGAAAGGACATCCGGGCCCGGCACGGTAACAAGTCTTTCGGCTGAGGACGGCGCGTTCGATCAGCAATTGTTCGCCGCCGCACCGCGCAAGGTTCTCGACAGAAAGTATGACGGGGACCTGACGGCTGCCTACAGGTCGTTTTCGTCCGCGCTCTCACGAAAGTACGGCGCGGCCTATTTCAGGTGGAACGCCGGCTACACGATTGCAGGCCTGCTCGTGACGACAGTCGGTCTCGTGTTTGCGGTCATGCAGGCGTCGGTGTGGACGATATGGCACACGGCGACGGTTCTGACGCTCGCCGCACTGAACATCCTGTTCCTTTATCTGATGCCCGCCCCGACACCGAAGGGCCAGACGGTTCGCACCGAGATCGAGGGCTTCCGGCTCTATTTGGAAACCGCAGAGAAGCTTCAGCTTAATGCGGCCGAGGTAGGCGGCGCGGCGCCGCCGCCGATGTCGAAGGCGAGGTATGAGGCTTTCCTTGCCTACGCGGTCGCACTCGGTGTCGAGAAGCCGTGGACGCAGCACTTCGAAAGGCTTCTGCCGGCAGAAGCAGAAGACTACAATCCCGGATGGGCCGGCTTCTCCAGTGACGGCGCCCGCTCACTCTCGCGGCTCAACGACGCGCTGATCTCGAGCCTGAGTTCCGGCGTATCGAGCGCCCTCCCGCAAAGCTCAGGCTCGTCAGGTTCCGGCGGCGGGGGCTCCTCCGGCGGCGGGGGCGGCGGGGGCGGGGGCGGGGGTTGGTAAGCCCGGTTATCGGCGATCGGCGCGGCCGGACCGGGCGCCGGTATGGCCTGCTGCGGGCTGAGCCGGATTGACCCTGTCCTGCGCCGGCCATGACGGCCAGGTTGATCGCGGTCCATTGGAAAGGCCCGGCAGGGCCGGGCCAATTGCGCGGATGGACGTGCCTCGCGTGTTCACGGCCACCTAAGGAGCATTACGAATGCACCGGTCCTGATCGGTCATGTACCAAGCTCTGATCCGCCAGATCCTGATCAGCCAGCAGTTGAAGGGGGGGCGTGCTCTGAGGCAAGGTAGGTGCAATCATGGACATCAAGATACTGACGAACGCAGAAGGAATGCAGGCCTGCCTTGCGGGCAGCGCATTCGCCGCGAAACGAGACAATGTATCACCAAAGGCGCTGCGCGCCCTTGTCAGCGGTGCGGCGCTCTCGCTTTTTCACCTTGCAGCGTTCGCTCAGAGCGTTGACATCACGCTGCCGCAAGAGACCCTGCGCGCCATATCGGCTGAAATGCCGGATGTGATGGCTCCGCAGGCGCAGGGAAACAAACGCGCAGGAGATGAGGCGGCGCTTGGGATCAGCACACTGACGATCAAGGGGGAGACGCGGATTTCTCCCCTGGCATGGTCGCCTGATGTGATCCCCTGGAGGGGGCAGAAGGTGGAAACGGTGAACGTGGCAGAAGGCGGCCACCTCGTGACCCGGTACTGGTCTGAACTGGAACCGGCGGCGCGGCGAAACCTGCTTTCGAATTCTTACACGACGACGCAGATCATCGAGATCAGGTCCGATGGCTCACTCTCGATCATTCCGGTGACCGGAAGCCTCAAACGCAAGAGCTATACACTTGTATACAACAACTTCCGTTACATGGACGCGCCCTGCTCCGCGTCCGATCCAGGCGCAGGACGTCTCCTGGTCGGCGTTGGGCTCAGGGTGGAAGCGACGATCAAGGCCAAGGAGAACGGTATCGGGATTGGCCTTCCGAAACTGGCGTTGTCGGCTAG
>NZ_JBBEBT010000148.1:0-29220 GCF_040882205.1 Hyphomonas sp.
GCTGCGTTCACGCGGGTAGGTCCGGCAGGCGCGGACAGCGGCGATGGAGCAGGTCGGGCCTCGGCAAATGTGTCAAACTCGCGGCGCTATACGCCAAGCTGACACCAGAGTCACGCAGCCAGCCTCATGCTTGTTATATACACAGATGTATATACAAATGAGGGGCCGCAAAACAGGCTGCGGCATTAAAGGAGAGGCCGAAATGATGAACTCACGAAAATTGACTCTGGGGAGTTTGCCCTATGCCGCGTCGGGTTCCGTCCGAGCCCGTGCATGCGGATATCAATTGGTCTGAAAAGGACAACAAATCTAACAGTCGGAATTTCGCTACCTGGTTTGAAGATATCCAGTCTGGCTCTGCAAAGGCGCACGTGCGGGCGCTCATTGACGGGCCGGGTGATTTCATTGCCTTGGTCGAACCAGCCTATCGTTTCGAAATGCGCTGCAAGCTCGACATTGGTCTGACCGTTCTGGCTGCAGATGTTGCAACACCCCATGGCAAAACCACTTACTCCGAAACTCTCTCCCAACGCCCCTAAAGTCCGCCCCGCAGGCAAGGCGGACTTCAGGAAGCTCGCCGCCATGACGGATGACGAAATCCGTCCGCGCCGCGTGGGCGATCCGAACTTCACCGGGACCGACTGGTCACAGGCCAGTATCGAAACCGCCGGGCCCATCGTTAAGACGGCCGTCTCCATCCGCCTCGACAGCGATGTGATCGGGTTCTTCAAGGATGCCGGCAAGGGCTACCAGACCCGGATCAACCAGATCCTGCGCGCCTACATGGAATACCAGCAGAAGAAGGCGGGCTGAGGCGCATATGCCGCTGCCAATCAGGTGCAAAGCGCCTATATCCGCTGCATGACCGACAAGCCCTCCCGGACGGACGATCCCGAACGCAACCGCCTCGCCGGCCGCATCGCGCGCACCGCGAAGGTCGGCGCAAACCTGTCCGGCGCGGGGCTTGCAGTCGCCGCCCAGTCCCTGTTCGGCGGGGACGAAGGCGACCAGCGCGTCGCCAAGGCCCTCGCCGCCGCCCTCGGCAAGTCCAAGGGTCCGCTGATGAAGGTCGCCCAACTCCTCTCCACCGTGCCGGACCTCCTGCCGGCCGAATACGCCGCAGAGTTCAGCCAGCTGCAGGCGGAGGCCCCCGCGATGGGCTGGCCCTTCGTCAAGCGCCGCATGCGCGCCGAACTCGGGCCAGGGTGGGAGGCGAAGTTCGCCAGCTTCGCCCACGAAGCCGCCCACGCCGCCTCCCTCGGCCAGGTCCACCGCGCGGTGCTGCATGATGGCCGCCAGGTCGCCTGCAAGCTGCAATACCCGGATATGGCCAGCGCGGTGGAATCCGATGTCGGCCAGCTGCGCACACTGCTCGGCCTCTTCAAACGCATGGACGGCTCGATCGATGCCGACGCGATGGTCGAGGAAATCACCGACCGCCTGCGAGAGGAACTTGATTATGCCCGCGAGGCCAGACACATGGCCCTCTACGGCGCCATGCTCGCCGGCAGATCCTTCGTCACCGTACCGCAGCTCGTGCCCGAACTCTCCGCCGAGCGCCTCCTCACCATGACCTGGCTGACGGGCGACAAGCTCTCAAGCTTCGAGACCGCCCCGCAGGAGACCCGCAACCACATCGCCGAAATGTTGTTCTGGACCTGGTGGGCGCCGATGAACTCCTACGCCGTCATCCACGGCGACCCGCACCTCGGCAATTATCAGGTCACCGGCGGCGGCACCGGCATCAACCTGCTGGATTTCGGCTGCGTGCGTATCTTCCCGCCTGAATTCGTCGGCGGTGTCGTCGATCTGTACCGCGCGATGCTGACCAATGACTTCGACGCCGCCTACGCCGCCTACGAAACATGGGGATTTGAAAATCTCTCGCGCGAACTCGTCGAAGTGCTGAACGTCTGGGCCCGCTTCATCTACGGTCCGATCATCGACGACCGCGTCCGCTCCGTCGCCGATGGCATAAAGCCCGGCGAGTACGGCCGCAAGGAAGCCTTCCGCGTCCGCCAGCTCCTGAAGGAGAAGGGGCCCGTGAAGATCCCCCGCGAATTCGTCTTCATGGACCGCGCCGCAATCGGCCTCGGCGCCGCCTATCTCCGCCTCGGCGCGGAGCTGAACTTCCACAAGCTGTTCGAGCAAAGCCTCGAAGGCTTCTCCATCGACACCGTCGCCGCACGCCAGTCCGCCGCCCTGAAACAGGCCGGCCTGGCCTGAAGCCTTGTCCAACGCAGGCGCAAGTTCCAGCTTACGCCTGCCTTGCCGTCCATTCCCCGCCCCTCCCTCCTTGTCATGCCGGCGAAACCTTCGCGGCGATGAGCGGGAAATCAATGCGTGTGGGGACCCAAACCGGCCAGCCTCACCGCTGCGTCCGGACACCCTTGCTGCCTCACCCCATCTCGAACCGGATCGGGACTTCCTGCGGTCCCGGCCCGAAGTTCGCCTGGGTACGCCGGGCCGCCCTGCTAAGTTCCGCGGACTTCAGCCGCGCCAGCAGCTCCTCCCATAAGACGCGCATTTCCATCCGGGCGAGGCGCTGCCCGAGGCAGACATGAGCGCCGTAGCCGAAGGCCACATGCTTGTTGGGCGTGCGGTCGGCCATGAACGTGGAGGCATCCTCGAACACCGCCTCGTCGCGGTTGCCCGGAGGATAGGAAAGGAACAGCCAGTCGCCCTTCTTTATCGCCTTGCCGGCCACTTGCGTATCAGCGGTCGCCGTACGCATGAAGTGTTTCGCTGGCGTCTCCCAGCGGACCGAAGCCTCGGCCATGGCGGGGATCATCGAGAGGTCGGCCTTCACTTTACGAAACCGGTCCGGGTTTTCCGCAAGCCCCCATAGCGCTCCGGCCGCCGTGTTGGAGGTCGTGTCATGCCCGGCGGCAGCGGCGATTATATAGTAGCTCATCGCTTCGAGCTGCCCCAGCGGTTTGTCCATACACAGCGCCTTTCGCAATGACGCTGGCGAGGTCCTGACCTGGGTTCTGGCGGCGGTCTTCGGTCATCGCACTGAAACAGGTCATGAAATCCAGCACGGTCGCATTGATCAGTGTTCAGCGCGTCGCTGGCAGGCGTGTTGAAGGATCACCTGAAGTTCAAGGCCGGGATGAGGAAGAACCGATGAGCGCGCCATACAAGACCTGGCAGCGCCGCACCTGCGGCTGGATCTATGATGAGGCGGCAGGCGATGCGGGCGAGGGCCTCGCGCCCGGCACCCGCTGGGGCGATATTCCTGACACCTGGATCTGCCCGCTCTGCGGCACGTCAAAGGCCGAGTTCGACATGGTCGAACTCTAGCGCGGCGCAACCCTCTGGCATCTGCCGCTGGCGCTCTCGCAGTCCAGCCGGTCGACACCCACCAGGTCGCCGAACGGATTGATTGTCGACGGATCGTCCACCTTCAGGGTCAGCGCATAGGCCTCGCCGATATTCTCCGCGCTGCGGAACCAGGACACCGACGTGCCCGCGCACAGGGTCTTCGTCTCGCCAGGCTGCAGCGAGAGGGACGAGAGCCCGGGCGCGGTTGCGACCCACTCGCCTTTCGCATCATGCAGGGTCAGGAGATAGCGCAGCTTCCGGTTCGAGGCATTGCGCGCCTCTGCGCAGGCTTCGAAATGGCGGGTGCCGTTCAGGCCCTTGCTGACCGTCTGGGTTACCGCGCCCAGCTGGCCCTCGGTCACGCCGCGCGGATACAGCATCGACCCAAAACGGGAATTGACCGCGCGGTAATAGGTATAGGCGGCGACTTCGCAGGCCGCATGCTTGCCGGCCGCAGTCGCCTTCGGCCAGTTTGTATCGCAGGCGCCGCGCATGTCGTGCAGGAAATCGGCGTCGCATACGCCCTGATCCAGCACGCCGGAGCGGTAGCAGGCATCGTGGAACTTGCAGGCTTCGAGGAAGGGGCCGTCCGGCACCGCCGCGTCGAGCAGGTTGCGGCCCCCGCAGGCGTCCAGCGGCTCGCGCGAACTCATCACCGAAGCCGAGACCACCGCATTGTCCCGCGCCCGGCCTTGCGCCAGAGCGGCAGGGGCCAGCAGGCTGGCAGCGAGAACGGCAGCGATCAACGGGCGAAGCATGAGGAAATGCTTTCCGGTCTCCGATGGCAAATTCAAGGCATACCTTGCAGTCGCCCCGCTCCCGGGTTTATCCCGCCTCTCATGACCGACGATTTCAACCGATACCAGACCACAGAGCTTCCCCCCGGTTATTCCCAACTTGCCTGGCACCGGGGGTTCGGTCGCCAGATCGGCCCGCTCTTCGAGAAGCGCGAAAACGGCCGCCTGACGCGCGCCTTCCGGGTGGAGGAATACCATACCAACGGCATGCTCAACGCGCATGGCGGCATGCTGATGACCTTTGCCGACATGGCGTGGGGCGGCGCGGTGGAGAAGGACGAGGGCACCTGGTGGGTGACTGTCCGCCTCCTGTGCGACTTCCTCGCCGGCGCCCCGCTTGGCAGTTTCGTCGAAGGTGATGGCACGGTCGTCGGTGTGCAGGACGATGTGATCACCGTCGAAGGCCGCATCTGGACCGGCGACAAGACGATCATGCGCGGCACCGGAATCTTCAAGGTCATCCCGAGACGCAGTGGCGCCCCGGTGCGCGAAGCGGCCGCGGCAAAGGTTTAGATTGAAATTCTCAGAACACCTCTCCCGCAAAGCGGGAGAGGTGGAGAGGCTTTCAGCCCAACGGGGCTTTCTCGTTCGCCCCGGTCTTCCACAGCGAATAGAGGATCGCCCCGCCGAGGAAGGCGATGGTCAGCATCAGCGACCATTGCGGCTCGAGGTAAGGCACGAGGTGCAGCTGCTTGTAGAGGAGGAAGTTCCAGAAGATCTTCAGGCCGATCAGCACGAGCACCAGAGACAGGCCATACTTCAGGTACTTGAACCGCTCGATCGCGGCGGCCAGCATGAAGTACATTGAGCGGAGGCCGAGAATGGCGAATATGTTGGAGGTATAGACGATGAACGGGTCACGCGTGACTGCGAAGATCGCCGGCACCGAGTCTACCGCAAACACAATGTCGACCGCTTCGACCATGATCACGCAGAGCAGGAGCGGCGTGCCCCAGAGCACCATCTTGCCGGTCACGGGATGGGGCCTGCGTACGACGAAATTGTGGTTCTCGATCGTGTCTGTGACGCGCAAGCGCTTGGTCAGGAACTTCAGGACCGAATTTTCGCTCAGGTCCATGTGCTCGTCATCACCGCTTCCGGAGAACAGCATCTTCGCGCCCGTGAAGATCAGGAAGGCGGCGAAGAAGTAGAGGACCCAGGTGAACTCGTTGACGATGGCGGCGCCCAGCGAAATGAAGATGCCCCGGAACACGATGGCGCCGATGATTCCCCAGAACAGCACCCGGTGCTGATACTCGCGCGGCACCGCGAAGAAGGTGAACACCATGCCGATGACGAAGATATTGTCGAAGGCGAGAGCGGTCTCCAGCAGGTAGCCGGTGGCGAACTGGATGGTCGCCTGGACGTTCAGGTTGTCCGGTTCGTTGTAATACTGGGGATCGGGCTGGTAGACAAAAAAGATGTAGAAACCAAAGGCCACCGCCAGCGAGGCGAAGCAGGACCACATGATCGCGCTCTTCCTGGGGGAGACGACCTCGTCCTTCTTGTTGAGGAGGCCGAGGTCAACCCAGAGCAGGAAGCCGATGAAAGAGAGGAACGCGGCCCACAACCAGAGGGGTTGGCCCGCGTAGTCGACGGTCAGGAATTCAGGCATGGTTTTTTGAAGGTGTCCGGAAAGGCGCGCCGCGTCAGCGCAATATCCGTGAGGGATCCGACATCGTGACTGCCGCCGCAGTCACCAGAGGGGCCCGGTTCCAAGTCTGTGGCGGGAAAATAGTGACTCGCCGTTCCCCGTCAAGCGCCAGCAGTCAGGCCGAGCCGGGCAAGTCCCGCCAGCGCGCAGGCCGCAATGACCAGCAGGATATTGGCCTTGAAGCGGATCAGGGCGATGGCCGCGCCCGCCGCAATGGCCAGTGCCAGCGGATCGAGGGTCATGAAGTCCGGCAGGGTCAGGGCCGTGCCGGTTAGCAGGACCGTTTCGAAGGTTTCCCGGAACAGCACCGCAAAGCCAAAGACGAGCGCAATCTTGGCGATGATGCCGAACACCGCCGCCGTGATCGCCGTAAGGATGCCGGCGGCAAAGCGGTTTTGCCTTAGCGTCTCGGAGAAGGGCGCCCCGGCAAATATCCACACGAAGGAGGGCGCAAAGGTGCACCAGCTGGCCATCAGGGCGGCGAGCGCAGCGAGGGCGAGCCCTCCGCCATCGGCCTGCCAGCCCGCCATGAAGCCGACGAACTGGTTGACCAGCACCAGCGGCCCCGGCGTCGTCTCGGCAAGGCCGAGGCCGTCGATCATCTGGGGCGCCGTGAGCCAGCCTTCGGCCTCGACCGCCTGCTGCTGAAGATAGGCGAGCACGGTATAGGCCCCGCCGAAGGTGACGAGGGCGAGCTTCGAAAAGAGCACGCCCACCCGGGTCAGCACATGATCCGGCCCCAGCAGCGTGAGCGCCGCAAGGACCGGCGCGGCCCAGACTGCCGTCCAGCCGAGCGCCGTCGCAAAGGCGCGTCCGGCCTGCGGCGCCGCCAGCCGGGGTTCAGCGCCTGATTGCGCCGCAATCGCGAAACTCCGGGCAAGGCCGATGGCCGCCGCTGCCGCGATGACGAGGGGAAAGGGCAATGCGAACAGGAACAGGCCAAGGAAAGCGAGCAGGGCTATCGCCACATCGCCGGTCGAATTGAGCGCCCGCTTGCCGACCTTCCAGAGCGCCTCAAGGATGAAGCCGATCACCGCTGCCTTGATGCCGTAGAACAGCGCGGCGACCAGCGGGGACGTTCCGAGCGTCGCATAGAGCCAGGTCAGCGCAAAGACGATCAGCGCCCCCGGAAGCACGAACAGGCCGCCCGCGATCACCCCGCCGCGCACCCCGTGCAGTCGCCATCCCGCATAGGTCGCCAGCTGCTGCGCCTCCGGACCCGGCAGCAGCATGCAATAGGTGAGGGCGTGCAGGTACTCTGCCTCGCCGAGCCATTTCTTTTCCTCGACAAAGATGCGGTGCATCAGCGCGATCTGCCCGGCCGGGCCCCCAAAGCCGAGGCAGCCTATACGCAAGCTGGCGCCGGTGAGTTCGGTGAGGGAGGGGGTAGCGGTCGTCATGTTCAAGTCTCCACACTCTGGCCACAGGCCATCGAGTGGGGCTTGGGCGCGCACGCCTGACCGGGCGCCCACGAAGCCCGGATGGCGGATGACTAGCCGATTTGCGGCGCCCTGCAAGTATTCCGGCTTCAAAGCCCGTTTAACCCTCCTGCGGTTGACTTTGCCGGGCCTCCTAAGTATCCGGCCCGGCAATGAACACGCACCTGCACTACCACCCCCACCATCACGCATAACGCGCCGGCGAGGCGCGAACCGGTCCGGCTGCGCCTCTGATGAGTGTTCCCCTTCCAGAACCGATCCAGAAGATGCAGGCCGAAGCCCGGCTTGCGCGCCCTGTTCGACGCTTCGCCTTTCCATTCCGGTCCGCGCCGTTTAAGCGGGCTCAGCCTGACACAGGACCTGAAGTGACCATGAGCGACAAGGCAAACCCGCCCGCATCGGGCAAGGATCTCGCCCGCAAGCCGCGCGGCTTTCCCGACAAGCGGGAAGGGCTGATCCATGCCCAGGCACGGCTCGTGGAAACGGTCACGGCGGTCTACCGCCATTGGGGCTTTGAGGCTCTGGAAACCGGCGCATTCGAGTATGCCGACGCGCTCGGCAAGTTCCTTCCCGATGCAGACCGGCCGAATGCCGGCGTGTTCGCGATCCAGGATGATGACGAGCAGTGGATGGCGCTGCGCTATGATCTTACCGCGCCGCTCGCGCGTTTCGTGGCACAGCAGGGACAGGGGCTTGGCCGCCCGTTCCGGCGCTATGCAGCCGGCCCGGTCTGGCGAAACGAAAAACCCGGCCCCGGCCGGTTCCGGGAATTCTGGCAGTGCGACGCCGATACAGTCGGCGCGCCCGGCTTCCATGCCGATGCCGAGATGATTGCGATGGGCGCCGAGGCGCTGCGCGCCATCGGCATGAAGCCCGGCGAGTTCGTGATCCGCGTGAACACACGGCGACTGCTGAACGGCGTGCTCGATTCCGTCGGCGCGGGAAACGCCGGCACACGCCTCGCCATCCTGCGCGCGCTCGATAAGCTGGACCGGCTGGGCGCCTCAGGCGTTGCAGACCTCCTCGGAGCGGGCCGCAAGGACGAGAGCGGCGACTTCACCAAGGGCGCGGGTCTGGGCGCTGAAGAGGTGAAGCGCGTGCTCGCATTTGCCGAAGCGGGCGCTGCGACGCGCGCTGTGACGCTGGCCAATCTCGCCAAGGCCGCAGGCTTCACCGAAGAAGGCAAGGCGGGGCTTGCCGAACTGGAAGCTATCGCACTGGCGCTCGAAGCGCTCGGCGCGCCGGAGGACGATGTGAAGATCGATCCGTCCGTGGTCAGAGGATTGGAATATTATACCGGCCCGGTCTTCGAGGCGGAGCTGCTGCGCGAAGTCACCGGGGAGGACGGCAAGACCTACCGGATCGGCTCCATCGGCGGCGGGGGGCGCTATGACGATCTCGTCGCGCGCTTCACCGGCGAGACAGTGCCGGCGACCGGTTTCTCCATCGGTATCTCGCGGCTCGCTGCTGCGCTGGCTATCATGGGCGAAGGCGCGAAACTCGACGGCCCGGTGGTCGTGCTCAATCTGGACAAGGACAATCCGGGTCTCGCGCTTGGCCTTGCGGCGGAACTGCGCCGCGCCGGTATCCGCGCCGAGGCCTATATGGGCGCCTCCGGCATGCGCCCGCAGATGAAGTATGCAGACCGGCGCGCTTCGCCGGCCGTAGTCATCGTCGGCGGGGATGAAGTTGCCAAGGGTACTGTGACGATAAAGGATCTCGAGATGGGCGCGCTGAAGGCGCAGGCGATTACCTCCAACGAGGAATACCGCGAAGCCCGCCCCGGTCAGATCGAAGTGCCGCGCGCGCAGATGGTCGCGGCCGTGCGCGCTATCATAGAGGCGCAGACATGAACCATGATGCCCTTGTGGCGGTCGCGCGCGCGGTGTTCGAGGCCGCGGGCGGCACACCGGTTGATCCCGATTATGTTCTGCCAGCGGACATTCCGCTGGAGCTGTCGGGCGAAGCGGTGCGGGCGCGCCTCTGCGTGTTCACCGATAATCGCGGCGCCGAAATGGCGATGCGGCCGGACCTGACGCTGCCTGTGGCGCAGCGTGAGGCGGCGCGACTGGAAGCGGGGCCTTCGCCGAAGACCTATACTTATGCTGCACGCGCGTTTCGCCTGCCTGCAGCTGCGGATGATCCGTTCGAGTTCACGCAGGTCGGGCTCGAACGCTTCGGCCATGCCGCTGACCCTTCGGCGGACGCCGAACTCTTCGCGCTGGTCCACCGCGCGGTAGAGGCTTGCGGCGTTCAGCCGAAAGCAATTGTCACGGGCGACCTCGCGATCTTCCCCGCCTTCATCGACGCGTTGGGCCTGCCGGGGGTGACCACCGGCCTCTTGAAGCGCGCCTTCCGGCAGGAGGGCGGCGTGCGCGCTGTGCTGGATGCCGCCTCGCGTCCTCTGGATACAGACATTCTCGCTGCACTGGATGCGGCGGATGCCGAAGCCGGGCTTGGCGCCGTGTTGGCCGCGCGCGCTGTGCCGCTGGTCGGTGCGCGCAGCCTTGCCGAAATCGTCGAGGGCCTGCGCACCCGCCGCGCCGCCATCGACGCAGGCGGATTGCCGGACAGTTCGCGTGCGGCGCTGCTCGCCTTGCGCGAAGTGGATTGCCCGCTGGCGGAGGCGCCCGCTGCGCTGGCCGCGCTTGCCGCAGAACATGGTCTGGTGCGCTCGGGCGCGGCTCTGACTGTCTTTGCAGCGCGTGTCGAGAAAATCCTGGCCCTCGTGCCGGGCGCGCGGCGCACGGCCGAGTTCCGCGCAGGCTTCGGCCGGCGATTCACTTATTATGATGGCTTCGTGTTCGAAGTGCTCGCGGAGGGTCTCGCGCCGACCCAGCCGGTTGCTGCGGGCGGGCGCTATGACGGGCTGATCGCGGGCCTTTCCGGCGGCAAGGTATCTGCGACCGGCATCGGCGGCGTCGTGCGGCCTGACCGGATGGTGCGTGTACGGAGTACGACTGCATGAGCCGGCTGACCATCGCGATCCCCTCCAAGGGCCGCCTGAAAGAACAGACCGAGGGCTGGCTCGCCCGGATCGGTCATCCCGTGCGCCAGATCGGCGGGGAGCGGGGCTATACTGCCGAGATCGACGGGCTGGACGCCGAGGTGCGCCTCCTCTCTGCGCGCGAGATTGCGCAGGGTCTGATCGAGGGCAGCCTCCATTTCGGAGTGACCGGCGAGGACCTGCTGAACGACCTCGCCCCGGACCCGGCCGAGGATTTCCGTGTGCTGAAACGGCTGGGCTTCGGAGCTGCCGATGTGGTCGTGGCCGTGCCGCAGGCCTGGTTCGACGTGGACACCATGGCTGATCTCGAGGCGGCTGGGGCCGCTTTCCGCAAGGCCCATGGCCGCCGGCTGCGGGTCGCCACCAAGTACCTGCGCCTGACGCGCCGGTACTTTGCCCAGAAGTCGGTGGGCGAATACCGCCTTGTGGAAAGCGCCGGGGCGACCGAAGCGGCCCCTGCCACAGGCACGGCAGACGTGATCGTCGACATCACGACCACCGGCGCAACTCTAAAGGCAAATGGGCTAAAAATTCTCCGGGACGGCCTTGTATTGAAGAGCGAAGCGGCCTTTGCCAGCTCGGCGCGGGCAAAGTTCGGCCCCTCTGCGGCCTCAGCGCGGGCAGTTCTGACCAGCGCATTGTCGCAGGGCGATCACGATTTCTGAAAAATTGTTTAGGCGCATTCTTGACACACCTCAGGATTCATTGCGGTATATCTTTGCAAGTTTCTGGGAGGAAACGCTGCAAACGGTGGAGGGGCGCAGCTAGCCGGCAACGGCGCTGCGCCTCTTTTTCGATTCCGGTGCTCGTTCACCTCGGAAATCGCTGCGGCGACAGCGCCCGCAGGGTGAAGACCGGATCCTGGAATTCAAGACTTCAGGGGGGAGCGAGGGGCGTTGGAGCGCCTTGGCATCCGGAACCCGGCTTCATGAATAACGATAAACGAATATCGAATAACATCAATATAAATCATCGCTTTTCGATCATTTGACCGATTAATTCCCGGTAACCCGGCGCCTTGAGTTGACTTGACGCTGCGGCCCCGCCAAGCGTTGCGGCGATCTGCCCCTCCCCCCGAATCCGCCGGAGCCGCCCATGCCAGAGGACGCCATGCAACAGGACCCCCGCCAGCATATCCTGCCGGTTTACCGTCCACCGGAGGAAGTGTTCGTCGAGGGCCAGGGCGCTTACCTGTTCACCGAGGATGGCCGCCGGTATCTCGATTTCATTGCCGGCATTGCGGTGACCGCACTGGGCCATGCGCATCCGGCGCTGGTCGAGGCGCTGCGCGACCAGGCCGGCAAGCTCTGGCACACGTCCAACATGTTCCGCGTGAAGGGGCAGGAGGAGCTGGCCGACAAGATCTGCCGCGATACGTTCGCAGGCCGGGTGTTCTTCACCAATTCCGGCACCGAGGCGGTCGAGTGCGCCATGAAGGCGGCGCGCAAGTACCACTGGTCGAAGGGCAATCCGGATCGGATCGACATCATCACCTTCACCGGCGCCTTCCATGGCCGCTCCATCGGCGCGATCAATGCCGGCGGCAATCCGAAATACCTCGAAGGCTTCGGGCCGAAACTGCCCGGCTTCGTGCATCTCGAATGGGGTGACCATGAGGCCCTGAAAAAAGCGGCGGCCGAGCCGACGGCGGCGGCAATCTTCGTCGAGGTCGTGCAGGGCGAAGGCGGCGTGCGCGCCATGCCGGAAGCCTGCATCAGGGGCCTGCGCGAGATGTGCGACGAACACGGCCTGCTGCTGATCTTCGACGAAGTGCAATGCGGCATGGGCCGCACCGGCAAGCTGTGGGGTTATCAGTGGGCGGACGGCGTCGAGCCGGATATCCTGTGCGCCGCCAAGGGCATCGGCGGCGGCTTTCCGTTCGGTGCCTGCCTGATGACCGAAGCTGTCGGCGCGCCGATGCAGCCAGGCAGTCATGGCTCGACCTATGGCGGCAACCCGCTCGCCATGGCGGTCGGCAATGTGGTCTGGGATATCATCTCGGACGAGGCTTTCCTGGCCAATGTCCGGCGGATTGGGGCGACGTTGCAGCAGGGACTGAAAAGCCTCGCCGACACGCATCCGGACAAGGTTGAAGGGGTGACCGGCAAGGGCCTGCTGACCGGCGTGAAGCTGAAAGCGGACCCGAAGAACCTTCAAGGGATCTGCCGTGACAACAACCTCCTCGTCGGCGTCGCCGGCAATAATGTGCTGCGCCTTGCGCCGCCGCTGGTGATCGAAGAAGCGCATGTGCGCGAGGCGGTGGGCATCCTCGACAGCGCGCTGTCGGAATGGAAAATATCCTGAGCGCCGCGCCGGATTACGTCGGTTCGTGCCATTGCGGCGCGGTGCAGTTTACTGTCGCCGCCGAAGTAACGGACATCTACCGGTGCGACTGTTCGCTGTGCCGCATGAAGGGCGCGCTGATGACCAGTGTGCACGAAGATGCGTTTACGCTGCGAACCGGGGCGGATGTACTCAGGGAGTATAACTGGAACACCGGCGTCGCCCGGCATTTCTTCTGTTGCGTATGCGGCATTTATCCGTTTCACCGGAAGCGCGCGATGCCGGATCATTACGGCGTCAACATGAATTGCCTGTCGGGGTTTGATGCGTCCGGCCTCACGGTCCGCCAGGGCGAAGGTAATGGCATGATGGTCGCGGCGGAGGGCGCCCGCGACGCATGCCCGGGGCCGCGCGCATGACCCGTTTCCGGGCCGCCTGTGTCCAAATGCGTTCCGGCACCGAGCCGGCCGCCAATATCGAGGCCGCCGCCGCGATGATCCGGCAGGCGGCGGGGCAGGGCGCGGTCTTCATCGCCACGCCCGAGATGACCAACCTGCTCGATATCCGCCCCGGCATGGCGCGCGCAAAGGTGCGCCGTGAGGCGGAGGACGAGAGCCTGGCGAAACTGCGCGCTCTGGCGGCGGAGCTGGGCGTCACGCTGCTTGTCGGCTCGCTTGCGATTATGCTTGAGGATGAGGAGCGTTTCGCCAACCGTTCTTTCCTGATTGCAGCGGATGGCGCGATTGTCGCGCGCTATGACAAGATCCATATGTTCGATGTCGAAGTGGACGACGGGCAGACTTACCGCGAGAGCCGTGCCTATCGTCCGGGTACGGAGGCTGTTCTGGCGCAGGCGCCGTTCGGCCGGCTTGGTTTGACGATCTGCTATGACGTGCGTTTCCCGCATCTCTATCGCCGCCTTGCGCAGGGGGGCGCCGACATTCTCACGATCCCCGCGGCCTTCACCCGCGTAACCGGTGAGGCGCACTGGCAGGTTCTGGTGCGCGCGCGTGCCATCGAAACCGGTTGCTTCGTCATTGCGCCCGCGCAGGGCGGCAGACATGAGGACGGGCGCGAAACCTTCGGCCATTCGCTGATCGTCTCGCCCTGGGGCGAGGTGATCGCCGAAGCGGATGGGGCGGAGCCGGGGATTATTTTCGCTGATCTCGACCTTGCCGATGTTGCAAAATCGCGCAGGCGTATTCCGTCGTTGGGCAATGAAAGCAAGTTCAGTTTCACCAAGCCTGGCACCTGAACAGAGCGTGCCGGCCCGGCGCAACGCTGTCATCCCGGAAAGGCCCCGCCGGGGCCGTGATCCGGGACCTCCTCATCGCAAGGAGGCCCCGGATCGGCGGCGCTGAGAGCCATGGCCGGGACAGGAGGTTGCGAGCTACCGCCCCAGCCGGCGCCGGAATTCATCGTAGCCAAAATCCGAAATCATCTCGACGCGCCCGTCTTCCCAGCGAATGGCGAGGTTGGCCAGCGGCGTGCCGTTGAAGGTGTTCGTCTTCACGAAGGCATAGTGCATCTGGTCGGTGAAGATTAACTCGTCGCCGGGGGCGAGCGGCTTTTCGAAGGAATAGTCGCCGATGATGTCGCCGGTCATGCACGTCTTGCCGCCGAAACGGTACGTGTTCGGATGTTCGCCCGGCTGGCCCGCGCCGATCACGTCCGGGCGGTAGGGCACTTCGAGGACGTCCGGCATATGGGTCGAGGCGGAGGCATCCAGGATGGCGAGGTCCATCGCGTTCCAGTGCAGCGCCAGGACGGTGGCGTGCAGTTCGCCGGTGTTGACAACGAGGCCCGCACCCGGCTCCAGGATCACCTCGACGCCGAACCTCGCGCGGAAGGCCTTGATGGCGGTGATCAGCTTGTCGACATTGTAGCCGGGCTTGTTCAGGAAATGCCCGCCACCAAAGTTCACGGCCTTCACCTGTGCGATATAGGGCGCGAAATGTTCGGAGACATATTCGATCAGGCCGACCGAGCCTTCGTGCAGGCTCTCGCACAGCGCATGGACATGGAAGATGTCAACGCCGGACCAGTCGACTGAGCTGAGCTTTTCCGGCACTTCGCCGAAGCGGCTGGTAGGGGCGGTGGGATTATAGAGATCGCCGCCAAGGGTGGCGTTGGAATAGCCGGGATTGACCCGCAGGCCGACATGGCAGCCGGCATCGCGCGCAATATCTCCGAAACGAGCGAGTTGTTCGGCGGAGTTGAAATAGATGTGCTGAGCGACTTTCGTCAGCCTTCGGACTTCATCTTCCGTATAGGCTGGCGAATAGACGTGGACTTCCTTGCCGAACTCTTCGTGGCCCATGATGGCCTCGTGTTCGCCGGAAGCGGTGGTGCCGTCGAGATAGTCGCGCATCAAGGGGAAGGCGGCCGGCATGGCAAAGGCTTTCGTCGCCAGCAGGACCTTGCAGCCCGCTTCCCCGCGCACGCGATTTGCCGTCTCCAGGTTTTTCCGGAGTCGGGCGGTGTCGAGGACGAAGCAGGGGGTGTTGAGTTTGGTCATCTTTTGCTTTCGCTCATCCCCGTGAAGGTGGGGATCTGGTCAGGCTTTATCCCGCCCGGGATCCCCGCAGTCGCGGGATGAGCGGATGTGGAGGGCTTAGGTTAAAACCTCAAACAACTCGTCCTGATCGCCCGGGCCGATGTCGATGATCGTTGTCGGCAGGCCGCGCTCGGCCACGTCGTCGAGGAAGGGTTTGGACGGGAACTGTTCGACGTTGAACACGCCCGGGCCTTTCCAGATTCCGCGGAAGAACATCGCCGCGCCAGTGACCGGCGGGACCCCCGTGGTGTAGCTGACCGCCTGCGCGCCGACTTCCTTGTTGGTCTCGGCATGGTCGCAGACGTTGTAGAGCATCTTGGCGAGCGGTTTGCCGTCTTTCCGGCCACGGACGATTACGCCGATCGAAGTCTTGCCGGTATAACCTTCGGCGAGCGACGAGGGCGGCGGCAGGAGGTCGCGCAGGAATTCCATCGGGATGATGTCGATGCCCTTGTGCTTGATTGGCTCGAGGCTGATCAGGCCGATGGATTTGAACACTTCGAGGTGCTTGATATAGGCGTCGCCAAAGGTCATCCAGAACCTGATTTGTTTAAGGCCCTTGATGTTCTTCACGAGGCTTTCTTCTTCCTCATGGTAGATGAGGTAGGACTTGCGCGGGCCGACTTCCGGATAGTCCACCATCGTCTTGATGCTGAGCGCGTGGATCTCTATCCACTCGCCGTCTTTCCAGTATTTGCCGTCCTGGGTCACCTCCCGCAGGTTGATTTCCGGGTTGAAGTTTGTGGCGAAGGTCTTGCCATGATCGCCGGCATTGCAGTCCACGATGTCTATATAGTCGATCTCGTCGAAGAGGTATTCCTGCGCATAGGCGCACCAGACGTTGGAGACGCCGGGATCGAAGCCGCAGCCGAGGATGGCGGTGAGGCCCGCCTTCTTGAAGCGCTCCTGATAGGCCCACTGCCAGGAGTATTCGAACTTCGCGACTTCGCGCGGTTCATAGTTGGCGGTGTCGAGATAGTTCACGCCGGCCTCGAGGCAGGCGTCCATGATCGGCAGGTCCTGGTAGGGCAGAGCCATATTGATCACGAGGTCAGGCTTCACCTTGCGGATCAGCGCGGCCGTGGCGGCTACGTCATCGGCGTCCACCTGGGCAATCTCGATCGGCGTCACGCATTCCTTTGCCACTTTCTCGCAGCTGGCGATGCGGCGCGAGGCCAGCGTGATGTGCTTGAAGGTCTTGCGGTCCATCGCGCATTTCTTGGCGACGACCGAGCCGGCCGCGCCGGCGCCGATGATGAGTACGTTGTCCATGTCTGGCATTGCTCCCGGGAGGGGTGAAAAGAATGGCCTCCCTTATGACAGTTCGGCCCGGGCGGCTAGAAGGGGGGCTAGATAGGGCGGGCCGGCCCGTGGCACAATAATGCTAACCCGGAGGAGAGATTTTGCCATGATCGCGAAGACGCCGCCGCCGCCTTATTGGGCCGTCATCTTCACCGCCGTATTCAGCGGCAAGGACGGCGCGAACTATGAAAGCATGGGCGGCCGGATGGTGGAACTTGCCCACCAGCAGCCGGGCTTCCTCGGCTATGAGACCGCGCAGGCGGACGGCAATGGTGAAATCACAATCTGCTACTGGGATACCGAGGCGAACCTGCGCGCCTGGAAACAGAATGACGAACACCTGGAAGCCCAGCGGATGGGCCGGGATGTCTGGTATTCAGGCTATTCCATCCGCATCGTGAAGGTTGAGCGCGCCTACGGCATCTGAGCCCCCGGTCAGCCCCATGCATCCTTTTCCGCGCCCGCGCGTTGGTTAAGAGGGACTGGCCCCGCAACTGGGAGTAATTATCCAATGACCATCGAAAGCCTGCTCATTTTCCTTCTCATCGGCGCAATCGCTGGCTGGCTGGCCGGCGTCATCATCAAGGGCTTCGGCTTCGGCCTGGTCGGCAACATCGTGGTCGGCATCGTTGGCGCGTTTATCGCGGGTCTGCTCTTCCCGGCTATAGGCTTCGGCCTCGGCGGCGGCATCCTTGCCGCGATCCTGCACGCCACCCTTGGAGCCGTGATCCTGCTCGTCATCATTCGCGTCATGAAACGCGCCTGATACCCGCCTGATACCCGCCTGATACCCGCCTGATACCCGCCTGATACCCGCCTGACACGAGCCTTGCTCCGTTCCGCTGTCCTGCCTGCAGGATGACGGGGCGGGGCTTTTCTCAATTCCCGAATGACATCTCCCCCATAACACGCTATGCGGCGCGCTTATTTTTGCGGGGCTGCGCCCATGACGATCCGCCATTTTCTGGACATCTGGCCGCTGGAGCAGGCGGACCTGCGCGCGATCCTAGACGAGGCGCATCGGATGAAGCGCGCCCGGGCCGGCTGGACCAGGGGCCGCGTCGATGCCGGTGCGGCGCTGGACGGCCATACGCTCGCGATGATCTTCGAGAAGGCATCCACCCGCACCCGCTTTTCCTTCGACATGGCCATGCGCCAGCTCGGCGGCAGCTCGATCACCACCTCCGCCGGTGATATGCAGCTCGGCCGGGGCGAAACCATCGGGGACACGGCCCGTGTCCTGTCGCGCTATGTCGATGCGGTGATGATCCGCGCCAACGACCATACCGACGTGGAAACCTTCGCCGAGGCTGCCACCATTCCAGTGATCAACGGCCTTTCGGACCGCTCGCATCCCTGCCAGATCATGGCCGACCTGATGACGCTTGAGGAACACGGCCTGACCCTGAAGGGCGCCCGTCTCGCCTGGGTCGGGGATGGCAACAATGTCTGTGCCAGTTTCATCCATGCCGCCGCGAAGTTCGGCTTCTCCTTAGCTATCGGCACGCCGCACCGCTACGCGCCGGATGAGGACGATCTCGACATCGCTACTGAAATGCAGGGCCGGATCGAGCTTTTCGAGACCGCCGAGGAAGCGGTCGCCGGCGCCGATGTGGTGATCGCCGACACGTTTGTCTCGATGGGCGACCTTGATGCTGAGCGCCGTCTCGAAATCCTCGAGCCGTTTGCCGTCACCGACGAGCTGATGGAGCTGGCAAACGGCGGTGCGAAGTTCCTGCACTGCCTGCCGGCGCACCGGGGCGAAGAAGTCGACGCCGAAGTCATCGACGGCCCGGCCAGCCTCGTCTGGGACGAAGCGGAAAACCGCCTCCACGCCCAGAAGGCCATCCTGCGCTGGTGCCTGGGAAAATAGTCTACCCGCCGATCACATTCACACAAGCCGCAGCGTCTGCCCTTGGCGGCGCACCCGGCGAGTTCTAGGCAATTGCCATGGCCGATACACTGATCCCGAACGCGAAATTTCTCGACCCTCATGTCACCGCCAAGGGCGAGACGCGGGCCAGCGTTGCGTGGACAGAGCTCAAGACGCTCTGGTTCAATACCGGCACCCTCTGCAATATAACCTGCGCCAACTGCTATATTGAAAGCAGCCCGACCAATGACCGCCTCGTCTATCTCACGCGCGCGGACGTGGAGCCCTATCTCGCCGAGCTGGCCGGGCCCGCCGAAATCGGCATCACAGGCGGCGAGCCCTTCATGGCGCCGGAAATCCTGGACATCCTCGAAGCAGCGCTGGACCAGGGCCATACACTCCTTGTGCTGACGAACGCGATGCGCCCGCTGATGCGCCCGCGCGTGCAGGTGGGACTTGTGGGCCTCGCCGCGCGCTTCCCGGGAAAGATGACGCTCCGCGTCTCGCTCGATTCCCATGACGCCGCGACACATGACGCCGAGCGGGGACGGGGCGCTTTCGCCGAAGCCTGTGAGGGGCTTCGCTGGCTCGCGGCCAACAACATCCCGCTCACGCTTGCCGGCCGCAAGGCCCTGCATGAGGACGAGGCCGCCGCCCGCGAAGGCTACTTCGCGCTGATCGCGTCGCTTGGTCTCGCGCTCGATGCGGCCGACCCGGTACAACTCGTCCTCTTCCCGGAAATGATCGCCCGCGATGATCTCCCTGAAATCACCACCGCGTGCTGGGGCATCCTGGGCAAGTCGCCGGACTCGATCATGTGTGCCAGCCAGCGGATGGTCGTGCGCCGCAAGGGCGCCGCGGGCCCCCGCGTTCTCGCCTGCACGCTGCTGGTGGACGATCCCGCCTTCGATCTCGGCGCCACGCTCGCCGAGGCCACCGCCGCGCCGGTGAAACTGAACCATCCCTGGTGCGCCAGTTTCTGTGTCCTCGGCGGCGCCAGCTGCTCAGCCTGACGCCTGCCTGAAGCAGGCCCCTTGCCGATTGGCCCCCTCGCTGCCACATGGGGCGGCTTGAAAGTCCCCCTCAAGGCAGCCCTCCGATGATCAAGTCTCCTCATGAAACCGGCGATTTCGCCGCCACCTTCCAGATCGAAGGCCGCCCCATCCGCGGGCGCGCGGTCCGCATGGGCGGCGCCAGTATCTCGCCAATTCTCGACCGGCATGATTATCCCCGCCACCTCGCCCAGATCCTCGGCGAGGCCGTTGCGCTGGCCGCACTCGTCGGCGCTTCGCTGAAATTCGATGGCAAGATCCTCGTGCAGGCCGAAGGCGATGGCCCGGTCACGCTGCTCGTCGGCGAGTACAGTACCAATGGCAATGTGCGCGGCTATGCCCGATATGACGCTGCCGGCTGGGCTAATCTCGAGCGCGTCAACAAGGGCGGCGAGCCGCACATGCCGCAACTGTTCGGCCGCACTGGCCGGCTCGGCCTGATCCTTGTGCAGGACAATCCCGACATTCAGCCCTACCAGGGTATCGTGGCGCTGAACAAGGCCTCGCTCGCTCAGTGTGCGGAGGATTACTTCGTTATGTCGGAGCAGGTGCCCTCGCGCATCCGCCTCGCGGTGGACCGCGCCGAGGGTGGCGGCTGGACCGCTGGCGGCATGCTGGTGCAACGCATCGCGGGCGACGACGCGCGCGGCGATACCGAGGAAGGCTGGCGCGAAGCAGAGGTGCTGTTTTCCACGTTGACACCGGCTGAGCTGGTCGACCCGGCCCTGCCCATGACCGAACTCCTCTACCGCCTGTTCCACGAACAGGGCGTGACGCTCGAACCCGGCATGGCAGTCCTCGACGAGTGTACCTGCAGCGAGGAACGCCTCGTCACGACGCTGGGCCAGATGCCGGACGAGTCCCTGCGAGAACTGGTCGAGGAAGACGGCAACCTCTCAATTGACTGCCAGTTCTGCGCCCGCCACTACAACGTGGATATCTCGCGCGTCACCGGCCCAGTGAACTGAGCGCTTACTCCGGCGCGTCCATCGCGAGGATCACCTGCGCATAGCCGCGCGCGAGGCGGCCCATGTTTTCGACGCTGGTGCGTTCATTGGTGCCGTGGAAGCCGGTGAGTTCGTCCGGGGTCAGCACGGCCGGAGCGAAGCGGTAGACGTTCTTGCTGATCGCCTCAGCATAGCGCGCATCCGTGGCGCCGAGCACGAGGCCAGGCGCGGCGGGTGAGCCGGGATAGGTCGCTTCCGCCACGCTCGCCAGCACGGCATAAGCGCGATTGTCCGTAGGCGACACATTCGATGCGCCGCTGCCCCGGATACCCTGCTGGCCGACGGCCACCTCGATGCCCTCGATATCCTTCGTCACCTTTTTGACATGCGCGATGATCTCTTCTTCCGTATTGCTCGGATGGATGCGGAAGTTCACCGTCGCGGTAGCCCGCTGGGCCAGTACATTCTCCTTGGCCGAGCCGGCCAGCATGGTCGGCGCAGTGGTGGTGCGGATCATCGCATTGCCGGCCGGGATCTTGCTCAGCTGCGCATCGACCGCACCTTCGAGCAGCCAGAGGTTTGCAAAGGCAAGGCGCTGGGCGAATGGCATGTCCTTGCCGCCGGCGCGGAACATCTCCGAAGCGGGTGGCTCGCCGAGCGCCGACGGCATCTGGTTCTCATCGAGCGCGACGACAGCGCGGGCGAGGTTCACGGCGGCCGAGTTGCGCGGCGGCGTGGAGGAATGACCGCCGGCAGCTGCGGCGATCACTTCCAGCGTCACATAACCCTTTTCCGCGATGCCGATGAAGCCTGCCGGCTTGCCCGTCAGCGGGGAGGGGTTCAGCACCATGAAGCCTTCGTCGAGCACCATTTCCGGCTCGATCCCGCGCGACTTCATCAATGCTACCGCGCTCGCGGCGCCGGAGCCGGAAACTTCCTCGTCATGGCCGAACATGAAATAGACCGTACGCTGAGGTTTGAAGCCCGCGACGGCCAGCGCCTCGGCGGCCTCCATCAGCGCCACCAGCGAGCCCTTGTTGTCGATTGCGCCCCGGCCATAGATATAGCCGTCGATGATCGCGCCCTCGAACGGCCCGCCGTCCCAGTCTTCTTCGGTGCCGATGTTAACCGGCACGACATCCTGGTGCGCCATCAGCACCAGCGGCTTCAGCGAGGCGTCCGATCCCGGCCAGGTGTAGAGCAGCGTCAGCGTGCCCGGCACCACTTCCTTCGTCATCGCGGCATGCGCGGCCGGATACGTCTCTTCGAGCCAGGCATGCAGCGCCAGCCACTCGCCCTCTTGCCCGGGGCGCGGATCGCCGCTCGCCAGCGTGATCGTTCTGAACTGGATCGCGCGCGAGAGGTTCTGCGCGCCGCGCTCCGCCGAAAATTCCGGCGGCGCCGGCAGCTCGACGCGCCCGCCCACTGGCTCGCCGCCATAGTTCATCGTGTTGACGATGAGCACGCCCACCAATGCTGCAACTGCGAGCAAAAACACGGCGAGACCGATGAGAAGGTTGCGGATCATGGCTGGCTTGGCTCCCGTATCTGTTTTGCAAACCGTGGCCGCGCGCGGAGCGCGCCGTCAAGCGACGCGGCATCAAAAAATGACTTGGCCGTCACCTTTTCACGCGGCAGTGTGGGCGCATGGTTGATCCCTCCCCGAAGCGGCTGAGCACGCCCCGTGTCCTCGCCTTGTCCACGCTTGCCTTTCCCTTGTCGGGAATAGGCCTGCCGCTGGGTGTATACCTCTCGCCCTTCTATGCCGACGAGATCGGGCTCGGCGTCGCGCTGACGGGCATGCTGTTCATGGCGCTGCGCCTGCTCGACATGTTGCTCGATCCGACGATCGGCCATCTCGTCGACAGCTTCAATTCGAAATGGGGCAGGGCGCGTCCCTGGATCGTTGCCAGCGTCCCGATTCTGATGCTCGCGGCCTATTTCGTTTACATGCCGCCGCGCGCAGGCGCGAGCGCGCTCTATTTCGTGCTGTGGATGGTCATCCTGTATCTCGGCTCGACGATGCTGATCATCGCGCGCAACGCCTGGGTCGCCGACATCGCTACCGATTATGACGACCGCTCACGCCATTTCGTGATGATCGAGATGGCCAGCGTGCTGAGCATGCTGTTCCTGCTGATCATCCCGGTGATCATCGCCAACAATGGCGGCGACCGGTTTGAGCAGATCGGCGCGATGGGCTGGTGCTTGATCATTTCGCTGCCGCTCACGGCGCTGATCGCCTGCCTCTTCGTGCCGGACCCGCCGCGCACGAAGGACCCGGCGGAGAAAGCCTATACCTTCGCCGACCTGCGCATGGCGGTCGGCAACCGTTTCCTCAAAACCGTCCTCCTGCTCGAGCTGCTGATCGGTATGGGCATCACGGTCACGGCCTCGCTCTATCTGTTCGTCGCCGAGTCGGTTTTCGGGCTCAGCGATGCGCAGGCAAGCCTCCTGCTGGTGGTGTTTTTCCTGTCCTCCGTGCTCGGACTGCCGGTCTGGATGCGTCTGGCCTCAAGGACGGAGAAGCACAGCGCCGTCTGTGTGGCCGTGCTGATGTCGGCGGGCAGCTATGTACTCTATCTTGTGGCCGCGCAGTTCCCGGGCTTCTGGCCTTTTGCACTTGCAGCCGTGATCAACGGGTTTGCCTTCACGGCGCCGCTGGTGATCGGCCGGTCGATGACGGCGGATGTGGTCGAATGGGAACTCGTGCGTTCCGGCACCAACCGGGCCGGATTGTTCTTCGGCCTGAACGCCGGTGCCTACAAGATCGGTGCGAGCCTCGCGACTGGGCTCGCCTATCTTCTGGTCGGTCTGGTGGCAGGTTATGAGGCCGGCGTCGAGAATTCGCCCGAAGCGGTGCAGGGCCTGCTCTTCATCTTCTGCGGACTGCCAGCCCTGATGTATCTCATCACCTATTTCGTGGTGCGCACCTATCCGCTGACGCGCGCCGTGCAGGCGGAAACGGCCGGCCGGCTCGGCAGCATACCTGCGGAGGTCTAGAACCCGCCCCCTTCGGCAAGCCAGTCTAGTTCATCGGGTGTGCTCGTGCGTGCAGCGACCTTGTTGCGATGGGGAAAGCGGCCGAACTGCCGGATCGCGTCGCGGTGCTGGATCGCGTAGTCCATCGTTGTCTTCGTATACTCCCGGAAATCCTCGTGCGCCGTGTTGTGCAGCGCCGTGAAAAGCGCAACTGCCCAGTCCTGGTCGTCCAGTGCTTCGGAATGTTCGAGCGGCAGGTAGAAGAAGACGCGCTCGGCTTCCGCCAGGCCTTCGTCCTCACCCTTCTCCAGACCCTCCTTGCACAGATGAAGGGCCAGCCGGTCCTGCGCGAAGGCGCGCGGGCTGCCCCGAAAGATGTTTCGGCTCATCTGGTCGAGCACGATGATCGCCGCGAGCCGTCCCTTCGTCCCGCGCGCGGCCCAGTCCTCGGCGAGTGGGCCTGCGGATAGCGTCTCCAGCAGCGCCAGGAATTTCGCTTCAAGTTCTGCGTCGAACGCCTTGCCGCCCTTGAACCATTTCTTTGACTGCGTCTTCAGGCCCTCGGGCGTATCGGCATCTGCAATCCAGAAGGCGAGAATGTCCTCGGGGGCGGGAAGCTGGCTCATGCGGCGGGCCGGCGGGCGACGACCATGTAGTTCACGCTGGTATCGCCCGAGAGTTTCCACTGGCCGCTGATCGGCTGAAAGGCGACGCCGATGGTCTCGTTGATCTCCAGCCCCGCGCCGCGCAGCGGCGTGCGCACATCCTCGGGGTCGAGGAATTTCGACCAGTCATGCGTACCGCGCGGCAGCCAGCCGAGGATGTATTCGGCGCCGATGACGGCAGTGGCGAGCGCCTTGGCGGTCTTGTTCAGCGTCGCGACGATCATCAGCCCGCCCGGCTTAACGAGGCGCGCGGTGTCGGCGAGGAATTGCGCTGGGTCAGCGACATGCTCGACCACTTCGAGGTTCAGCACGATATCGAAGGGCGCTTCGCCGGCGGCCAGCAGGCCTTCGGCGGTTCCGGAGCGGTAGTCGATCTTCAGCGCCTGTTCGCCCGCATGGGTGAGCGCCGTCTTGATATTGGCCTCAGAGGCATCGACCCCGGTAACCGAGGCGCCAAGCCGGGCCATCGGTTCAGACACGAGCCCGCCGCCGCAGCCGATGTCGAGCAGTCGCAGGCCGTCGAACGGGGTCCGAAGGCTGGAAGCAAGGCCGAAATGGCGCTCTGCCCGCTCGCGAATGAACTTCAGGCGGACCGGGTTGAACCGGTGCAGCGGCTTGAACTTGCCGTTCGGGTTCCACCAGTCAGCGGCCATGGCCGAGAATTTCGCCACTTCCGCCGGGTCGATGCTGGGTGTGACGGGGATAGCGTCAGACGCGTCAATTGTTCTCGCCATCGTTTATCAATCCTGTTTGATCCGAGCCGAACTTTCCCTTACAGGGGCCGATATAGGACGCCCCGGGCGGGGCAGATAGTCGGTTGGGGCGAAATGGCGCGCACGGTACTCAAATTCGGCGGCACATCGGTCGGCGATCTCGACCGGATTGCGAACGTCGCCGAGATCGTCGCGGCGCGGGCGGCCAAGGGCGAGCATATGGCCGTCATCGTCTCGGCGATGTCGGGGGAGACCAACAAGCTGGTCGCCCTGGCTGACGGCGCTGCCGGCAAGGACCTCGCGCGCCATCTTTATGATGACGAGTATGACGTTGTTGTCGCCTCAGGCGAGCAGGTCACCGCCGGCTTGCTGGCGCTCGCGCTCCGCCGCCGGGGTCTGAAGGCCAGGTCGTGGCTCGGCTGGCAGCTGCGCCTGAAGACCGACAATAGCCATGGCCGGGCCCGCATCATGGGTTTTGACGATTCGGCGCTGCCGGATTCGATCGATTCCGGCGAGATCGCGGTCGTCGCGGGCTTCCAGGGCGTGACCGACGATTACCGGGTGACGACCCTCGGCCGGGGCGGATCGGACACCAGCGCCGTGGCAGTCGCCGCCGCGCTCGGCGCCAAGGTCTGTGATATCTATACGGATGTGGACGGCGTCTACACGACCGATCCGAGGATGGTGCCTAAGGCGCGCCGCCTCGACAAGATTTCGTATGAAGAGATGCTCGAGATGGCCTCGCTCGGCGCGAAAGTGCTGCAGACGCGCTCGGTCGAGCTGGCGATGAACCACAATGTGCCGGTGCGGGTGCTGTCGAGCTTCGTGAAGCCCGGCGAGGAATCCCCCGGAACGCTTGTCTGTGCAGAGGAAGAGATCGTGGAAAAGCAGGTTGTCAGCGGCGTCGCCTATTCGCGGGACGAAGCCAAGGTCACGCTCTATGGCGTGCCCGACCGGCCGGGATCGTCGGCCAAGATCTTCTCGGCCCTCGCCAAGGCGGGCGTGAATGTCGACATGATCGTGCAGGCGAGTTCCCGCGAGGCCTCCAAGGCGAACCTCGTGTTCACCTGCACCGAGCGCGACAGCCCGTTCGCCCGCGAGACGCTGGAGAAGCTGAAGGCGGACGTCGGTTATGAGCGGCTGGAAGTGGTCAGCGACGTCTCGAAGATCTCGATCATCGGCGTCGGCATGAAAAGCCATACCGGGGTTGCCGAGAAAATGTTCACGGCCCTGTCGGAAAAGGGCATCAACATCGATGTCATCTCAACTTCTGAGATCAAGATATCCGTGCTGATCGCTGCGCCCTATACAGAACTGGCCGTTCGCGCCCTACATACGGCCTTCGGCCTCGACGCTGACTGAGCCCCCATCCCGCACGGGAGAGCATGCCTTATAATATGCCGGCCACGAGAGTGCTCATGAACAACCTTCGCCAGGTGATGGCGGAGGATGGAGACACTCGTTCGCGGCTCGATCATGTCGTGCGCCTCATCGCCTCGACCATGGTGGCCGATGTCTGCTCGATCTATCTGCGCGAGCCCGAGGGCAGCTTGTTGCTGATCGCCACCGAGGGCCTGAAGCCGGAAGCTGTCAACAAGACGCGCATGGCCTCCAGCGAGGGGCTCGTCGGCTTCGTCGCGCGCACGGCCGAGCCGATCGCGATCACTGACGCGCCGCGCCATCCGTCCTTCTCCTACCGTCCGGAAACAGGGGAGGACCCTTTCCATGCCTTCCTCGGCGTGCCGATCCTTCGCACTGGCGGGGTAACCGGCGTGCTGGTCGTGCAGAACAAGACAGAGCGCACCTACCGCGACGAGGAAGTCGATACGCTGCAGACAATCTCGATGGTGCTGGCGGAGATCGTCCATACGCTGGTGCTGGCACCGGCGCCGCAGAACGCGCCGGAGCGCCGGGTGCGCGGACCGGGGGGCGGAAATCTCAGTGGCCGGGTGTTCTGCGAGGGTCTCGGTTACGGCCGCGCGGTGCTGCACGATCCGGTTGTGCCGGCGGCGAAGTTCTTTGCCAGTGACGTCTCCGCTGAGGCCGAACGGCTGAATGCCGGCCTGATCGGACTTCGCGCCTCGATCGACCGGATGATGCTGATCGACGGCGCAGCTCTGGTCGGCGACCCGCGCGATGTGATGGAGGCCTACCGGCTGCTGGCGGAAGACCCCTCCTGGGCCGAGAAACTGCATGAGGGCATCCGCTCTGGCCTGTCGGCCGAGGCTTCGCTGGACCGTGCCCGGCGCGAACACCGGGCGCGGCTGCAGAACGCGCGCGACCCCTACCTGCGCGAACGGCTGCATGACCTTGAAGACCTCGACAACCGCCTGCTGCGGGTGCTGGGCGGGGAAGAGGGCAAGCCCAAGGTCACGGGCGAGCAGGGCGTGCTGGTGGCCCGCCGCCTCGGTCCGGCTGAGCTGCTCGAATATGCCAATGTCGGCCTGCGCGGCATCCTCATGGAGGAGGCGGCCGCTTCCTCGCACGCCGCCATCGTGGCGCGTGCACTGGGCATTCCGGCCATCGGCGGCATCGAGAACCTGACGACACGGATCGAGCAGGGTGACTATATCATCGTCGATGCGGAGGAAGGCTCGGTCCATATTCGCCCGGATGACGCGGTATATGACGCGTACAAATCCCGTGTCGCGCTGCGCTCGGAGCGCCAGGCTGGGTATGCTGCGCTCAAGGGCCTGCCCGCGAAGACGCTGGACGGCACCACCGTCTCGCTGATGCTGAATGCGGGTCTCGCCCTTGATCTCGACATGCTGGACCAGGCGGGCGCGGACGGGGTGGGCCTGTTTCGCACCGAGTTCCAGTTCCTCGTCTCGGAAACCCTGCCGCGCCTTGAAGACCAGATTGCCCTCTATAAACGGGTGCTGGACCGGGCGGCCGGGCGGCCGGTCGTGTTCCGCACGCTGGACCTCGGCGGCGACAAGGTGCTGCCCGCCCTGAACCTGCAGCGGGAGGAGAACCCCGCGCTCGGCTGGCGGTCGATCCGCTTTGCGCTGGACCACAAGGGCCTGTTCCGCCGCCAGCTTCGGGCGCTTGTGCGCGCTGCCGGGGAGCGGCCGCTGACCGTCATGTTCCCGATGGTGACCGTGCCGTCGGAGTTCCGGGACGCCAAGGCGCTTCTTATGGAAGAACTCGCCTGGAGCGCCACGCGGACAGGCAAGCAGCCCTCGAAGCTGGAAGTCGGCGTGATGCTGGAGACCCCGGCGCTGGGTTTCTCGATGCAGGACCTGGCAGGGGAGGTGGATTTCCTGTCGGTCGGCACCAATGACCTCTTGCAGTTCTTCTTCGCGGCTGACCGGATGACACCGTCGGTCAGCGAACGCTATGACCTGGTGGACCCGGCGGCCCTGCGCTTCCTCAAGATGGTGGCCGAAACCTGCAAGGCGGGGAAGGTCCGTCTGTCGGTCTGCGGCGAGGCGACTGCCTCTCCCCCGGTGGCGCTCTGCTTTGCGGCGCTGGGCTATACCAGCTTGTCGATGGCGGCCTCCGCCATCGGCCCGGTCAAGCAGGCCTTGCGCAAGGTGGACCTGGGCGCCTTCCGGGCGGGGCTTTTCGAGCGGATGGACAAACCGAACGGATCGTTCCGTAATCAAGTGTTAGCACTTGCCGCCGAGCATGGAATTGACACAGCTGACAGTTGAAGCGTGTTGCGACGGCAGGAACACGGCTCTACGTAAACATTGGACCGGATCTTGCCCCGATTTCACTTTGTGGCGGCATTCGGCAGTGAGACTGGTAGACAATGGCACAGAACGTACCGACTGAGCCTGCAGGCGACAAACCCGAGGAAAATGAACGGGTGGAAGATAACGGAACGAACCGTTCGAATGTAATGCCGATCTCTGCGGAAGCAGCCCGGCAACTTGACGAATATGGCCGTCGCCAGCGGGCCGACGAGATTTTCCGTTCGGGCCTCTATGAAGGCGAAGAACTCCGGATGGGGCAGGTCCTGCGCCGCGTGCGCGAGGCGCTGCTGCGCGACCTCGGCGAGATCGCGCGCGATTCGCTCATCCGCGAGAACTTCCTGATGGCCATCGAACGTATGGAACTGCAGACGATCGCGAAGGGCTATCTCGTGCCCTACCTGATCGCCTATTCAAAGTATCTTGGATTGCCCGAGCAGGAAGTCATCCGGCGCTATACGCGCGAATGCGGCGCCGTGGATGAGGTAAAGACCACCGCGCCGGTGCCGAAAATCGGTCAGATAAACAAGAAACATAGCCAGTTGCCGCTGGTCACCGCCGCGTTCGGCGCGCTGCTGGTGTTCGTGGCCGGCGGTGTCAGCGTGTTCATGCTGATGAGCACGGGACCGGAAGAAGTCGTCTCTCCGACGGTCGTGGCCGTCAGCGGCGCCCGCGACAGCCTTTTTGCTGAAAATGCCGCCTCCTCGGCGGTTCCGGCCGACCTGCCGCTGGAAATCGTCGCCGTCCGCCAAGGCTGGCTTGAAGTGCGCGGCGCCGATGGCACCATCTTCCTCAGCCGCACGATGGCCGAGGGCGAGAACTATTTCCCCCGCCTGAAAGCGGGCTGGACTGTCTCGGCTCGCAATGGCGGCGCGTTCGAGTGGCGCGTCGGCGACCTGTCGGTCGGCCCGCTCGGCCCTGAAGGTG
>NZ_JBBEBT010000149.1:0-4576 GCF_040882205.1 Hyphomonas sp.
TGACAAGAACTTCGCGCGACCGGTCGGACATTCCGGTCACCATCACGGTGGACGGGAATATCGACCGTGTGCTGGCAGATCCCATCCAGGTTCAGCAGGTTGTGATCAATCTTGTCCGCAATGCACTGGACGCCATGACGGGCCGCGACAATGCCCGCATCGATCTGCGCGCCTCTTTGTCAGATGGACCGGGTTATGTAGAGATCGAAGTCTGCGACAATGGACCGGGGCTATCGCCGGAAATGAAAGAGTCGATCTTCAAGCCGTTCGCGACCACGAAGGCGCAAGGTATGGGTCTTGGGCTTTCGATCTGCCAGACGATCGTGGAGGCCCACGGCGGCACCATCAACGCTGTTGCGGCGCCGCAGGGTGGAACCTGTTTTAGGTTCACACTCCGGCAGGATACGGGTAAACCCTCAACATGAACGAACTGCGCCTGATCCACCTGGTTGATGATGACGAAGCCATCCGGCACTCGGCCAGCTTTATGCTCCGCCATGCCGGTTTCCGGGTGAAAACCTATACCGACGGGGTCGCCTTCCTTGAGCAGGTCGCCGAAGCCGAGCGCGGCTGCATTCTCCTCGATGTGCAGATGCCGGGCATGGACGGTCTCGAAGTCCAGGAAACCCTCAACAACCGGGGCGTTGCAATGCCCGTCATCGTGCTGACTGGGCACGGGGACATCGGGGTCGCCGTTCGGGCCATGAAAGCGGGAGCGGTCGATTTCGTCGAAAAGCCCTATGCCAAGCAAACGCTGGTCGATGCCCTGACGCGGGCATTCGATCGGTTGGAGGCGCGCCGCAAGGAAGACGTCCTCGCCGAGGAAGCACGCGGGCTGATCGAGCGTCTGACGGCCCGGGAACGGGATGTCCTGAACGGTCTTGTCGAGGGGCAAACCAATAAGGCGATCGCCGAAACCCTCGATATTTCGCCCCGCACGGTCGAGATTCACCGCGCAAATCTGATGGAGAAGATGGACGCGCCGAGTCTGTCCACGGTGCTCAGGATCGCCTTCGCAGCCGGATTTGGCGGCCCTGCTGCCTCCTAGGGGATGTACCTAAAGACGCGCGGCCGCATGACGCACTAGGGTCGGTGCTCAGTCAAACGCGGCACCCGGCATGGCACTTCCTGTACCTGTTTCCCGCCATCCCCGCATAGCCGTCATCGACGACAGCGACGCGGTTCGTCGCTCACTGTTCGTCCTGCTCGGCGCACGAGGCTACGATGTCGATGTCTTCGCCGGAGGCGCAGAACTTCTCGCGTCGGCCGCCGCCGCCGATTGCGACTGTTTCGTGATTGACCTGAAACTGGAGGGCAGCGACGGGACACAACTGCTCGCATCCCTGCGTCAGCGCGGATTCAACCAGCCCGCCGTGCTGATCTCGGGCTGGGACGTAGACTCGCTCGAGCGCATTGCCATGAAAGGCGGATTTGCGGCGCACGTCCGCAAGCCGATGATGGAAATATCCCTCGCGGATGTCCTCGGCCGCCTGCTCGGGAAAGCCTGATCCGCCAGCCACGTTCGGGCCGCGCCATGCTGATCGTCGGCTACGGCATGACGGAACGCCTCTACCTCGTCCGCAAAAGCTGGGCCGGGCAGGGCTATCGCTGGACCGCCTTCGAAACGATGGATGCCTTGTCCAGGCAGGAGGACTTCTGAACGGTTGGCGCCATCGGGGACGCAGCCGGCTTCTCGCTCCAGGGCCCCGGCCCCGGCGGTTCCATGAAGGCTATCGGCGTGCCAGACAGATCTTCTGGAAGCCTGCGCCGCCCGGCCGGGTTCACGCCGGACGGGCTTGCGAAGCAGGCTCTCCATTAACCTCGAAAGTGAAAAGCGGGACTTCCGCAGCCGCCTGCGCGACAAATCCCAGACAGGGGAGTGGGCATGGCGTGACGGGGGCGGCGTGACGGGGGCGGCGTGACTTCCAGTGCATCCGCTTTCCGGCGCGGCCCGCGCCGTCTGCGGCCAGCAGTCTCGCAATTGGACCATGGTCGCGCTACATCGGGCGGTCTACGTCCAGTGTCTGAAGGTGCATCGTTCCCGGTACGCCCGCCACCACTGCAGGGTCCAGGAGCGCTCATGCCACTTTCGCAGTTCAAAGGGTTTGCCGGAGTCGCCATTCGCGGCGACCGGCGCGGCGATCCTGATGATCCGCTGGTGCTGCTGGTGCATGGCGGTGGCCAGACCCGGGATATCTGGAACGAGGCAGCGGTTGCCCTCGTGCGGGCAGGCCGGCAGGTCATCGCAATCGATCTTCGGGGCCACGGCGAAAGCGAATGGCCCGCCGACGGGCGCTACGATTTCGGTGCCTATGTTGAGGATCTGCGGGCCATACTTTCGCAGTTGCCGTCACGGCCCGTCATTGTCGGCGCATCGCTCGGCGGCTGGGTTGCAACGGCCGCCGTCGGCGAGGATGGCGGACATCTCGCCGCAGGCCTGATCCTGGTCGACGCACCCCCAGATCTGGACCTCACGAATATCCGCAAAACGGCAGGCGCCCTGCGTGCTGCGTCCGAAACCGCCAGGGGCGCCTGGGACCCGCGCATGCTTGAGCGCTTCCATCTCGAAGACGCTCTCACGCGGTTCAGGGCTGCCGCGCCCAACATCCGTGTGCCCGCCCTGTTCGTGCGCGGCGCCCTCAGCGAAATCACAGACGCCGCCTCCGCCAGCCGCATCGTCGACCAGATCCCCGGGGCTGAGTATGTCGAGATCGGTGACGCCGGGCATGTCGTCGCCGCTGACCGCGCAGATCTCTTCAGCGCCACCCTGCTCGATTTTCTCGAACGGCGCATTCCGCGCTTTGTTCCGGAATACCGCTCAGGCTCCGATGCCCGAACGCTGCGCGATGCGCTCGGCTGTTTCGCCACCGGCGTCACGGTCATCACCACCTTCGAAGCGAACGGAGACCCGGTCGGCCTCACCGCCAATTCCTTCACATCCGTCTCGCTGAACCCGCCGCTGCTGCTCGTCTGCATCGCCAAGACATCGAGCAGCCTCAAGGCGCTCGAAGTGGCACAACACTTCGCCGTCAACGTCCTGCACATCGGCCAGCAGCCAGCCTCTAATGTCTTTGCGCAGCAAGGCGAAGACCGGTTCCGCCAGACGCCTTGGAAGCGCGGCCGGCATGACGCGCCTCTGCTCTCGAATGCCCTCGCGAATTTCGAATGCCGCCGCCATGACATGTACGACGCCGGTGACCATGTCATACTCGTCGGCGAAGTGCTCCGCGCAGCGTTCGATCCGCGCCGCGATCCGCTGCTCTACTTCCGGGGCAAGTACCGCCGCCTGCATTTCACCTGAGCGCACTGCACGTCAGAGAAACGCCTTCAGCTCCGCCGCAAACCGGTCGAACTGGTCGTGATGCAGCCAGTGGCCCGCATTCTCGTAGATCTTTACCTGTGCATTCCTGAAGTTTGCAATGCGTCCGTCCTTTTCAGGGTTCGACGCCCAGCTGTTCTGTCCGTACAGCAGCAGCGTCGGGCAGGTGATATCGCGCCAGAGCGCGTCCACCTCTTCCTGTGGCAGATCATAGGGCACCATCACCCGGAAGTGGTTGTCGAACTTCCAGGAATAGGTGCTGTCCTCATTCTGGCTGATGCCGTTGATGGTCAGATGGCGCGCCTGCGCGTCGGAGAGATAGCCGTTCTCTTCTTTCATCCGCTGATAGGCTTCTTCCAGCGTCGCATACTTCTTCGGGCTCCGGCCTGCCGCTGCGCGCTTGGCCTCGATCCAGGTGTGCATCCGTTTGGCAATCGGCTCAGCCATCCGCTCCTTCAGCATCTTCGGCGAAGGCCCGAGCCCCTCGATTGCCACGATTTTAAGGACATTTTCGGGATAGATGCCCGCATAGCGCAGTGAAATGTTGCCACCATACGAGTGCGCAACGATGGTTAACGGCGCCAGCTTCTTCTGGTGGATCAGCTGGGCGAGATCATACACGCAGGAGCGCACTGAATAGTCGCCGTCGGACGACCAGCCGCTGTCGCCGTGCCCGCGCAGGTCCGGCGCGATCACGTGCCAGTCATGGCGCAGTTCTTCGGCCACCCAGTCCCAGCTCCGGCAATGGTCGCGCCCGCCGTGCAGCAGGATGAGCGGCGGCGCGTCCGGGTTGCCCCAATCCACGTAGTGCAGGCGAACGCGCTGTGAGATGTAGCTGTGCGATGTCGGTCCGGTGATCATGCCCCTGAGATAGCCCGCCGGACGCCCCCTGGTCCAGTCCGGGGCCATCTGCCTGCCGCGAGGAAAGCGACGGCACATATTGCGTCCCCGGGGAACGCCTATAGGTTCATTCCAAACAGCGCCCGGCGATGCGCCGGACGCAGCATTTCCCTGGGAGGAACTTTGATGCACCGGACCCTTACCTTCGCCGTCATCGCCGCCGTTTGCGCGGCCTGCGCCGCCACGAGCGATCCAGTTCTTGCGTCCACCGGCGAAGCGACACCAGCGACCCTGCTCGCTAACGAAGCTTTTTCAGCCAGATTGCCGTGGGACGATGTCAGCGAAACGGCCCTCGCCAGCCGCGGCTTCATTGCGGCCCTTGACGACCCGAAGATCAAGGCCGCTGACGGGCGTGTC
>NZ_JBBEBT010000150.1:0-4549 GCF_040882205.1 Hyphomonas sp.
CACGAAGTCGACGCGCACAAGCCTTTAACAACAAGCATTCGTTATTAAAGGTTCGCATGCGCTCGGTTTTCCGAGACTCGGGTTTTGGAGCTTCTCTGCGAAAGCGTTTTCAGTCCAGCTTTAGGAAGTACCGGGTGGATTTGAGTTCCCCCTCCCGGACAAGCGCGCCTTTAGCGACCATGTCGGCAAGATCCCTGGTCGCCGTCGCAGTCGGGGCTTCTGTGATCGTCATATAATTCTTGGCGCTGAGACCGCCTTTGAAGCCGTCAATGCCTTCCGCGAACATGCGCAGCAAAGCTTTCTCCTGCCGTGCGTTCAGCTGTCCTTCGAGGCGGTCGAAGACGCGGGTTTTGGCCAGCATGAATTCGACCTGCCTTAAGCTTCGGTCCTGCGCTTCGAGTGCGATATCGGCAAACCAGTTCAGCCAACGGTCCGCGTTCAGGGTTGAACTCGCCAGCTCCAGTTCGCGGTAGTAGTCCTTACGGTGGCGCAGCAGGGCGCCGGCAAGGGACGTAAAGACAGGCCTCTGCCGCCCTTGTGCCAGCGCCTTTTCCGAGATGGCACGTCCGATCCGGCCATTTCCGTCTTCATACGGATGGATGCACTCGAACCATAGATGCGCAAGTCCGGCGCGCTCGATTGGAAGCACCGGCGCCTCGCCCGTCGGCACGGTCTGGTTAAACCAGGAGATGAACGCCGCCATTTGGCTGGGAACAGCGTAGGAAGGGGGCGCCTCAAAGTGAACCTTTGGCGCATAGGAAGCGCCCGATATGATCTGCATCGGTTCTTCATGCTCTCTGTAGCCGCCGAGTCTTTTCAGATCGGTGCGGCCGGTCAGCATTTTGCTGTGCCAGCGATGAAGCATTTCGTCCGACAGCGGCTCACCTGTTGTCTGCAGGAGATCGACCATCATTTCCGCAATGCCGCTCTCGGCCGGGCGCGCGGATGTCCGGGCCGCCTTCAGCCCGAGTGCGCGTTGGATAGAGGATTGGACACTCGCTCGGTCCAGCGTTTCCCCCTCGATCTGAGAGGTATCGATCGCTTCCAGGCTCATGACCGAAATACTGAGCTCGATCCTGTCTTCATCGGAAATATGACGGGACGTGCCGATCAGCAGGCCGGCCTGCTCGAGAAAACGGGCCTCGCGCGCAGCGAGTTTCTGCCGGTCCCGCACGAAGTGAGGCCAGCCGTGAAGCTCCCAATTCCAGACCATGATCGAAAGAGCTCCAAAGTTTCGATCAAATTATGCGGTAAAAGTGATTAATAAAAGGGTACTTTATCGATCATGGCGCACCAAGATGCTTGCTGGTTTACCGCATGAACCGCAGGAATATCGGATAGATGAGTGAGATACAAACTGGATACCTGGTGGGATAGAAATCGCCCATCAGAAAAGTTTAGTGCGTTGATATAATGAAGATTAATCTCACGCTTCGAAGCGCTTCACTCGCGCCATTCCTTCCGGAATGAATACCTCTCATACCTTGTAAATGCTGAACTCCTGGCGCTCTTGGGGCGCTCTTGGGGCGCTCTTGGGGCGCTCTTGCGTGTGCGACCGGCCCATTCACCAACGCACGCGCCTTGGCGGCGTTCCCTGCGCGGGCTGGTTCGGGGGTAACGCGGGCGCCCATACGTGTTGATGAGGTTTGGCCCGGACGGCCCGATTCCCGGTCTCTGCGCGGCGCCTTGCGGGTGATTGCCCCGGGCTGGCCAGGCGCTTCGAAAGTCAGGCGGGTGACGCAGCGTCACCCTGAGGCGCGCAAAGCCGCCCTCCAGGGATGGCAGAGTCCGTAGACGGAGTATCGTCAAAGTGGTTGCGGCCTTCGATCTCCAAGCTGCCGCGCAGCTCTCTAAAAAGGTCAGTGGGCGGATGAAAATTGGGCTGTGGAGGCCGGTATCCCGGGCCGGGTCCGGATGGCCGGAGCGCGCAAAAGATGCGTTTTAAGGCGGTTTCTGGGCCTTTCGGGAATTTGTGGCCAGTCAGGCCGTGCCCCTTGCGCAATGTTCAAAGCAAAGATATGCGATCGCTCTCTGCTCAGAATCATCTGCAATACTTAAACCAAGCAGTCGAAACACCCCGTTTTTAGCCTGTTTCCCGCATTCACTGTCTTAGAAAGGATAATGATATGGCCGTTAAGTCCAAAGTTGTGAAGAAGGCCCCGGTGGCGAAAGCTCCGGCGAAGAAGGCCCCCGCAAAGAAAGCCGGCGCACCTGCCAAGAAAGCCGGCGCACCTGCCAAGAAAGCCGTCGTGGCGAAAAAGGCGGTTCCGGACGTGCTCACCCTGAAGCACATCGCTGCGGAAATCTCCGAAGCGCATGAAATGCCGAAGAAGCAGGCTGAAACGATCGTCAGCGACTTCATCGACCGCATGGGCGGCCACCTGAAAAAGGGCAAGAAGCTGCGCATTTCCGGCCTCGGCATCCTGCAGGTCCGCGCCCGTCCGGCCCGCAAGGGCCGTAACCCGGCCACCGGCGAAGCCATTAAGATCAAGGCTTCGAAGAAAGTTGCTTTCCGTCCGTCCAAGGACCTCAAAGACCGCGTCCTCTAGGCCTCGGTCCAGTTCCAATACCAGACGCCCGGCCAGCAATCTGCTCGGCCGGGCGTTTTCATTCTGGCGTCTCAGACCACCGCGCCGGTCAGCTTGCCGATCAGCGTGGTGATGGCCATTGCAAGGGCGCCCCAAAAGGTGACGCGCAGGATCGCGGTGCCGAGTTTAGCGCCGCCGGTGCGCGCGCCGGCCGCGCCCAGCAATGCCAGGAATACCAGCGCCGATATCGAGACCGCAGGTAAAAGCGAGGTCAGCGGCAAGGTGGCGGCGACCGAGAGTGGAAGCGCCGCGCCGACGGCGAAAGTTGCAGCAGACGTGAAGGCAGCCTGCACAGGCCTTGCGGTGAGCGCTTCGGAAATGCCGAGTTCGTCGCGCAAATGTGCCCTCAGCGGATCCTTCTCCATCAGCTGTTTTGCGACCTGCAGCGCCAGCACGGGATCGAGGCCGCGTTCGAGGTAGATGCCGGTCAGCTCCTCGAGTTCGGCGTCCGGGTCTTCGTGCAGCTCGCGCTTCTCGCGCTCAGTATCGGCCTTTTCCGTATCGGCCTGCGAACTTACGGACACGTATTCGCCCGCGGCCATCGACATTGCGCCGCCCACCAGCGCGGCAATGCCGGCTGTCAGCACTGCGCCGCGCGAGGCTTCGGCGGCGGCAACACCGAGGATCAGGCTGGCCGTAGAAACAATGCCGTCATTGGCGCCGAGCACGGCGGCGCGCAGCCAGCCGATGCGGTCCACGGCGTGGCGTTCGGGATGCTGGTGAAGGCGGCTCATGCGGACGTGTCCTGTGCTGAGAAGGGATCGGTGATCTTCGCGGTCACGGTCGTGAGGGTCATAGTGCTCGCGGTGGACACTGTCCAATGATGCTGGAGCCGGGAGGGTCCAGAGGCCGGCGGCTGCGGCGCCGCCAAGAACCAGGGCGACCAGCAGCGCGGGCAGTCCCGCCTGCCGTGCGTCGATGGCGCGCTAGCCTTCGGTGCGCGACTTGCGGCCGGTGATCATGGCGGGGATCAGCGCATCCTCTGCCAGCCAGCTTTCCGCCACCACGCCCGGAAGGTTTAGCGCGACGAGGTCTTGCAGCACGCGGAACGCGAGTTCGTGCACCTCCGACATTTCGAAACCGATGGTGTCGGCGAAAGGACCCGTCAGGCTCTCGCCGCTGCTGAACAGGCCGGCGAGGATGCAGACCGAGACGGTTGTCAGCAGGAGGAGCAGGCTCCAGTGGAAGAGGCGCGTCGGGATATCCCATACGCGAATCTGGCGGTGGGCGGGGGTAATCTTTGCAGTCGTCGTCATGGCGGTCTCTGGTCCAGGGAAGTGCGGGAAAGGGGACAGGCTGCAACCCCGTATTCGCGGGTTGCGCCGATGATCCAATCGGTACTGCGCCTGACAGTTCGCTGATGAATGCAGCGGCGCTTGATGTTGGTGGGGAGATCGCGTTTCATTCGCAGAAACCAACACTTTTTAGACCCTGCCGAACGAAAATTGCGAACCTTGTTGTGGCGGCGGTCGTGCTTGCCGGCTGTGCGAGCGCGCCGAAATTCCCGGCATCGGGGACCGCCATCGCCGGTGCGACGATCTACGCCTCGCCGGCAGCGCCCGCGCTGATGGACGGAACGATCCTGCTCAGCGGCGGAGAGATCGTGGACGTTGCATCGGCGGCGGCGCGACTTGAGGAGCAAGCGGACGCCGGGACGCGCGCGGTGAAATTGTTTAACGGCGCGATCGTTGGCAAGCCGGTAGGCGTATTGCCGATGGATGCTGGAGATGTCCGTAGGCTGACAGATACTGCGCGCCGCCGGGACCTGCCTGTGTTTGTGCATCCAGCAGATGCGGTGGGTTTGAACGTGACCTTGGAGAACGGCGTGGGCATACTTGCCTATGCCGCGCCGTTTGCCGGGGCGCAGGATAGCACAAAGGCGTCGGCTCTCGTAGCACGCGGCTTAGCCCTGGCGCCGGCGCTGCATGAGGCAGGTGGAGACATCCTGTTCGGAACCGATG
>NZ_JBBEBT010000151.1:0-4549 GCF_040882205.1 Hyphomonas sp.
AAAAGAAGAACATGTCAGTCCGTGCCCCCCATACCCTTTATCCGGCCATGCAACCGGCGGACACCTGCCATCCGGCCGGGTATGGCGGGGTTTCGCTGTTCGGGCCTGTCCTGTTGTCCAGAGGACGGGTGCACGAACTCCTCGGCGACAGTGCAGTCATGTTTGCTGCCCTCGCTGTGTCGCGCCTGAAAGGGCCTGTGATCTGGGCGGGCCTGCCAGAGGCTGTCAGGACTGTCGCGCCAACCGGGGTGCAGTCTTTCTTCGACCCGGCCCGGCTGATCCTGGCGACAGGGGTGAACCGGACAGAAATCCTCTGGGCGGCGGAGCAGGCGCTGCGCGCGCGGTGCGCGCCCTGCGTCATTGCCGAGATCCAGGACGGGCCGGATCTGAAGGAGAGCCGCAGGCTCCAGATCGCCGCCGAGGAGTATGGCGCGCTCGGCCTCATCCTCGTTCACAGGGCTCCACAGACCTCTGCCGCCGAGACCCGCTGGCACTGCCAGGCGGCTCCGGGCGGGGGATGGGACTGGGCCTGCATCAAGAACAGGCGCGGACGGGGCGGGCGCTGGCATGTCACATGGGCTGGGAATGACGATGCGCCGTGCGCTGTCCCTCTGGTTTCCGCAGCTTCCGCTTGATCGCCGCGTGCGCCTTGGTGACGGCCGTGTCCACGGTGCGTTTGCCATTGTCGCCGAGATCCGGAATGCCTTTCGGCTGACCCACCTTTCTGAGACAGCGCGCGCAGCGGGGCTGACACCGGGGCTCTCGCTCACGGATGCCCGTGCCATCTGCCCCGGCCTCCTGAGCGAGCCCTCCAGTCCGGCGAGAGAGGCGGCCCTGCTGCGCGCGCTTCATCGGTGGGCGGACATATTCTCCCCGCGTATATCCATCGATCCGCCCGACGGGCTGGTATTGGACATTACCGGCTGCGCGCATCTGTTTGGCGGCGAGCGGGCGATGGCGGCGCGCCTGCGCGCGCAGCTGGCTGACCTGCAGGTCGCGGCGCAGACCGGCATTGCCGACACGAAGGGTGCAGCCTGGGCGCTCGCCCGGTTTGGACGCGCGCCGGATGACATCGCCCCGCCGGGTGAGGTGAGGGCGCTGCTGGGCCATCTGCCCCTGGCCGCCCTTGGCCTGGACACCGCCCTCACCCATGAGCTCAGGCGGACAGGGCTCCAGACCATCGGCCAACTCTATGAGATCAGGTCTTCCGAACTGGCGCGCCGGTTCGGGCTGGAGGTGACATCCAGGCTCCAGCGGGCGCTCGGCCAGACACCCGAGCCGGTCGCGGCAAGCCGGGCAGAGCCCGTCTGGTCTGCGCGCGCGACCTTGCCTGAGCCGATCGGATACCTGGCAGATTTCGAGGGGGTGGTCCTGCGCCTTGCAGAAGCGATCTGCGCGCGTCTTGCAGCCGCCGGCCTTGGCGCCCGCCGCTTCGTCCTGACCGTTCGCTGCGTTGATACCGGCGACCATGTGCTGGTGGCCGGCTTTGCCAAGCCGGCCTGCGCGCCGGGCGCCGTCCTGCAACAGTTCCGCTCGCCGCTGGACAAGCTGAAGGTGGAATTCGGGGCGGACCTGCTGCGGCTTGTCGCTGAGCTGGTCGAGCCCTTGCATCCGCGCCAGCGAACCCTCGATGGGGGGGCAGAGACAGAGGAGGGCTGGTCTGACCTCGTCTCGACGCTCGGCAACCGGCTGGGCTTTGACCGTGTACGGCTCTTCCTGCCGGCGGACAGCCATCTGCCGGAGCGAGAGTTCACCACCGCCGAGGCCATGAACCCTCCCCGGGACCTTGCCTGGAAGGCCGGGCCGCGCCTGCGTCCGGTGCGGCTCTATGATCCTGCGGAGCCGATGAGGATCGAGACGCCAGGGCGCCCCCCGCTGCAGTTCACCTGGCGCCGGCAGCCTTATGAGACATCCACGGCAGAGGGGCCCGAACGGCTCACACCTGACTGGTGGCGCGAAGGCGACCGGCGGGTGCGGGATTACTGGCGGGTGCAGACCCGGCAAGGCCCGCGCCTCTGGCTTGTGAACTATCCGGGCGGGGCCGGGCCGGACTGGTTTGTTGCGGGCCGGCTGCCATGAGCTATGCCGAACTCTTCGTCACCAGCAACTTCACCTTCCTGACCGGCGCCTCGCACGCCGAAGAACTTGTCACGCGGGCGCACGCGCTCGGCCTGAAAGCCATGGCCATCACCGACCGCAATACATTCGCCGGCATCGTGCGGGGCCATGCCGCCGCGCGCGCGGTGGGCCTGCGCTATATCGTCGGCGTTCGCCTGGTCCTGACGGACGGCCCGGACCTGCTGGCCTATCCCATCACGCGCGAAGGGTATGGGCGGCTCTGCCGTCTCCTGACCCTCGGCAAGCGCCGGACCGTGAAAGGGCAATGCGAGATCACTCTGGCGGATGTCCTTGAATGGGGCGCCGGCAATGTGCTGATCGTGGCGGGCAGCGATCCTGCAGGCCGCGCCGCGCGGGACCTGAAGGCCGCCTTCGGGGAGAACGTCTTCATTGGCATGGCGCCGCGGTATGACGGGGAGGATGAAGCCCGCTTCGCGACGCGCGCGCGGTTGTCAGCCGAGACCGGCGCGCCGCTTGTCGCCGCCGGCGACGTGCTGATGCACACAGGCCAGCGCCGCGCGCTGGCCGATATCCTCTCCTGCATCCGGGAGCGCACGACCATCGACAGGCTCGGACGCCTCGCCCTGCCGAACGGCGAACGCCGCCTGAAATCGGAATTTGAAATCCGCCGCCTGTTTCGCGACTATCCGGACGCGGTGCGCAATGCGGGGCTGATCGCCGGGCGCTGCACCTTCTCGCTGGATGAGCTGAAGTATGAGTACCCGGACGAGGTCACTGGCGGCCAGCCGCCGATGGACAGGCTGCGCCGGCTCACGGAGGACGGGCTGAAGCGGCGCTATCCGGACGGCGAGACACCGCAGGTACGCGCGCTCATCGAGAAAGAATTCTCCCTCATCGCGCAGCTGGATTATGCCCGCTACTTCCTCACCGTTCATGACGTGGTCGCCTTCGCGCGGTCGAGGGACATCCTCTGCCAGGGACGGGGATCGGCGGCCAACTCGGCGGTCTGTTACGCCCTCGGCATCACCGAAGCCTCACCTGAAACGATCTCCATGGTTTTCGAACGTTTCGTCTCTGCGGCGCGGGGCGAGCCGCCCGACATCGATGTCGATTTCGAGCATGAGCGGCGCGAGGAAGTCATCCAGCATATCTATGAGAAATACGGCCGTCACCGCGCCGGCATCTGTTCGGCGGTCATCCATTTCCGCAGCCGCGCCGCGATCCGCGAGGTCGGAAAAGCGATGGGGCTTTCGGAGGATGCGGTCTCGGCCCTGTCGAGCCAGGTCTGGGGGATCAGCAATAGCGCCATCGCCGCTGAGCGGGCCCGGGCGGCCGGCCTCGACCTGAAGGATGCGCGCCTGCGCCAGACACTGGCGCTGACCCGCGAGATCATCGGGTTTCCGCGGCATCTCTCCCAGCATGTCGGCGGGTTCGTGATCACGCGCGGACGTCTTGACGAGCTTTGCCCGGTCGAGAACGCCGCCATGGATGAGCGCACCATCATCGAGTGGGACAAGGATGATATCGATCTCATCGGCATGCTGAAGATCGACGTGCTCGCGCTCGGCATGCTGACCTGTATCCGCAAGGCCTTCGACCTGGTCCGGACCTGGAAAGGCAAGTCATATACGCTGGCAACGATCCCGCAGGAGGACCCGGCAGTCTATGACATGCTCTGCATCGCCGATACGGTCGGTGTCTTCCAGGTCGAAAGCCGCGCCCAGATGAGCTTCTTGCCGCGCATGCGGCCGCGGACGTTCTATGACCTCGTCATTGAAGTCGCGATCATCCGGCCGGGGCCCATCCAGGGCGACATGGTCCATCCCTATATCCGCCGCCGCCGCAAGCAAGAGGCCGTCATCTATCCGTCTGCGGATCTTGAGCCCGTGCTCTCCAAGACGCTCGGTATCCCGCTCTTCCAGGAACAGGCGATGCAGATCGCGGTTGTGGCCGCCGGGTTTTCGCCCGGCGAAGCCGACCAGCTCAGACGGGCCCTCGGAAGCTTCCGGGGGCCGGGCTCTGTCGAAGCCTTCCGTGAGCGTTTCATCGCAGGCTGCCTCGCGAAGGGCTATGACCAGGCTTTTGCGGAGCAATGCTTCCGCCAGCTGGAAGGCTTCTCCGGCTACGGTTTTCCGGAAAGCCATGCGGCGAGTTTTGCGCTGCTGGTCTATGCTTCCTCCTGGCTCAAATGCCACCATCCGGAAGTCTTCTGCTTCGCGCTCCTCAATTCCCAGCCCATGGGCTTCTATGCGCCGGCCCAGATCGTCCGGGATGCGCGCGCGCACGGCGTCACGGTCCTGCCTGTCTGCGCCGAGGCGAGCTTCTGGGACACTGTGCTGGAGCCTGCAGGGGACGGCTCGCTCGCCGTCCGCCTCGGCTTCCGGCAGGTGAAGGGTATCCGGGAAGAAGACGGCCATTGGCTCGCCGCCGCGCGCGGCAATGGCTACCGCGCCATCGATGCGGTCTGGCG
>NZ_JBBEBT010000152.1:0-4531 GCF_040882205.1 Hyphomonas sp.
GCCAGCTTTCCCACAGCAGGCAATGGCCCTCCTCCGGCGTCACATAGACGAACCGCCGCGCGCTCTCCGGCGCCGCGTCCACCAGCTGCGGCGCCGCCATCATCATCGCCAGGCGCGGGTCCTCGAACCTGATGCGTCCGGCGCCCTCTGGTACGCACACATAATACGTGCCCGAAATGACCGAGCCCGGATGGATATGCCCCGAATGGTGCCCGCCCTCGCCGAGCACGTTCACCCACAGCGCGTCGAGCCCCAGCGCCAGCCCGTCCATGTCCCAGTGCAGCGCGGCGGCAAATTTCGCCGCCGCCTTGTCGAGCAGCTTCTTCAGCGCCGCAAATTCCGGCATCCGTTCCGGCAGGTCGTCCAGTGAGGCATAGGATGTATACCCCGGATACCCCTCCCGCTCACACCAGTCATTCCCCGCCGTATCGTCTTCAGACAAGACCCAGACCGCGCGCTCGAGACTAGCGCGCAAGGCATCGTCGCCGATAGCGAGCTCTTCGATCGGCGTAGCAAAAAGGTATCGCATCTGGAGCCTCCGCCCCTGCGGTTACAGGCTCCTCGCCAGCGCTTCAAGCTGCGTCGCCGCCATGCCCCAGCCTTAATGCAAGCCCATCGCCCTTATTCCTTCATTATCTCCCCGGTCCAGTGCATGGCGCGCCAGATGTAATGCGTGCGGCCTTGTCCGGATTCGGTGAACAGCGTTTCGGCCACCATGAACGGGCGCCCCGGCGGGTCCAGCCCGGCAGGAACGTATCTGTTGTCACGGCCCGCCTGACCGGCGAAACCTCAAGCAACACACCGGCATTCCCGAACCGCCCTGCGCCGGCCTGGCCCTATTCCGCCGGCAGCATCCCGGCCGCCATCAGGCGTTCCATTATGATCGGCACCAGCTTCTCCGGAATCTCCCCCGGCGCCGGCTGGCTCGTGAACACGCGCGACTCCGACAGCACGCGCTCGCCCTGCCGGATCACGAAGCCCTCATAATCCTTCGCGGCCACCTGCCGGCAGATCTCGGTATAATTGTTGAGGCCCCCCGCATACGGCATGAACATCCGCGGCTTTCCCGGCACGTTGGCGCCCATGTACCAGCTGTTCGCCTGCGGCAGCAGCGTCGGCGTCACGGCCTCCGCCGAATGCCGGCACCAGGTCGCTTCCGCTTCTTCGCTCGCTTCGATACTCGTCTGCTGGCGCTGCTTCAGCGCCACGAGGCAATCGGCAATCCATTCCACATGCTGCTCGATCGAGTTGATCATGTTGGTCAGCACCGACGGGCTGCCCGGCCCGGTGATCGTGAACAGGTTCGGGAAGCCGGAAATCATCAGCCCCAGATAGGTGCGCGGCCCCTCGATCCAGTGATCCCGGATCCGCCGCCCGCCGCGCCCGACAAGATCGATCCGCTCGATCGCCCCGGTCATCGCATCAAAGCCGGTGGCCAGCACCACGGCGTCGAACGCATAGTCACGCGCCGCCGTGCGGATGCCAGCTTCCGTGAACGTCGCCAGCGGCTCCGCGCGCAGATCTACCAGCGCCACATTCGGCCGGTTGAACGTCGCATAATATCCCGTGTCCACGCACGGCCGCTTGGTGCCGAACGGATGGTCCTTCGGTGTCAGCCGCTCGGCCACCGCCGGATCGGCAACCTGCTCGCGGATCTTTTCCGCAACGAAGTCCTGGATGATGCGGTTGGCTTCCGGATCAATCGCCGTGTCGGCATAGGCGCCGAGAATGCGGAAGCCCCCCCAGGCCCAACGCCGCTCCAGCTCCGTCCGGATTTCCTCCGGCGCCGTGTCGGTAATCAGCGCGTCCGAGGCTTCGTTCTGGAAACCGCCGCCGGTATCGCGCGAGGCGGCGCGGTAGCCGCGCGGGTCCTCAGACCAGGCCCCGAAGTCGGCGTCCGGTATCGGCCCGTTATGCGCCGGCATCGAATAGTTCGGCGTGCGCTGGAACACGGTGAGATGTTCCGCCTGCCCGGCGATGATCGGGATGGACTGGATCGCCGACGAGCCGGTGCCGATGATGCCAACGCGCTGGCCGGAAAAATCCACGCCCTCGTGCGGCCAGCGCGAGGTGCGGTAGATGTCGCCCCTGAACGTTTCGATACCGGGGAAGGTCACATCCGTCGGAATCGACAGGCACCCGGTCGCGAGGATCAGATGCCGGCAACGCAGTGCCAGGCCCGTTTCCGTCTGAACATTCCACTCCTGCGCCGTATCATCCCAGTGCGCCGCCGTCACGCGCGTGCTGAATCGGATATCGCGCTTCAAGTCGAACCGCTCGGCCACATGCTCGGCATAGCGCAGCAGTTCTGGCTGCGGCGCATACCGCTCCGACCAGCGCCACTCCGCCTCCAGCTCTTCATCGAAGCCGAAACTGTATTCCAGGCTCTGGATATCCACGCGCGCGCCGGGATACCGGTTCCAGTACCAGGTCCCGCCCACGCCGCTGCCCGCTTCCACTAAGGTGGCGTTGAAGCCTAGCCCGCGCAGCTTGTGCAGCATGTACATGCCCGCAAACCCAGCCCCGACAATCAGGGCATCAATTGGCTGGGCCGATGGCTGGGCCAATGGCTGGGCCGGTGTGGACGCTGATGAAGTGACCATGACGGTGTCCTTGTTCTTGCGGAGGCACGCTGCGCATCCGGGTTCAGTCCCGCATATTGATGCATGAATGTAGCCCCCGGTACAGTCAGCCGCGCCCCCTCACCCTGCGTCAGAGTGCCAAAACCATCCGCGCCCCAACCGCTCAAGCGACGGCTGCCCGAGGACCGGACTTCGCCGGTTCCGGTCTTTCATGCCGTGCCACCGCACAAGAGCCCCCAGGGCGCGGAGCTTCAGTTATCCCGCGACCGATATCTGTTCAAACGAACTGAGCTGCCTCTGTTCACAGGCCGATACGGCGATGCAGCTGGTTTTACCGTCTTGCCGGCCAGCTCGAGAAAGAGTGTCCGTGGAAGGATCGCGGAGCGGTGCTATGGCGTTCAAGCGTGCGCCGCCCGGCTCTTCATCATCGCGCTGACGACGGGATGGGGCTTCAGCGCTGCGCGGCCTGCGGCGAGATCGGCGAAGGCCGCGCCGGCGGCGGTGAGCGCAAAATCGATGTCATCCTCTGACATTGCCGCGCATAGGAACATGTTATGCCAGGGATGCATGTAGATGCCGCGTGCAAGCATGTTTTCGGCAAACCCGAAACCGAGCCGCAGGTCTGGATCGTCGGCAAACAGAATTTGCGGCATCTGAACTGGGCCGGTCTGACGCAATCTGAAACCCTGCGCACCCGCGTGCTGGGCGAGGCCGCTGCGCAAGCGCTCGCCAAGACCGGTCATGCGTTCGAGATAGTCAGTTTCACGGAGTATTTTCAATGTTTCAAGTGCGGCAGCCATCGGCACGGCTGAATACCAGAACGAGCCGGTCATGTAGATCGCGCCCGCGCCGGCGCGGCAACTGTCTGAGCCCAGGAGCGCAGAGATAGGATAGCCATTTGCGAATGATTTTCCCCAGCAGCTCAGATCCGGCGCTACCCCTACCGTTGACCAACTGCAATCGCGGGCGAGTCTGAAGCCGGCGCGCACGTCGTCAACGATCAGCATTGCGCCTTTGGCGTCACAGATAGCGCGAGCCCGCCTGGCATAGTCAGGGTCAGCAAGCGCCTGATCCTGGAAAGCATCATGCTTGAAAGGTGTTGCGAAGATGCCGGCAAGATCATCGCCGGCCATCGCCGCTGCTGCTTCGAGGCTTTCGATATCGTTATACACATAACTGATCAGGTGCGCCCGGTCTTCGGCAAGCGTACCGGCGGGGACAGGCGTGCACCAGGGCGCGGAACCATGATAGGCGCCTGACGCGACCAGAATCTTCCGCCGCTTGGTTTCTGCACGCGCAACAGTCATCGCCATGGTCGTTGCGTCTGTTCCGTTCTTGCAGAAGATCGCCCAATCGGCATGGGAGATCATCGCGACCAGGGTTTCAGCAAGGTCTACGATCAACGGCGACGGCCCGGTCATCGTGTCGCCAAGTGCCATCTGTCTGGCGGCGGCAGCTTCGACACGGGGCTCACGGTATCCGAGCAGGTTGGGCCCATAAGCGCACATCAGGTCCAAGTAACGCTTGTTGTCACTATCCCAGAGGTAGGCGCCGTCAGCGCGGTTGAAGAACTGCGGAAAACTCTCCGGGAGCAACCGAACGGACTGATGGCCATACATTCCATTCGGGATAACCTTGCCCGCCCGCGCCTTAAGTATCTGCTCCGTTTCGCGCGCCATGGATGGTCGACCGTTCCGCCAGTTAAGTAGAAAAAATTGATGCAAGCTACGCGTGTGAAAGTCAAATCGCGGCCAGTGCAACCGGCCTTGCAGTGTGCTGATATCATCCTGCAACTCCTGGGCATGTCGGGTCTGCCTGAAGAGCCCATCAGGTTCTGCTCGCTTTCATCCGTCATCTGATTAAGTTTGCCGCGCGCCAATCCAGCTTGCCAGTTGCGCGGCCCCCAATGTCGGCTGAGCGATCGCAGCACGACAGGCGTTGCAGCGTTA
>NZ_JBBEBT010000153.1:0-4501 GCF_040882205.1 Hyphomonas sp.
CAAGGCGCGGGCTTTCCTCTCCGATCACCGTGACACCGCCTTCGGCCTTCAGGCGCGATTCCATCGCGTCGCGGTGTTTCGCCAGCGCGGCGTAGTTCGGCAGGTCCCGTACCGCCGCTTCCGCCGCCGCCCCGAAACCGGCGATACCGGCGACATTCTCCGTGCCGGAGCGCAGGCCGCGCTCCTGCCCGCCGCCGTGCAGGAGCGCCTTCAGCGGCGCTCCGGCGCGGTGCCAGAGGGCGCCGACACCCTGCGGCCCGCCGATCTTGTGCGCCGACAGCGCAATGAAATCCGCGCCCAGCAGCGCGGCATTAACCTGAACCTTGCCAAGCGCCTGCACCGCGTCGCACACCGTCAGCCCGCCTGCCGCGCGCACCAGCGCCGCCGCACCGGCAACCGGCTGCAGGATGCCCGTCTCGTTATTGGCGAGCATCAGCACCAGGATCGGCGTGCCTTTTATGGCCGGGTCCCAGCCCGCCAGCCGGGCCTTCAGGTCGCAGAGGTCCGCGCCGCCGTCCTTGCCCACATAGGCCGTCTCCACCGGCACCCCGGCAAACGCGGCGGCCTTCGTGGCCGCCTCATGCTCGATGGCGGAGACGATCAGGGTCGCCTTGCCGTCCAGCGCCAGAACCGCGCCCTGGATGGCCAGGGCAAGCGCTTCGGTGCCGCCGCTGGTAAACAGTATATCTGCAGCCCGTGATCCGATGGCCCCGCCAATCTGACCCCGCGCCTTCTCCACCACGGCCCGCGCCGCCCGCCCGGACCGGTGCACGGACGACGGATTGGCCGCGCCAAGGCCCAGCGCCGCGAGCATTGCTTCGCGAGCTTCGGGCCGCATCGGGGCGGCGGCGTTATAGTCGGCATAGATCATGCCCCTGTATATAGGGATTTCCGGCCAGGACGGCACCCTGCAGAAAAATTTGCATTCTCAGGGCGATTTGGCCTATCTCGCCCCCTTCACTCAATAAAACCGAGGATCAGATGGCAGAAATCATCATTCCGGGCCCGCAGGGGCGGATCGAAGCGCGTTATACTGAGCCGCCATATCCCGGCGCGCCGATTGCGCTCATCCTCCACCCGCACCCGAAAGCGGGCGGAACCATGCAGGATCCGGTCACGATCATGCTCTACCAGCTGTTCGAACGCCAGGGGTTCGGCGTTTTGCGCTACAATTCGCGCGGCGTCGGCCGCTCCCAGGGCGTCTACGACCAGGGCATCGGCGAGCTGGAAGATGCCGCCTATGTCCTCGACTATGTCGAGAACCTGTCGGAAAGCCCCCGTCTTGTCTGGTGCGCCGGCTATTCCTTCGGCGCCTGGATCACGCTGCAGCTGCTGATGCGCCGTCCGGAGATCGACGGCTTCCTCGCCATCTCGCCGCCGGCCAACCACTATGACCTGTCCTTCCTCGCGCCCTGCCCGGCTTCGGGGCTGATCGTGGCGGGCGATGCCGACTCGATCGCCTCGCCGGAAGACATCGAGCGTGCGCTGTCGAAAGTCCGCGTCCAGAAGGGACACAAAGTCGAGCGAGCCAAGATCAAGGGCGCCAACCACTTCTACGTGGACAAGCGCGAAGAACTGCTCGGCGTCTGCGAGGAATACCTGCTGCGCCGTCTCGACGAAGCCGAAAACCAGCTGCGCCTCGAAGCCGAAGAAGGCGCCGAAGCTAACGTGGTCGACGAAGACGAAGACTTCGAAGAATAGGATCCGGCGGCCCGCTCAGGCATGAGCGGGCCCGCGTTCATCTTCTCGGGATATTGCCCCCCCATGGCCACCATCCGGTTTGCTGAAGAGGCCGACACGCCCATCATCCTCGCCTTCATCCGCGCCCTCGCGGTCTATGAAAGGCTGGAGCATGAATGCCTCGCCGACGAAGCGGGCCTCAGCGCGCAGCTGTTCGGCCCGCGCCCGTATGCCGAAGTGCTCCTGATCGAGGAAGACGGCGACGCGCATGGCTTCGCGCTCTTCTTCCATAACTTCTCCACCTTCCTGGCAAAGCCCGGAATTTATCTCGAAGACCTGTTCGTGGACCCTGCCCAACGCGGCAGGGGATACGGCAGGGCCCTGTTGCAACGGCTTGCGGAGATCGCCGTGCAGCGTGGCTGCGGCCGGCTCGAATGGTCCGTTCTCGACTGGAACACGCCGGCCACCGGCTTCTACCTCTCCCTCGGCGCAAGGCCGATGGACGAGTGGACGATCTACCGGCTCGACGGCGAAAAGCTCTCCGCGCTGGCCGGGCGCTAAGTGAAGAGCTGTCCGCCGGTCATCGGCTCCGGCACGCCCGTCGTCATTGGCCAGCTCAGCGGCAGTTTCCGCATCCGCCTTGCGGCAAGATAGGCGAAAGCTTCCGCCTCGATGGAATCGCCTCGCCAGCCCGCGTCTTCCGCCGTCATCAGCCGGCATGACAGCGCGCCTTTCAGCGCCGCCATCAGCGCCGGATTGTTCCGCCCGCCGCCGCACGCAATCACGCGCGCCGGTTTCTCAGGGAGCTGATCAATTCCGGCGGCCACTGCCGCGGCTGAAAACGCCGTCAGCGTCGCGGCGCCATCTTCAAGGGAAAGGCCCTCAGCCATGCCCGCATTGAAATCATACCGGTCGAGAGACTTGGGCAGCTTCTCGGCAAACCAGGCATGGCTCATCAGCCGCGCCAGCCGCGCAGTATCCACCTGGCCGGCCAGCGCGAGCCGCCCGCCGGCATCGTGCGTGCCTTTCCCATGGCGCTCCACCCATTCGTCAATCGGGCCGTTCGCCGGTCCGGTGTCACACGCGATCAGTGTCCCGTCCGACAGCCGCGCGGTGATATTCGCCACGCCGCCAAGGTTCAGCACGACAGCCGCCTCGCCGCCCAGCCGGTCCATAAGGGCGCCGTGATAGGCCGGCGCCAGCGGCGCGCCTTGCCCGCCGGCCCCGACATCGGCCGAGCGGAAATCGCAGACCAGCGGCACGCCCATCGCCGCACGCAGCGCGAACGGATCGACCAGCTGCAACGTCGCGCCCGTCTGCCCGGGCTGCGCACGCCGGTGCAGCACAGTCTGGCCGTGCACACCGGCCAGCAGCGGCGCCGGCGCCCGGGCGAGCCCGGTCAGCATGCCCCAGGCCTCGACATGGGTGCGCGTGATCACGTCCAGCGCCGCCCTGAAGGATGCCTCGGGGATTGGCCCCTGCCAGTTCCAGGTCCGCGCTGCATCCGTCGCCGCCTGCAGGACGGCGCGTTCTGAGGCCGAATACCTGCGCTCTACCGCCGGGCCGAAATCGGTCACCCTCTCCCCGTCGGTCAGGATCATGGCCGCATCGACTGCATCCAGCGAGGTGCCTGACATGAAGCCGGCCACCCAGACCGGGGTGATGGCGGCGGTTGTTTTTTCCGTAGCAGTGTTCAAGCCCTGCCCTTTCCGTGTTAGGCGCGCGTCTGCTCCACGGAGACACAAGAACATGAGCGATTACAAGTCGGAATTCCTGCGCGAGCTCAGCTGGCGCGGCTTCATCAAGGACACGACGCACAAGGCTGAGCTCGATGCCTATTGCGCCCAAGGAAACCCGGTCGCCTATGTCGGCTATGACGCTACGGCAGACAGCCTGCACGTCGGCCATCTCATGACCATCATGATGCTGCGCATCTTGCAGCGCCACGGCGGCAAGCCGGTGGCGCTTATGGGCGGCGGCACGACCAGGATCGGCGATCCGACCGACAAGGAAAAAACGCGTCCCCTGCTGACCGACGACCAGATCAACGCCAACATCGCGGGCATCAAAACCGCGTTCGAACCGTTCATCCGCTTCGGCGCAGGCCCGAACGACGCCATCATGGTCAACAATGACGACTGGCTCGGCAAACTCGGCTATGTCGAAATGCTACGGGCCGTCGGCATGCACTTCACCATCAACACGATGGTGAAACAGGACACCGTCGCCCGGCGCCTCGCAGCCGAGCAGCCCTACTCCTTCCTCGAGTTCAACTACCTGCTGATGCAGTCCTACGATTTCCTCGAGCTTTTCCGGCGCCATGGCTGCCGGATGCAGCTCGGGGGTTCGGACCAGTGGGGCAATATCCTCGGCGGCGTCGACCTGATCCACAAGACAGAGGGCGGCGAAGCCTTTGGCCTGACGGCGCATCTTGTGACAACCTCTTCCGGCGTGAAGATGGGCAAGACCGTTGGCGGCGCCGTCTGGCTGAACGCCGATCGCAAGAGCCCTTACGAATACTGGCAGTTCTGGCGCAATACGGAAGACGCCGATGTCGGCAGGTTCCTGCGCCTGTTCACAGACCTGAAGCAGGACGAGATCATGCGTCTCGAAGCGCTGCAAGGCACGCAGATCAACGATGCCAAAAAGGTGCTCGCGGACGAAACCACTAAACTTCTCCACGGTGAGATAGCGGCTTCAGAAGCTTATACGACTGCGACCTCCGCTCTCTACTCTGTTGGTCCCGTAGAAAGCTTGCCGACTTATGAGATTTCGAAAGGCGAGTGGGACATCTCTCCCTCCACAGTGGCTTTATTGAAAG
>NZ_JBBEBT010000154.1:0-4478 GCF_040882205.1 Hyphomonas sp.
CTCTTCGGCGGTTGCCGACAATTTTAGTTGGGGCAGGTCGCGATTGCGGTGGCGCAGAATAGCCAACGCCGCGCTCATCCGCTCGTGCTCACGCTCGGCCAGCGTGAGCATTTCGGAAGAGGTGAGGGGAATCATCCGCACGTGCCGGTTGTACCAGTCGTAGCGCTCTGGCCCGACGCCTGCGGGAGCAGTCATGCGAGGCCGCTCGGCCCGCAGCCAGTCGCGAAATTCGATGATGGCGGCGCGCGCAGCAACAACCTGCGGGACAAGCTCAGGCCGCTCGGCGCGGCTGCGCGCGAGCAAGTCGTCATACCAGCCAATAATTCCCGCCGGAGGCACTGCCCGGTAGGGGTGGTAGTGATTGACCCCGTCGCTGTTCTCGAGGTTGAACAGCGCCAGGTCGGCATAGTCTCCCGCCACCTCGGTGAGATTGGAGCGCGCCGACGACAGCATCGGCGCTACGGCAGCCAGCTGCGTCTCGAGGCGAAGGTGCGCCTCTTCGCCTGCCCCAAGGTCATTGAAGGCGACGCGTATGAGGGGGTCGAGGTAGAAGCCCGGGTCGCGCTTCCACGGACGCAGCACCTCCAGATTAAAGCGGTAGCCATTTAGGAGCGACTTGACTGCCAGGAAGTCGGCCTGCTCTTCGCGCGGCCACGTCTGGACTGCCATACCCGCGAGGCGTTCCTCAAATTGCGCCAGTCCTGCGCGCTTGTCCTCCATCAGCTTGTCGGCGTAGATCTCGCCGACCCGCGCCCCTGAATCGAGCACCACGCTCGGCGTGAAGGCGGGCACCATGTATTCCTGCAATTCCTCGTGCACGGTGAGAAGGTCGCCGTAGGTGCCGCCGGGCGCCCCCTGCGCACTCGCTGCAGAGGCGCAGGCCACGAGGATGAGAAATTTCAGGAAGTGCCGCATGATTGCCTCCGATTGCCTGAAGAGGGTGCGGAGGCGATCGCCTTTTGTCCAGTAGGTGATTTCAGCGGAACCGGGTCTTGTGGCGACCGGGCAGGGCGGTTGGCATTTTAAAATGAGCAAGAACCCCTTCCGATACTTCAAAACCTCACCCGAGATCATCCAGCTTGCAGTGCTGATGTACGTCAGATTTCCGCTATCGCTCCGCAATCTGGAAGACCTACTCCACGAGCGTGGCATCGATGTTTGACATGAAAGCGTCCGCCTCTGGGTCGACCGGTTCGGAAGCCATTTTGCCAGTAAAATCCGTAAACGGAGATCCGAAGCGATGCGCCAGGTGCCGCAGTGGCGGTGACATCTGGATGAGGTCTTCGTCAAGATCCGGGGCGAGACGCATTACTTGTGGCGCGCTGTTGATCACGAAGGCGAAGTACTGGAGGCGTATGTCACCAAAAAGTGCGACAAGGCATCGGCGCTGAAATTCCGGAGAAAAGTAATGAAATGCTCGGGAGACCCGGAAGTTTTGGTGACCGACGGGTGCCCATCCTATCGGGCCGCGATGAAGTCTACAGGAAACTTGCGACGCCAGGAAACGTCGCGCCACCTCAATAATCGCGCCAAGAATTCGCACCAACCTTTCCGCCGACGTGAGCGGGCGATGTCGCGCTTAAGGCGACTGCGAAGTCTGCAGAAGTTCGCTTCAGCGCATTCGTCTGTACACAATCATTGCAATCATCTAAGAAACATCGAGGGGAGGGCCAGGTACAAATCTCTACGTGACGCCGCCCTTTGCGAATGGCACGAACTTCTTGTCGCATAGCACCTGCTCATTTGCGAAAAGCGGAGACGGGTTCGCATTAAACTGACACAACCCTGTCGTGCTAACGATAAGCGAAACCCCAGAACTCCCCACGCATGGTGCTATTGAGAGATCCGTCAGAACTTTCAGCGAGTGAGATCGCGCTCTGGGATGCGCTGGCGGTGCAAGCGAAAGCCCCTGACCCTAAGCCCCCCCCAAAATCGCCTCCATCCAATGCATCTTACGCTGCAACACAAGGTAAGCAAAAGAGGCGCGGACATTTTGCATCCGAAGACTCTTGGGATGCTTTCGAGCCGCGCCCTAACACAGCGCGCAGCCTTCAATCGTTATGCGGTGCATCAGGCGGCGCTCTCCGTGATAATCATTCATCGCCCAGTGCCAGGTTGACCGGTTGTCCCAGAAGGCCACAGAGCCCGGGCGCCATTTGAACCGGTGGGCGTGGTCAGGGCTCATGGCGTGCGTATAAAGGCGCATCAGCAACGACCTGGAGGCTTCCTCCTCATAATCTGCAATTTTCGTAGTGAAGGCGGGGTTTACATAGAGCGCCTTCCTGGCGCTCAGCGGATGGGTGATGACGACCGGGTGGACGACGTCTTCCAGGACGTCTGCGGCGGCGGTGTTGCCGATGCGCGCATCGGTGTCTTCAATCGCCTTGTAGAAATTGTCCTTCTGGGAGCCGAAGATGTGTTTGGCCGAATGGATGGCGCGCAGGGAGGCAATCTCTTCCTTCGTGGCGTCGTCGAGCGTGTCATACGCGGTATACATGGAGGCAAACCAGGTATCGCCGCCCTCGTCGGGGAGCTGGCGCGCGACGAGTACAGAGCCCATGGCCGGCTCCGCGTCATAGGAATGATCCGTATGCCAACCGCCTCCGATATTGGTTTTCTGTTCCTTCTCCTTCAGCACCAGTGCGATCTCGCGATAGCGCTCATGCGCCTGGAAGAAGCGGTTGATGTTGATCGGGCCGAAGCGGCGGGCAAAGGCGATGTGATCGTCTTCGGAAAGGGACTGATCGCGGAAGAAGATGACGCCGTGATCGGCATAGGCCTGCCGAACGGCGATGAACTCGACATCAGACAGATTGCGGATGTCGACACCCGTAATCTCTGCGCCCGCGCCCTCCAGGGATGTGATCTGCATGGCTTCCTCCCTGACCGCTATCTACACCTTGGCGGGCTGCTGAAAGGAGACTAACCCCGGCGGGCAGAACTTGGCAATTACCCTTCCTGAGAGTGCCTCTGTCCTGAAGACCCCTGGCGACGTCCACCGATCACTTCAAACGCCTTTCATCCAGCCTGATAACCTTCGCCGCCGCGCTATCGGTTACAGCCATCCTCGACAGAACTTTTGAGCAAGGCGGTTTGGTGCTGAGGTGGCCTGGGTTGAAACTGACGGTTCAGTTGAAGCCGTGCTCGCCATCAATCACGTAAAAACAATTTTTCAGGGCGTGACAGCGTGACGGGTCTATAGACCCTTGTCACGTAGCGCTTGCGGGTCAGGGCCTCGCCTTCGCCGTCCAGAAGGGCCTCGATGGCAAGCGTGGTCTTGTGGCGCGGGCCGCGGCTTGCCGGAGTTGCCTCGGCCAAAGGTGCCATCTGTATTGCGTCGGCTTTTGAGGTCAGTTTCTCGCATGTCGGCTCACCGATTAACCTCGATATGATATGTATACTGCTTCGGGGCGCCGGAATGAAGAGGCAGTACACCCGGTTTGTCTGACCATCGTCTTTGCGGTAGCGGCCGATCAGCGGCGGCGATCCAAGCTGCCCGACGGCAGCAATCCGGCCAAGTGCAGTCGGAGACCGTACTTCGTTGTCAGGCAATTCATCGCCGACTGCCGTCATCCGTAATGCTCGCTGAACAGGCTTTGCGAGGACCTTCCGATGGGCCAGATCACCGGATCACTCATAAGGCAGGCCTGCTCTTGCCGGTTATCGGCTTCGGAGCTGGCCTGGCCGCTGCTGTCAGGGGGCCTGCTGGAACAACAACAGGCTTTCTTCTGCGCTGATCTTGATGTCGAATTCCGTAGCGAGGAGCCCCTGGAGTCCGGCCCCGTCGCTGATCGTGCGCCTTTGCTCACCAGTCGGCGTGATGACCCAGTACTCGCGGTTGCGCAGCGAGCGTATTTCGCCATCGAGGATCCGGGACGCTACGAGGTTGTTCACAAAAACCGCCGCCGGATGTCGGTGGGAGTAGAAGTGCCCGAGTTCGCAATCAGCCTGCCCGTAACGGGCAAGCTCGAAACGGTAGAGCGAGAAGAACGCACCGTCTTTCAGCGTCTGCAGGTGGAACTCACCAGCTTGGGGCTCGGCCACGCGAAACACGCGCTCCCCCCGTGCCACTGATACCTGGGACAGCCCCACCGGCAAGTCCGGACCAAATGGCCCGAAGCCGACATCCACCAGATACCGTTCGCCATCGAGATGGACCAGCGTGATCCGGTGTGTCAGGCCGGGATGAATGTCCCGGTTATAGACCACGCGGGCAAGATAGAGCACCACCTCGAAGCCCAGCTCGTCAAGGCGTGCCGCCAGGGACTCACCGCTCTCGTCGAGGCGCGTGCCCGCGGCAACGCCATCGCTCACGGTGAGGACGAGCGCGGCCGTTCGATCCTGCATGTTCACGCGCTGTGCTTGGGCGCCCGGGCGCGGCGCACGCGCTGCCCGCCCGGCGCTCCCTGTGTGCCCGGCGGTCGTCCCTCTTCGCGCTCGGGTGGTCGCCGCCACGTCCCGCTGCGGCCCCCGGCCTT
>NZ_JBBEBT010000155.1:0-28531 GCF_040882205.1 Hyphomonas sp.
CCGTGATGCCGGGTCCGGCGGCGGGTGCGGGCCTGTCTCTGGCGCTGGCCTGCGACATGCGGATCTGCACCACCACCGCCAAGCTGACGACGGCCTTCTCCAAGATTGGCGCAAGCGGCGATTACGGCGGTTCGTTTTTCCTCACCAAGCTGGTCGGCGAGGCGAAGGCACGGGAGCTGTACTTTACAGCCGACATTATCTCAGGCGAGGAGGCCGCACGGCTGGGTATCGTCAACGAGGCCGTCGCGCCGGAACAGTTTGAAGAGGCCGCCAGGAAAAAGGCGCGCTATCTGGCCGGGCTGCCCACCGTGGCGATCGGCTACATGAAGAAGAACCTGAACCTTGCCGCCAGCGCGACGCTTTCCGAAGTGCTCGACATGGAAGCGGCGCACATGGTGCGCACGATGATGACCGAAGACCACAAGGCGGCCTCGCTCGCCTTCGTCGAGAAACGCCCGCCGGTGTTCAAGGGCGTTTGAAAGATCAGAGCTTCAGTTCAGGATGGATTTTCAACGGCGCCGCATGGCGCCAGGACATCACAAGCGCCGAGCACAGTGTGGCCGTGTCACAAGCCTTGAGGCGGATGGAGGTCGCCCCCTTCTCGCCCCACTTGTTGGGCACCGGGAAGAAGATGTCAGGCTCCGCCTCACACAACATCCGCTGCTCGTCGACCGTCAGGAAGACGTTCGAGAACTCATGGTGGGGCGGCAGGGTGCAGAAGATCTTGCCCTTCGGCGCATCGACCCGGAAGCTCGCCCAGTCGAAGTGTGGGCGCTCCAGCGCGCGGGGCAAGGCGAGCGCAGCCTTGCGGAGGTTCGCCGGCGTGATCATAGCGACAACGCGCCGAGGATCACCGCCGTGAGCAGCCCCGACAGCAGCACGAAGAGATAAACCACATCCAGCGTGATCGTCCGCAGGACTGAGGAATGCCCGCTGCGGCCATAGACGACGCGGTGGAGCCGGTAGAGATACCAGTTGGAATAGACAAGCAGCGCCAGCGTGACCCAGCCGGCCCCGATCAGCAGCGAGACAAGGAAGCCCGCCGACATCGCGAAGAACAGGGCCGAATGGAAGTGCAGCGAAACTACCAGGTGATCAAAAAAGAGGAACTGGCGACGCCAAAGATAGGTCAGCGCCAGCAGCAACGCATAGACCGGAAGCAACACGAACATCAGGCGCGGAATCCATTCCTGCGTCTGCCGGGCAAGGCGCGCCGGATCTTCCATCACGTCGGCGAACCTGGCTGCGTCTTCATTTCCGGCCTCGCCTGCATCGCGCGCGGCCTCGATGGCAGACTTCGGCACGAAGCCGGCCCATTCCTTTTCCGGGGCCGGTTCGGCTTCAGCCAGCGGCGCCTCGCCCGGAGCTGCAGGCGGTTCAGGCACAAGACCCGGGATGGCGCCTTTCCAGGCTGCATCCACGTCTTCCAGCACCTTCAGGGCCTGCTGGTATTCCGCCTCGGTTATCTCGCCTGCCTCGAATGACGTCTCGACCTCGGCCCGCGCCTCTTCCATCGACGGCGAGTTGTTGAAACTGACCGTTGCCTGCCCGGTGATCAGCGGCATCACCACGAAGAAGATCAGCGAGGCGAGCACATAGAGGCGGAAAGCCGGAATGAAGCGCGCGCGCTTACCGTCGAGATATGCGCGCGTCATCCGGCCTGGGCGCAGCATCAGGTCCGGCAGGGTGCCCGCGATGCGGCCATCGATAGAGAAAAAGGTCTCCAGAGTTTCCCCAACGAGCGACCAGAACGGGCGCCGGATGCTGCGCGCGCTCTGGCCGCAATCATGGCAGAACTCACCGGCCAGCAAGGCGCCGCAGTTGAGGCAGTTCGGTTCGGTCACGGGGCCCGTCTTGCTGCAGAGGCTGGCCGCCGCATCGGCTGCGGCCTGTTCGATGGCGGTGTCTGCGGCCGCACCGAATTCGTCACTCATGGCCACACTCCCCGCCGTCACGGACTGGTTTTCACAGGGACTTAGCGACCGCGCAATCGGCTTCTTGCGTCAGGGGCGTCTAGCGGAAGATTTTCGGTTTGTTGGCCTGGAATCGCACACCGGCCGCCCGGTAGCGCGGCGCCTTGCCGTCCGGGGCGAGCGCGTAGGTCTGCTCGCGCAGGAAGTCCATCAGGCCGCGTCGCTTGCCGGCGGCGTCCAGCGTTTCGGGCGTCAGCGTTTCACCGATCTCGACGCGCAGTGTCTTGCCCATCCGGCGGCGCACTTCGCGGAACACAAGCGCGAGGCGCAGCTCCAGCGAGAGATGCGACGCGATCTGGAAAAGACGGGAGTTCTGCCCGTCGAAGAAGATCGGCGTCACGTGCGCGCGGCTCTGCGTGATCAGTTTTGCCGTGAACGGCTTCCACTCGTCATCGACTGCCAGCGGATCAAACGGGCGGGGCGTCGTCGCGACCCCGCCGCTTGGGAACACGACGATGCAGCCGCCGCCTTTGACATGCGCCAGCGCGGCCTTGCGCATCGCGACATTCGCCTCGACAGCTTCTCGCGTCGCGCCGAAATCGACCGGCAGCAGATATGGCCGCGCCTCCGGCACGCCGTCGAGCACGGAATTGGCAAGCACCTTGAAATCCGGCCGCCGCAAACTGATCAACCAGCTGATGACCAGACCGTCGAGCACGCCGAAAGGATGGTTCGCGACGACCACGAGCGGGCCTTCGCGCTGAATCAGCGCATGTTTGCTGGCGGAGAACTGCACGTCGAGATCAAGCAGCCGGATGGCCGCCTCGAAGAAGGGCACGTCGCGCGAGAGCGCGGCGCGGTAATGGTCATAGAGCTGCTTGATCTTGGGCTGTCCGGAGAGCCGCTCCACCGCTTGCACCAGCCTGCGCTTGAGCGGATCCTCGAAATAGGCCGCGTAGGAAAGCTCCGGGGCCGCTTCGACGTCCGTCAAAGCCGCCACATCCGCGCGAGATTATTCTTCTGCATGTCGGACGAGCCACCGACTATCGGCATACTGAGCAGTTCGCGCACGTTGCGCTCAATGTCATACGCATCCGATAGCCCATAAGCGCCGATCACCTGCTGGCAGGCGAGTCCGATCTCGACGCCGGTATCGGCGACGAACAGTTTCGCCATTGCTGTCTCCGCCGAGCAAGGCTTCCCCTCGCCGGCGAGCCAGGCGGCATGGTAGAGCATGTGGCGGCACGCGGCGAGTTTCGTGCGTGCCGTTACGAGCTTGTGGGCAACCGCCTGGTGCTTGCCGATGGGCTTGCCGAACTGAACGCGCTCGCCCGCATATTTCCAGGCCTCTTCCAGCGCAGCGCGGGCAATGCCGTAAGCGACCGCCGTGATCTCGATCTTCTCGACATCCAGCGCGCGGCCCGCCAGCGCTTCCCAGCCCTTGTTCCACTTTTCCGGACCGCCCACGATGGCGCTTTCCGGCAGGCGCACGTCATCGAGATAAACGTCCATTGAATGCGTGTAGCGCAGGTTAGAGTGTTCGATCGGCTGCATGCTGACGCCCCTGGCATTGGTCGGCACAAGGACAAAGGTCAGGTTCCCGTGCCGGTCGCCCGGTTCACCCGAACGGCAGAGGCAATAGATGTAATCTGACCAGTCCGCACCGGTGCACCAGCGCTTGGCACCGCTCAGGATCAGCTCTCCGTCCTTGCGCTCGACCCGTGTTTCGACGCTTGGCAGGTCGCCGCCGACATTCGGCTCGGACAGGCCGTAGCAGAGGAACATCTCGCCGCGCGCGAGCTTTGGCAGAAGCGCTTCCTTCTGTGCCTTTGATCCGTTCTCGGAGATATTCAGTCCGCCATAGAAGGCCGCATGGATGAACGGCCCGGCCATGCTGGGTCCGCCCTGACAGAGTTCCTCGATCACTGCGGCGGCGGCATAGATATCCTCCCCCTGACCGCCATACTCCTCGGGAATCGTCAGGCCGACCAGTCCCATGGCCGCCAGTTCGCGGAAGAGGTCCCGGTCCCAGGTAGCCGCCCTGTCCCATTCGCGCCGCTTCTCGCGCGGCATCTTCTCCGCCACCCAGCGCGTCAGCTGGCGACGGATTTCGGTGACGTGTTCAGGCTCAGCGGAAAAGGATGTGGACATCTGCTCGACTAGAAACTGGATTTGCGGCGGAGGAAAGGGCGAACAACTTGTGCGCGGTCAGCCATGGCCAGTCGCAGACTCGCCGTGCGTCGCGGTATCGAGCCCGTTCGCCTCGTCGTCGGGGCTGACACGCAGACGCACCACCTGCCGGATGGCCAGCAGGATGATGGCGGAAACAAGGACCGAATAGACACAGACGCTGACCACACCGGTGAGCTGGGCAACGGCCTTTTCGGCAAAGGACATGCCGCCCAGCCCGGGCGCCATCGGCCCGAAGCCCGCCAGCACGGGCACGCTGAGTGTGCCGAGGATGCCGCCGACCCCGTGAACCGCGAACACGTCCAGGCTGTCATCTATCTTCAGACGGCCTCGAATATAGACGACGGCGGCGTAGCAGATAAGTGACGCCATCGTGCCGATCACCAGCGCGCCGGCCGGACCGACAGAGCCTGCCGCCGGGGTGATAGTGGCAAGGCCCGCAATCGTGCCGGTGGCAATGCCTACCAGCGTGGGCTTGCCGAACTTCAACCACTCGATGGCCATCCAGACCAGCGCAGCGGTCGCCGCCGAGATGTGGGTCACGAGCATCGCCTGACCAGCCGCGGCGTTTGCGCCGAGCGCCGAACCGGCATTGAAGCCGAACCAGCCGACCCAGAGCATCGAGGCGCCGAGCATAACGAAAGCGGGATTATGCGGCGGGCGCAGCTCGGCCGGAAACACGCCTCGCTTGCCCATCATCAGTACAAAGACGAGCGAACTGACGCCGGCAGTAGCGTGCACGACGAGACCGCCGGCAAAGTCGGTGACACCCATCGCCGCAAGCCAGCCGCCGCCCCATACCCAGTGGGCAACGGGCGCGTAGACGAGCAACATCCAGAGGCCGCTGAAGGCAAGCACCGCAGCAAAGTTCACCCGCTCGGCATAGGCCCCGACGATCAGCGCCGGGGTGATGACGGCGAAGGCCATCTGGAACATCACGAAGACCGACTCCGGGATGGTGCCGACAACCGCGTCAGGGCCGATCCCGGCGAGGAAGGCTTTTCCGAACCCGCCCCAGAACGCGCCTTCGCCGCCGAAGGCGATGGAATAGCCCGCCACGACCCAGAGTAGAGACATGAGGCACGCAATCGCAAGGCACTGCGCGAGCACCGACAGGAGGTTCTTGCCCTGCACCAGGCCGCCATAGAACAGCGCAAGGCCTGGCAGCGTCATGAACAGGACGAGCGCCGTTGCGGTGAGAATCCAGGCTGTATCGCCGGTGTCTGCGAAGGCGGGCGCGGCCATCGCCAGGAAGGGCGTAAGCAGCACGAATACGCGCACCCCGAGGGTGCGGCCTTCTGGCCGGTGTGTCATGGTCTGGTGCCCTCCCCGAGCCGTTTATGATTTTGTTGCCTGCGGGAGTGACCAAACTTTTCAAGTCGGCGCAAGCCCGCCGATGGCGGACAGATCATAAGGTGTCGACTGATAGGTCTGGTTGATCCAGTTTCCGAACAGCAGATGCGCGTGGCTGCGCCAGCGGTTCAGCGGCGAGCGGGCCGGATCATCGCCGGGGAAATAATTATGCGGCACCGCGATGGGCAAGCCCTGCGCGATGTCACGCTCGTATTCTTCCTTCAGCGAGAAGGAATCATACTCGACATGGTTGAACATGTAGAGGCTGCGGCGGGCGCCATCCTGCAGAAGGCATGGCCCGGTCTTCTCGCAATCCACCAAAAGGTCAAGCGCGGGGCGCGCCTCGATGTCTTCGCGGCGCACCTCGGTCCAGCGCGAGACGGGGATCAGGAAGTCATCCGAAAAGCCGGAAAGATAGGGCGAGGCGGGCGCAAGGTTTCTCTGCCGGAAGACCCCAAAGGCCTTCCGGTCCAGCTGGTACTTCGGCAGGCCGTGAAAATGCCAGGCCGCCGCCATTGCGCCCCAGCAGATATAGAACGGCGAATGCACATTCGTCCGTGTCCAGTCGAAAATCCGGCTCAGCTCGTGCCAGTAGGTCACCTCTTTAAAGGGCATCTGCTCGATGGGCGCGCCGGTTACAATCAGCCCGTCGAACTTCCGGTCACGAATCTCCTCCCAGGTCCGATAAAAGCTGATCAGATGGTCGGCGGAGGTGTTCTTTGGCTGGTGGCCGCCGACGCGCACAAGCGTCAGTTCGACCTGCAAGGGCGAGGCGCCGATCAGCCGGGCGAGCTGTGTCTCCGTACGGATCTTGTTGGGCATCAGGTTGAGCAGGCCGATCTGCAGGGGGCGGATGTCCTGGCGCACGGCATCGGTCTCGCGCATCACGGCCACGCCCTCGCGCTTCAGCGTCTCGGCTGCAGGCAGCGTGTCGGGAATCCGAATCGGCATGGCTAAACGTCCCTGTCGGCCCGCTTCAGGCTTCAAAACGCATCGCATGGGGAAGAAAGGCAGGCCGCCCGTATAGGGGTTGATCCTGCATCTCGGCCCTTTAGCGAGTTGTTTAACGTGGCTGCAAGCCGGCCGGCCAAATCACCACAAGAAGCACCTAGTATGGGAAGGGCGCGGCGTCAAATACAGGGACGAATTCAGGCAAACGGGGTGCAGGGCTTCTTTCTGTTGCCTTTTCTCCCCAGGATTGCCCCAAATTTCAGCTATGGTGAATTCAGCGGGAGGCCGGAGATCGGCCCGGACTACTCCCCCGTCAGCTTCGGGGCACGTTTTTCCTTGAACGCCGTCACCGCCTCGCGCCGGTCTGAGAGATAGTTCGACACGCTCTCCCAGCCGATGCTGGCATCCATCAGCTGCGCGGCGAGCGCCCGCAGCGGGATGTTCGCGGTGGTCTTTGTCCAGCGCACGGCCCATTTCGGATTGGCGAGGATCTTGCCGGTGATCTCGTTGACCTTCGCGTCCAGTTCGCTGGCATGGACCGCGTAGTTGATGAGGCCCAGCCGCTGGGCTTCTTTCGCGTCGAGCAAGTCCCCGGTCATCAAGAGTTCCTTGGCCTTGGCGAAGCCGATCAGCTGCGGCCAGATCAGCGCGCCGCCATCGCCCGCCACTAGGCCAACCTTCACATGCGGATCACCGATTTTCGCCGTCTCGTCGGCGATGATCACATCGCACAAGAGCGCAATCGTGGCCCCAAGCCCAGCCGCTGCGCCATTCATACGGCAGATGATCGGCTTTTCCATCTGCAGCAGCGTGACGACGATCTGCTTGGCGTCCCAGCCAATGGCGCGGAAGCGTTCCGGATGCGCGATCTGTTCCTCGAACCAGTCGAAGTCCCCACCCGCACAGAAAGCCCTGCCCTTGCCGGAGAGGATGATCAGATCACTCTGCGAGTCCCGCTGCAGGCAATTGAAAATCAGGGCCAGCTCGGTATGCATCTGCTCGTCCACGCCGTTCACCGGATGCGTGGAGGTGATGAAGGCCGTCAGTATACGGTCTTTCCGCTCGAAGGTGAAGCGCTCCCATTTGTCTTTCGTGATATCGTAGTTCGCGCTCATGGTCTGCCTCCGGTCTGTGTCTCCACACACCCTAATGCGGCGGCCAGAGAAGTCACGGGGGGGCCAGCTTTCCTTGCCAGCAAGGCGCAACGATGGCCCTCTTCCCATGCGGAAAGGGGCGGCGCAGCAGCCCCCGGCTGCGCGCCCTGATCGCAGGCGATGGAGCGCGCCCCATGACCATTCAGTCCCTTATCGGAACCGCCAATACGCCGCCGCTGGCGTGCAGTCCGCAGGCCCATCTGATGACTGGCGTCGCCCGCCGGGTAACTGACGGCGCCAACGCCATCGCGGTCACCGGCTCTTGCGGCCAGCTGGCGGGCATCCTGTCGGACCAGGATATCATCCGCGCCCTGCATGGCGGCAGCGGATCCGCCGCGCATGCCATCGTCGAGACGTGGATGACACGCAACGTCATCACGGTGACGCCCGAGCGCGCGGCTAGACGCGGCCGTAAAGACGATGGCGTTCCATAGGATCCGGCATGTCGTTGTGATCGACGATGACAAACGCCCGATTGGCGTCGTCGGCATCCGGGCCATCCTCAAGCAGCTGCGCGAGATGGAGGGGAGATCAACGTCCTGCGCGACATGGCTGTCGTCCGGCGCTAGGAAGGTCGGGCAACCAAGGTGCCCTGCCCATGCCCCGCGATACACTCTTTCTCCTGCCGCCCGGCTTTGCTGCCAATGGCCGGCGCGAATTCTGCCCGGAATGCGCCGAGCTCTGGGGCCTGCTCTCCTGGTATCCCGCCCTTAAGGAAACGCTGGATATCGTTTATGTCGGCATCGACCATCCCCGCGCGCCGATCACCGCGCTGCTGAGCGAGGGCCGCCACAACGCGCCAACTCTTGTGCTGCATGCTGATAGTCCCCGTGCAGAGAGTGTCCCCTACACGCAATCGAACGGCCACACCTACCTGCCCTCCGCCCGCCTGATCGCCAAACACTTCTCCGCATTGCATGGCACGCCCGTCCCGCGCGGGCACTGACGCCCCCTTGCCTCCCGCTGCGTCAGGGCCTTCTAGTTCCGACAACACCAAGAACCCCGCCGGAGGAAATCCATGCCCGCAGCGCCCGTGAAGACCCGCATCACCGAAATGCTGGGCATCGAGAAGCCGATCATCCAGGCCGCGATGGGCTGGATCGCGCGCAGCCAGCTGTCTTCCGCCGTCTCGAATGCCGGCGGCATGGGCATCATCGAGACCTCGTCTGGCGAACTCGATGCGATCCGCGGCGAGATCAAGAAGATGCAGTCGCTGACGACGAAGCCCTTCGGCGTGAACGTTGCGCAGGCTTTTGTCCGCGATCCGAACATCGTGCAGTTCATCATCGACGAGGGCATCAAGTTCGTCACCACTTCCGCCGGCGACCCGATGAAATACACCGGCATGCTTAAGGAAGCAGGCCTTACCGTCTTCCACGTCGTCCCTTCCCTCTCCGGCGCAATGCGGGCCATCGAAGCGGGCGTTGACGGACTGATCGTGGAGGGCGGCGAAGGCGGAGGCTTCAAGAACCCCAAGGATGTCGCCTCGATGGTGCTGATCCCGCAGGTCTGCGAGAAGGTCTCCGTCCCGGTCGTCGCGGCTGGTGGAATCATGGACGGGCGCACCATGGCCGCCGCCTTCGCCCTCGGCGCCGAAGGCGTGCTGATGGGCACGCGCATCCTCTCGTCCGCAGAAAGCCCGGTGCATGCCAACTGGAAGGAAGCCATCGTTGGTGCCGATTCTACCGACACCGTCTTCCTTAACCGGCAGGGCCCCGGCCCCGCATTACGCGCCCTGCGCACCGAGCGCACCACGCGCCTCGAGAAGGAAGGCTCCCCCAATATCTTCGGCGAGTTTGCGGGCACCCAGGACGTCTATTTCGGCGGCAATCTTGAAGCCGGCATCGCCCTCACCGGCCAGGTGGCAGGACGTATCTCCGAGGTGAAGCCCATCGCCCAGATCTTCGAGGAGACGCTCGAAGAGTATCACCGGGTCGTCTCCCACCTGCCGCGCTGATCGCGTCTTGCGGGGTTCGGGCCGGGTTCCGGCCGGGCCAGTATCGGGCCAGTGGCGGTTTCGGGTCAGATTCGGATCAAATCCGCCCTTCGCTGCCCTTTTTTATTGGAAATCGCTATGCAGGGCCGCTAAACAGCCCCCACATAATCATTTCCAGAGGAAGACTGATGAAGATGTCTGAAGCCCTGAAGGGCGGCGCGGCCGCTCTCGCTCTCGTCGCCACGGCCGCCTGCGGCGGCACCGCCGGCGACAAGCCCGCCGCTGCCGCTGTCCAGATTAAACTGCCTGAAATCACGGTCACGGACGCCGAACTGGAAGGAAACCCGCTGCGCGCGGAGTGGACCGGTCAGTACGGCGCCCCGCCCTTTGCCGAGATCGGGACCGGGCATTTCAAGCCGGCCATCCTAAAGGGCATCCTGGAAACGCGCGGCGAAATCCAGGCCATCGTGGACAGTAAAGAAGGCCCTACCTTCGAGAACACGATCCTCGCCCTCGAACGTTCGGGCCAGTCGCTGGCCAAGGCGATGGGCGTTTTCGGCAACCTCTCCAGCACCGACACCAATCCGGAAATCCAGGCGCTCGAAGCCGAGATCTATCCGATGCTGTCGACTGAGCGGGACGCCATCACCTTCAACCCGGTCCTCTTCGCCCGCGTGAAGGCCGTCTATGACCAGAAAGACCGCCTCGGCCTCGACGAGCAGGACGCCCGCCTCCTCGAGCTGACACATCGCAACTTCATGCGCGCCGGCGCCGGCCTCTCGTCAGATGTCCAAGCCGAAGTCTCGAAGATCAACGCCGAACTGTCCGGCCTGACGACCACCTATGGCCAGAACCTGCTCGCCGCTTCCAAGGGCTTCAAGCTCATGGTCACGGACGAGGCCCGGCTCGGCGGCCTTTCGGCGGACTTCAGGAACGCCCTCGACGCCGACGGCAACAAGACCTGGGAAATCGGTCTCGACCGCCCGGTCTTCGAAGGTTTCATGACCAATGCCGAGGATGCGGAACTCCGCCAGCAGCTGTTTGACGGTTACCGCCAGCGCTCATCAACCGGCGAGTTTGACAACAATCCGCTGATCCTCAAGATCGCCCAGCTTCGGGCCAGGCGCGCCGAGCTTATGGGCTACAAGAGCCATGCCCATTACGTGATCGAAAACCGCATGGCGAAGACGCCGGAAGCGGCGATCGATTTCCTCGGCAAGGTGCTGGAGCCAGCCCTGAAACGCGCCGCCGAGGAACAGGCGGACATGGAAAAACTCGCCGGCCGCCCCATCACCGGCGCCGACTGGTGGCACTACGCGGAGAAAGTCCGCACCGACAAATATGCCTTCGACGAGGGACAGCTGCGCCCCTACTTCCAGCTGGATAACGTGCGCGAAGGCGCGTTCGAAGTCGCCGAACGCCTCTTCAACATCACGCTGGAGCCGGTGGAGGTTGCGGGCTGGCATCCGACAGTCGAATCCTTCGACGTGAAGGACAATGCGACGGGCGCGCATCTTGGCTTGTTCATGATCGACATGTTCTCCCGCGATTCCAAACGCGGCGGCGCCTGGATGAGCGGTTACCGCGACGCCTCTGCCATAGACGGCAAGGTCATCCGTCCGATCATCACCAATAACATGAACCTTGTTCCGCCTGCGCAGGGCGCGCCGGCCCTGATGGACTATAACGGCGTGGAGACCCTGTTCCACGAATTCGGCCACGGCCTGCACGGCCTGCTCACCACGATCCGCTACCCGTCCTTCTCCGGCACCTTCGGCGGCCCGGACTATGTCGAGTTCCCGGCGCAGGTGATGGAACACTGGGCAGGTGAGCCCATCGTGCTGGCCGAGTTTGCCCGCCACCACCAGACCGGCGAAGTGATCCCGCAGGCCTTGATCGACAAGATGAACAAGGCGGCGACCTTCAATCAGGGCTTCAAGACCACCGAATACATCGCGGCCTCGCTGATTGACCTGCACTGGCACATGCTGACCTCGGAAGAAGCCGCCGCGATCACCGACGCGCGCGCCTTCGAACTGGGCGTGCTGAAGAAGTACAACATCCCGGAAACGATCGAGCCGCGTTACCGATCGACTTACTTCTCCCACATCTTCGATGGCGGCTATTCGGCCGGCTATTACGCATATCTCTGGGCGGAAATTCTGGATGCGGACGGTTTTGATGCATTCAAGCAGTCCGGTGACATCTACAATCCTGAACTCGCCGCGAAGCTGAAGAAGTGGGTCTTCGAGTCCGGCGGCCTGCGTGAGACGGACGAACTTTACCGCAACTTCCGCGGCTCGGATCCAGGGATCGAGCCCCTCTTGCGCAACCGCGGCTTCGCCGATCCGGCACCGGCCGAAGGCTAAGGCGGGCGCCCTGCCCCAAAACAAAAGCCCCGCCAGCGATGGCGGGGCTTTTTCTTGTTGGGGAAGACCGGGGCCGGATCAGCCGTTGACGACCGATTCCTTGCAGATGACGGCGCGGACATCCTCGACCGTGCGGGCCTTGCGCAGGCCGTCGCGTACGGGACCCTGGCGGAAGACGCGACTGACCTGCGCGAGCGCGCGCAGATGGTCGGCGCCCGAACCATCTGGCGCCAGCAGCATGAAAACGAGATCGCAGGGGCGCTCGTCGATGGCTTCGAAATCGACGCCGTGCAGCAGGCGCATGAAACCGCCCACCGGCTTCTCGAGACCCGGCAGGCGGGCATGCGGGATCGCAACACCTTCGCCGACACCTGTGGAGCCGAGGCGTTCGCGTTCCATCACGGCATCCTCGATCACGCGCGGTGCAATACCGGTCGCAGCGCTCAGCGCTTCGCACAGGGCATGGATTGCCTGCTTGCGGCTGGGCACGTCCTGAAGCGGGATAATCACCCCGTCTTGCAGCAGGGCACTCAGATCAGTGGCCATCAATCTAGGGTTCCGTGACACTCAGGTGCGGGGCGCAATGGCGGGGTCAACCCACCCAATATGCCCGTCGGGGCGGCGGTAGACCATATTCAGGCCATCATGGCCAGCGTTCCTGAACATCAATGCCGGGACATCCTGCAATTCGAGCTGCATGACTGCCTCCGAAACACTCATGGTCCGGATCTGAACGCTCGTTTCTGCAACTGTAAGGGGAGCGTCTCCCGTTTCCATACCCGTATCTTCTGAATCATCCGTGTCTGAGACGAGAATAAGCGACTCGGCGGCCGGCGAGGCCGGCAGTGGCTGCGGCGCGGCAGCGTGGTGGTCCTTCAGGCGGCGCTTGTAGCGGCGCACCCGCTTTTCCATCTTTTCGAGGCTGGCTTCCAGCGCCGCATATGGATCATCTGCGCGGCCAGTGGATTGAAGGACGATTCCGGATGGCAGATGCACATTGCAGTCGACTTCCACGAACGGACCCTGCTGCGAGACAAAGACATTCGCCTCGCCGGTCCGGTTGAAGTACTTCGCAACCGCAGCCTCAAGACCCGCTTCGATCCGGTCTCGCATCGCGTCGCCGAGGTTCATGTGCTTGCCGGTGATCTGAATCTGCATGCGCGTCTCCTTTGCGGTTATCGCCACTTTACTATGACCCAAAGCAAACCGGGACGCGACCCTATTTAGGACCTTCCCGGGGCAAGAATCGGTAATCTTCAAGCGTTTGTGAGGCTGAGGGCTTCACGCGCCGGACTTTGCGGGTCGGGCATAGCCGTGCTTCTTCAGGAGGCCGCGCAGCTGGTGGTAGGTGAGCCCGAGGGCCTCTGCCGCCCGGCCCTGATGACCCTGCGCACGGGCGAGGGCCGCGTCGATCAGGCGAAGCTCGTAGAGGCGCACTGCCTCCGGAAATCCGCCCGCAACCGTCCATAAGTCTGGTGCTTCCTGAGGACGGTTTGTTGAGGGTTTTTCCACAGGCGCCGACGGCCTCCAGGGCGACGCGAAGGGGTCCAGCGCGGCAGGGTCGAACTGAACCGGATCATCCGGCGCCATGATCAGTGCGCGGTGGGCGAGGCGCTCGGCGAAGTTGCGAAGCTCGCGAACATTGCCCGGCCAGTCATGCGCCTCGATCGCCTCGATGGCCGAGGGCGCAAAGCCTGGAAAGTCCTGCGCCAGCTCGACCGCCAACCGGCGCGCGAAAAAGTCCGCCAGCAGGCTCTTGTCGCCGTCCCTTGCCCGCAGCGGCGGCAGGGTGATGACATCGAAGGAGAGCCGGTCGAGCAGATCCCAGCGGAACCTCCCGGCTTCTGCGAGGCCCGGCAGGTCCGCGTTGGTAGCGGCGACGATGCGCACATTGGTGGTCAGGACTTTGGAGCCGCCGACGCGCTGGAACTCGCCATACTCGACGATGCGCAGCAGCTTTTCCTGCAACGCCTCCCCGGCGGTGGCGATCTCGTCGAGGAAGATCGTGCCGCCATCGGCCAGCTCGAACCGGCCGCGCCGCTGTTCTGTGGCGCCGGTGAAGGCGCCACGCTCGTGCCCGAACAGTTCAGAATCCAGCAGCGTTTCAGTCAGGGCCGCGCAGTTCACCTTCACGAAGGGGCCTTCCCAGCGTTTTGACAGGAAGTGCAATCGCTCGCCGATCAGTTCCTTGCCGGTGCCGCGCTCGCCGATGACGAGCACCGACCGATCGAGCGGTGCGACCCGGCTCGCATGCTCCTGGGCGCTCAGCCAGGACGGCGATTCTCCAATGAGCTGCTTTGATCGGTCCTGCATGAGGTGTAATTAACCAATCTGTATTGCAGTTTCGACCATTATTTTAGTTAAACTGACCTTTTATTTCTTAACAAGCGCGCTACTTCAAGATTTTTATCGATTAATTTCAAGGACTTATAGAGTTAATCCAAAACTGGCACGTTCCTTGAAATCAACAGAGCCATCAGGCGACGGGCGTTGCCAACCCAATCGAAGGAACAATGAAGACGATGAACGACCAGGACTACCGCTACCCGCCCCGCTCAGATGCCGGCCGCTTGGGCCGCTGGCTGTCCACGCGGTCTGCTGAAACATGGATGTTCTTTGCCGTGGGCGTGTTCCTCGGCGGCTTCTTCTTCTGATCCGGGACCAAGAAAGGAAACTGACAATGGGTCTCTTCTCCCGCCTCGGCGACATCATCAACTCGAACCTCAATGCGATGCTGGACGGCGCCGAAAACCCCGAAAAAATTGCCCGCCTGATCATCCAGGAAATGGAAGACACGCTGGTCGAAGTGCGCACCTCTGCAGCGCGCGCCATGGCCGACAAGAAAGAAATGGAACGCGAAATCGTTCATTTCTCGGCCGCCCGGGACGACTGGGCCGCAAAAGCCGAACTCGCCATCGACAAGGGCCGCGAGGACCTTGCCCGCGGCGCACTGCTGGCCAGGCAGAAAGCTGACGGCGAAATCGTCCGCCGGCAGGAAGCCATGGGCATCGCCGAGGAAGCCTTCGGCCGGCGCCAGGAAGACCTGGTCAAGCTGCAGGCCAAGCTCGACGAGGCGAAAGCCAAGCACCGCGCGTTGGTAATGCGCCGCGAGGCCGCCGAGCAACGCATCCGCATGCGCAGCCAGCTCTATGACGGCCGCGCCGACGAGGCGATCGCCCGCTATGCCAACCTCGAACGCAAGGTCGACGAGATGGAGGCTTATGCCGATGCCATCCGCGGAAGCGAGCCGAACCTCGCGCAGGAGTTCGCCGAGCTCGAGCAAAATGAGTCGGTCGAGAAGGAACTCGCCGCGCTGAAGGCCCGCAGGGGCCGCTCGGCCTCGAAGAAAGCGGAGGGCTGATCGATGCCGATGTCTGTTTCTGTGCTGATCGGCGTGCTCGCCCTCATCTGCGCTCCGGGCCTGATCGCGGAAAGCCGCGCCATTGCCCGCCGCAAGTTTGAGGGAGGGGCCTGATGGACGAAGCCTCCATCGCGCTGATTGCCATTGTCGGCACGGTTGCCCTCTTCATCGTCTTGCCGGGCATGATCCTGCACTACGTCACCATGTGGCGCCGGCAGAAAACGCTGCAGCCAGACGATGAACGGATGCTCGAAGACCTCTGGCGCTCCGCCAAGGCGATGGAACGGCGTATCGAGTCCCTCGAAGCCCTTCTTGAGAAAACCGAGGCGGACGCCCCGCGCCGTCCGCCTCGCCCGTCCCGCTCCACTTTCGACGAATAAGGAGACATGATCCCTTGTCCCATTCCTACGACCCCTACAGCTCGCGTAACCCCAGGCGCTTCTTCCGCTCGCGCAATGACAGTGTCATCGCCGGTGTCTGCGGTGGCATTGCAGAACGCTTCGGCTGGGAACCCATTCTCGTCCGTATCCTGACGGTCCTGCTCACAATGTTCATGATGGGGCCCGTCGCGATTGTCGCTTACATCGTGATCTGCCTGATCACGCCCCGCGCGCCAATCGGCTATGGCAACTTCTCCGCCGAGGAAGACGCGTTCTGGCGCGGTGTCTCGGACCGTCCGCGCGCCACCTTCGGGACCATCAAGTACTCCTTCATGGACCTCGAAGAGCGGCTGAAGACCATCGAACGCACCGTGACCTCGGACGAATGGCGCCTGCGCCAGGAGTTCAAGGATCTCGAAAAGGGCAACTGACACCTGACCGTCCCGCCATTCCCAACCAGCGACTTTCCGACCAAGGACCGGACCAATGACCAAGGGGACACTTCTACGCAACAACCCGCTGCTCGGCGCGCTTGCGCTGGCGGTTCTGGTTGCGGCGCTCACCTTCACGCACTTTCAGGGCGGCCTGTCGATGCAGCTTGGCGAAGTGCTGCTGAGCGTCCAGTCGCAGCACGAAGACGGCCTCGTCGTTTCCTTCGTACGGGCGCCCTGAGCCAGGTCAGGCGCGCCGCAGGGCGCGGAAGACAAAGCGCATCGGGCTTACCGCGCGAAGTGCCGGCAGCGTCGCCGGCGCGGGTAAGCCGGCCAACCGTGCCGCCAGCACACCAGCTGCCCACGGGGCCCAGGTGAAACCCCGCGCGCCGTAGCCACCGGCCACATAAACACCCGGCATGATAGGGGCGTGCGCATCCACGGCCCGCCCCTTTTTCATCGGCGAGAACACGTCCAATGCTGCCGCGTGGTCCGGCACGGCGCCGATCAGTGGCAGGCGGTCCGGCGTCGTGGCGCGCAGGCTTGCCCGCGACGTGATCGGGCCTTCCTGCGCATCGCGCACCCAGTAGGGCGACAGACGCTCGACCCCGGCGAGATTTTCGGCGCGCGCCGATGGCTTTCCGGCAGGCGCGAAGTCTGCGCCGGACGGCTCGAAAGTCGCACCCCACAGACGCCCGCGCCCCAGCGCCAGCGCGTAGCTGCCCGAAGCAAGGGCAGACGCCGGCGCCTCAACACCCGTTTCAAGGAAATCGACCTGACCGAGACGTGCCTCCAGCGGCAAGCCCGGCAAAAGCGCCGCCGCAGCCATACCATTCGCAAGAATGACTGCATCATAGGTTCGTCCGTCGACGGAGCGGTCCGCCAGAGAGACAGACGGAGCTGTTCCGAAATGACAGGTGACGCCCTCAAGGAGGTGTGCGACCAGCGCGGCCGGACGCAGGATCAGCGCGCGCTTGTGCAGCAGCCCGCCCCCGCGAACGGCCTCGAGATCCTCAAGCGGCAACGGCGGATCGGCAAGCAGCTTCTCGAAGCGAGCGGCCTCGGCCGGATTACGCGGGGATTGCAGAACATCCGCATACGCTGCTTCCGGGAGCCCGCCATAGGCCGCGCGGGCTGTGAGATAGGCGTCCAGCAGCAGGCCCGCCTCGGCGGTGTCGCCCGCATCGAGACGCGGCATCAGCAGCGCGAGCGGATTGCCACTGGCGCCGGCCGCCGGGCCGGTGGCGGGATCAAACACGTCTGTTTCGATCCCCAGCGCCGTGAGGGCGCGCGCCAGTGTTGCCCCTGCAATACCGGCGCCCAGAATCGCCGCCCGGCGCGGGGCCTGCCGGGGGCTGCGCAGGCCGAAGGCGTCTGCGGCTACCGGGAGCGCCTGCACCAGGCGCGCTTCAGTTCTCTCACGCTTGCGGCCATGTCCTTCGGCCTTCGACACCTCGAACCCTGCTTCCGTCAGCCCGCGCCGCACGGCGCCGGCCACCGTGAACGTGCCAAGCCGGGCGCCCGGCGCTGACCGCGCGGCGATCTCGGGATAGATCCATGCGTCCCACATGTCTTGGTTCCTGGCGGGACTGAACCCGTCGAGGAACCAGGCATCCGCCTTGAACGCAGTTTGCGGCAGCATCTCTGCGATACCGCCGAGATACAGGATCAGGCGGACGCCGTCAGCGAATGCGATGCTCCGTGTACCGCGCACTGGCGCCGGCCACTGGTCCGCGAGCGCGCCCGCGCTTTCCGCGAGTTCAGGCCAGGCCGACAGCGCGCGCCGCGCGTCGCCCTGCCGGAGCGGATAGGCTTCGAAGCTGACGAAGGTGAGCTGCGCGCCCGGCGACGGGCGATGCTTGCGCCAGAGCTGCCAGAGCGCGAGGAAGTTCAGCCCCGATCCGAAGCCGGTCTCGGCCACGCTGAACCGGTCCCGCCCCGCCCAGGCCTCCGGCAAACCGCATCCCTTAAGGAAAACCGTGCGGGTTTCGGCGAGCCCGTCCTGCGCTGAGAAGTATACATCGCCGTGCCGGCGCGCGTGGGGCGCGCCGTCTGCCGTCCAGTCGAGTTCGGGGTGCAGGAGGAGGCGGGGCATTGCGCCGAAGTAACCCGCCGGAGCTGTCTTGAGAAGGGTCATGCGCGGAACCCCTCCGGCGTGTTCGCGTTGTTTGAGTGTCCGCAAACATGCGGCGCAACTGAAAGGAACTTTCCAAATGGACAAGGAACATCTGAAGGGCGAAGCCAAAAAGGCTGAAGGCCACGTCAAAGAAGGCGCCGGCAAACTGACCGGCAACAAGAAGATGGAAGCCGAAGGCAAGCTGAACCAGGCCGAAGGCGAAATCCGCAAGAAAGTCGGCGACGTCAAGGACGCTGTCCGCAAGGAAGACAACCGGAAAGACGACTACCGCAAGTAAATGAGGGCGGGCGACCGGGGCTGGGGCCCTTGCCTCGCATAAACGCTATCGCGGGCAAGCCATTGCGCTTTCCCCGCCCGGCCTCCACTTTCCGGCGTGAACCGACACGCAAGGAAAAGGGCATGAGCGACATTTTTGTCACCCGCGAAGACGGCAAAGGCGGTGGCCGCTACCTCACCACGATCGACGGCCAGACCGCCGGGATGACCTATTCCAGGGCGGGCACCACGCGTATTATCATTGATCACACCGGCGTGCCGGACGCCCTGCGCGGCAAAGGCGCCGGGCAGGCGCTCGTGCAGTGCGCCGCCGGCATCAAGATCATCCCGCTCTGCCCCTTTGCGAAGGCGCAGATTGGCAAGCATCCTGAATGGCAGGATGTACTGGCGTGACCGATACGATCAAGCATGACGCCGCGCGCCGTCGCTACAGCCTTGTGATTGACGGCGTCGAGGCCTACCTCACCTATCAACGATCAAAGCCCGGCCATCGCCGCATCACGCACACGATTGTGCCAGATGCCCTCGGCGGCCAGGGGCTGGGAAGGCGGCTGGTGACGCGGGCGATGGAAGATATCATCGCAGATGGCGAGACTGTCTCCTCTTCCTGCTGGTTCGCCAGCGCGCTGATTGACAAGTCACCGGTTTGGGCAAAATTGCTCGCATGACCGACCTCCCGTTCTGGAAGACCAAAATGCTCGACCAGATGGACGGCGCGGAGTGGGAATCGCTCTGTGATGGCTGTGGCAAATGCTGTGTCGTCAAGCTTGAGGACGAGGATACCAAGGAGCTCGCCTATACGCGCCTGCACTGCCGCCTGTTTGACGGCAGCACATGCCAGTGCTCGGACTATACCAACCGCCGCAAGCATGTGCCGGACTGCGTGCAGCTGACGCCCGAGATCGTTCGCACGGTGGACTGGCTCCCGCGCACCTGCGCCTACCGTCTGGTGCATGAGCGCAAGGACCTGCCGGACTGGCACCACCTGATCTGCGGAGACCGACAGCGCATCCATGAGACCGGCCATTCCATCCGGGGGCGGACGGTCTCGGAAGACACGGTCTTCGAGGAAGATGAAATCGACTGGGTGATCGACTGGGACGGCACTGAGCCCTGAACCCTGGCGTAACACGCCCTTAAGCCCGGCGCGGCATCATGGCCTGATGGACGTGCTGCCCGCCTTTCTCTCGCATCTTGCCAATGAGCGCCGGATGGCCGCCAAAACGGTCGATGCCTATGGTTCGGATCTTTCGGCCTTCTTCGGCTTCCTGCGCGGGCATCTCGGGCATGAGCCGACCCTGAAGGCTCTGTCGGGCCTGAAAGCGCGCGACATCCGCGCTTATCTCGCGGCACGCCGCCGTGACGGGCTGGCAGATGCCTCGATTGCCCGCCTGCTCTCTTCGATCAAGGCGCTTTACCGCTGGATGAGCCGCGCGCACGGACTGGAGAATGCCGAGATCGGCTACCTGCAAGGGCCCCGCCGCGCGCCGCGCCTGCCCCGGCCGGTCTCTATCGAGGCGGCGAAGGACATCCTGCACGAGGCCGAGACCGAACCGGACGCCGAGCCCTGGATCGCCGCGCGGGATCTGGCCGTTCTGTCGCTGCTCTACGGCTCGGGCCTGCGGATCTCGGAAGCTCTCGGTCTGACGGGCGTCGATGTCCCGGCGCCGGAGCGCCTTCGCGTTTCAGGCAAAGGCGGCAAGGTGCGCCTCGTGCCGCTGCTTGCGCCGGTGCGCGAGGCGATCAATCATTATGCGCGGCTCTGCCCCTATGCGCTGACAAAGAGCGGCGTCTTGTTCCGGGGCGCCAAGGGCGGGCCACTCAGTCCACGTATCATCCAGGGCCGTATGCAGATGCTGCGCGGCCTGCTCGGCCTGCCGGAAACCGCAACGCCGCATGCCCTGCGCCACTCCTTCGCGACGCATCTCCTGTCAAACGGCGCCGACCTTCGGGCCATCCAGACATTGCTGGGGCACGCCTCTCTCTCGACGACGCAGGTCTATACGGGCGTTGATTCAAGCCGTCTGCGCGCTGTGCACGCCGCCGCCCATCCGCGCGCCTGAGATCAGGGGCTGAGCGCCGCCGTGATCGCGTCCGCCAGCAGCCGCCCGCCCGGTGTCAGTCGCAGCTCAGCGCCCACCACTTCGGCCCAGCCTTTCTCTACAAAGACCGCAATCTTATCGCGCGCCACCGGCTGGCCGGAGACGGTTTCCACGCGGCGCAGGTCCACGCCTTCGGCCGTCCGCAGGCCCATCGCGAGCAGTTCGCGCGCGATGTCCAGCGGCTCTAGCCGCGCCGCATCCCCCCAACCGCTCTGCAGCGCCTGCACATTCGCGATGTAGGCTTCGGGCCGGCGCTCCGCCTCGCTCGCATAGCGCCCGCCGCCGACCGACAGCCGGCCATGTGCGCCGGGGCCAACACCGACCCAGTCCCCGCCGCGCCAGTAGATCAGGTTATGCCGGGACTGGTGCTCCGGAGAGGCAGCATGGTTCGAGACTTCGTAAGCGGGCATGCCCGCCGCCGAAGTGACCGCCTGCGTCAGCTCATAGAGGTCTGCCTGGGGATCATCCCCCATCGGCGAAATGTCACCGCGCTGGGCCGCAAGACCGAACGGGGTCTTTGGCTCGAAGGTCAGCTCATAAAGGGAAAGGTGCGGCGCGCCGAGCGCCAGCGCGTCGCCGAGTTCGGCTTCCCAGCTCGCCGGGCTCTGGCCAGGACGGGCATAGATGAGATCGATCGACACCGAGTCAAAGACCTTCAGTGCACGTTCCACCGCCTTGGCGGCCGACGTCGCATCATGGTCGCGCCCGAGGAAAGCCAGCGCGGAATCGCGCAGCGACTGCACACCGATCGACAGCCGCGTCACCCCAGCCCGCTGCAGGCCGGCGAGGTCGGCGCGCAGCACGTTATTGGGGTTCGCTTCGAGCGTGATCTCCGCGCCGTTTTTGATGCCGAACGTCTCGGACGCCGCGAGCAGGATCCTGCCGAGCTCATCCGGGCGCAGCAACGCCGGCGTGCCGCCGCCGAAATAGATCGTATCCAGCCGGCCGTGCTGCGGCATGCGCGGGCGGTGGGCGGCAATGTCGGCGGCGATCGCTTCGATGAGCGGCCCGCTGGCGCGGTCCTTAGCGGCATAGACGTTGAAATCGCAATACGGGCAGATGCGCGTGCAGTACGGCCAATGAACGTAGAGGCCGAATCCGAAATGCGGACCGAAGGGGGCTGGCGTGAGGGTCACGCAAGCAGCGTCGCGCGAAGTTTCTTCACGGCTTCCGCCCGGTGGCTCATCGCGTGTTTCCGTTCGGGGTCCATCTCGCCGAAGGTAATCGTCTCGCCGGTCGCCACGAAGACTGGATCATAGCCGAAGCCCCGGTCACCCCGCGGAGGCCAGACCAGCTGGCCATGCACCTCGCCTTCAAACACAGCCTCCTGCCCGTCTGGCCAGACGACCGCCAGGGCGCAGACGAACTTCGCAGACCGGTCGGCAGACCCGCTGGCTTTCAGGGCGTCTTCAACGCGCTGCATGGCGCGGTAGAAGTCACGCGGCTCGCCGGCCCAGCGCGCGGAATAGATACCCGGCTCACCGCCGAGCGCTGTGACCGCCAGCCCGGAATCGTCCGACAGCGCCGGCAGGCCGCAGGCCCGCATAGCCGCGCGGGCCTTCAAGAGGGCATTACCGGTAAAAGTCGCCTCCGTTTCCTCAGGTTCTTCGAGCCCGAGATCGAGGGCCGAAACCACATTGAACCCATGCGGTTCGAACAGGGCCTTCAATTCTTCGACCTTGCCCTTGTTGTGCGTGGCCGCCAGAAGGCGTCCAGGAACGAGCCGGGGGGGCGATTCGGCGTGATTCACTGCCATACTGGCTCCATTCTTGCGTTGTACGCGAACTCATATATCGTTATTCGGTAATAATGGGACAACGCGCTGGCAAAGTCTCGCTTCATAGATCATCAAGGACAGAGGGTGAAAAGACTAGGTATGGCGCACACCGGACGCAATTCCATGGCCGAAATCATGACTGTGCTGGTCACGGTCGCCATGTGGATCGTGGGCGCCATGGGCGTGGTGGGCGTCCCGGTCCTCGCCATCGGCCTGACGGCGAGCCTCTCAGGCGGGGCAACCGAAATTTCCGGAATCAAGGCGCTGGCCGAAGGCGTGATGCCCGGCCAGCTCGTGATCGGGCTCGTCGGCCTGCTCGTAATCGTGCCGGGCGTAATCTACATCTGCCTTCAGCTTCGCCGAATCCTGCTAACCTTGGCCGATGGCGACCCGTTTGTTCCGGAGAATGCACGCCGCCTGTCGCGCATCGGCATTGCGATCGCGGCGATGGAACTTCTGCGTGTGGTGACCATACTCGTTGTCAGCACCGTACCGACACTCGTAGGCGACGAACCGCCGCGCCTGTCGACACAGTTCATACTGTGGATCTCGGTTGCCGCGCTGTTCGTGCTTTCCCAAGTTTTCCGTGAAGGCACCCGCCTGCGCGATGAAGAAAAAATGACGATCTGAGGAGCGCCATAACGAAATGACCATCCGCGTGACCCTCGACCGTGTGCTCCTGGAGCGACGCATGTCCCTGACGGAATTGTCGGAACGTGTTGGCGTCACCCTCGCAAACCTGTCGATTCTCAAGACCGGCAAAGCCAAGGCCATCCGCTTCTCCACACTCGAAGCACTCTGCCGCGAACTGAAGTGTCAGCCTGGTGACATACTCGTCTTCGATGCCGAAAATGAAGAGGGCCAGCGCCGCGTCGCGGCCGAATAGTCCTTCCTCTTGCGGAGAAATCGGGGCACCCTCCCAGAGTAACGAAATTGCCCCGGAGGCACCGATGGCCCCGCCACCGGAACAGGAAATCACTGCCCCTGGGCGGCCTCGCCGCGCGGTGAATACAGCGCAGGAATTGCCGCAGATCCAGTTTGCGATGGAACCCTCTGCCGCCAGCGCTCGCATCAAGATGCTGAGCTATGATCACTACCCGCCGGTCGGCGCGGTCGACTTCGGTCCGCTTGTCCAGGTCTACAATTTCGGCTGGCCAGCCGACCGGGCCGAGACCTGACGGAATGCAGATTTGATCCACACCGACCCCCTGCCCCGGGTTGCGGCGCGCCGGACCTTGCCCTTCTGGTGGTCGCAGGTCGAGAAGATGGGACCGCTGGACGCACACGACCGCGTAACTGCGGGCCTTCGGGGGCTTGCCCTCGGCCTGGTCACCTGACGGACAGGATGCCGCAGAGATAAAGCGACCGGTGTCATGGATTCCCGTGGCAAGGGAGGTTCCCGCAAGGGTTACTTGCCCGCCCATGAACTGGATACGCATCATCAACGAAGACCTGCCGCGCCTGCGGCTCTACGCCTCGGCCGCGCTTGGCGGCCCGGCTGAACGCCATCTCGCCGCGGAGGCCGCTATGGGCGACCTCTTTGAATCGCATCTCGCGCCCCCCTGGACCGCGCCGTGCTCTACCGCCTGCTGGACCGGCAGATGCGCTCGCTGACCGATTACGCAGCCAGCGACCGCGCGGAACTGCCGAAACATATCTTCGGATTTCGCGCCGACGAGGCCGATCGCATTGTCCAGTGGGACGCGCCTGCTCCTTTACGCTCGGTCGGCTGAAACCCACCGAAAATCAACATCGACGCGCCGGGAACCGATGGCTTTCGGGCGCGTTGGATTGCGATGAAGCTGCTGACTGGCGTCTCCGCGCTCGCTTTGTCATGCCTGCTGGCCGCGTGCGGCGGCGGCAATGAAGTCGGCGAATTCAAGAACGACTGGACTGGCAACGAGATCAAGATTGATCAGCTGCAAGACCCGAAAGTCGCCGGCGTCGTTTGCCACCTCGCGCATTTCGACCGCGGCGTCTGGGACAGGCTCGGCAAGGGCAACTGGTTTGAGAACCCATCGAACTCCTCGATCTCCTGTCTCCAGTCCGGTCCGATTTGCGTCGGTAAGATCGACTTCGACAAGTCCGGCGAGGAAGTCTTCGACCAGAGCCAGAGCCTCGTCTTCAAGCAGCTTGCCGTGCGCCGCATTTACGACGCCAGCAGTAACAGCCTGATGTATGTCTCGTTCAGCCGTACCCTCGTGGATGGCTCCGCGAAGATGAGCCTCTCGACTGTCCCCCTTTATGGGCGCGATGTTACCTGGACGGCGGTGAAGCCAGCCGCCGAATAGGCTAACCGATAGCAGCGCGCTGCACCGCGAAGAGCTCGTTGCAGCCCTTCTGCGCCAGCACGATCATCGCTTCGACTTCGGGGCGCGTCATGGGACGCGCCTCGCCGGTGCCCTGCACTTCGATGAAACCGCCATCCGAACTCATCACGACATTCATGTCCGCCTCACCGGTGGAGTCCTCCGGATAGTCCACATCGAGCACGGGATGGTTCTGGAACAGGCCGACGGAGATCGCCGCCGCCTGCTTCTGCACCGGGCTCGCCTTGATGACACCTTCGGTCAGCAGGTAGCGGCAGGCAATGGCGAGCGCAACGAAGCCGCCGGTGATAGAGGCCGTGCGCGTGCCGCCATCGGCCTGAACCACATCGCAGTCGATGGTAATGGTGTTCTCGCCGAGCGCTGCAAGATCAATGACCGAGCGCATCGAGCGGCCGATCAGGCGCTGGATTTCCTGCGTGCGGCCAGACTGCTTTCCCTGCGCCGCCTCACGCCGGCCCCGCGTGTGGGTGGCGCGCGGCAGCATGCCGTACTCGCCGGTGACCCAGCCGGCCCCCTTGCCTTTCATCCAGCCCGGCACGCCCTTTTCCCAGCTGGCCGTGCACAGGACATGGGTATTGCCGAACTTTGCGAGGCAGGAACCTTCGGCATAGCGGGTGACCCCGGTTTCGAGCGAGATGGTGCGCAATTCATCGAAAGCGCGGCCGGACGGGCGGACAAGGGTGGGCATTCAGCGGAATCCTTCTAGGTTGCGGCCTGATTTGCGGGTTTTGAAGGTCGTGTCCACCGTAAAGGATACGCCGGGGGAGTTTGGGCCGACATGGCAAGTGACATCGAAATTGCGCGCATGGCGAAGAAACGCCCGATCGGGGAGATCGCCGCCCGCCTCGGCATTCCGGCCGAGGACATCATCCCCTATGGCCACGACAAGGCAAAGGTCTCGGCGCGCCATATCCGCAGCCTGGACCCGCACAACATCGGCAAGCTGATCCTCGTCACGGCGATCAGCCCGACCGCCGCCGGCGAAGGCAAGACGACGACATCGGTCGGCCTCGCCGACGCGCTGAACCGGATCGGCAAGAAAACGCTGCTCTGCCTGCGCGAACCTTCGCTCGGCCCCTGCTTCGGCATGAAGGGCGGCGCTACGGGCGGCGGCCTCTCGCAGGTCGTACCGATGGACGAGATCAACCTCCACTTCACCGGCGACTTCCATGCCATCACCGCGGCGCACAACCTGCTGGCCGCGATGATCGACAACCATATTCACTGGAACCATGAACCGCGCCTCGACCCGGTGCGCGTCACCTGGCGGCGCGTCATGGACATGAATGACCGCAGTCTGAGGAATGTCGTCTCCGGCCTTGGCGGCCCGGGCAATGGCGCGCCAACCGAAACCGGTTTCGACATCACGGTCGCATCCGAAATCATGGCAATCGTCTGCCTCGCGCGCGACGCGGCCGACCTTGAAGCGCGCCTCTCGCGCATCATCATCGGCTATACGCGCGAACGCGTCGCCGTCACCGCTGCCGACATAAAGGCCGTCGGCGCGATGATGGTGCTGCTGAAGGATGCGATGCAGCCGAACCTCGTGCAGACGCTGGAAAACAATCCCGCCTTCATCCATGGCGGCCCGTTCGCAAATATCGCGCATGGCTGCAACTCCGTTATTGCCACGCGCGCCGCACTGCAAATGGCCGATTACGTCGTCACCGAAGCCGGCTTCGGCGCCGACCTCGGCGCCGAAAAATTCCTCAATATCAAATGCCGGCAGGCAAGCATCGTGCCGGACGCCGCCGTGCTGGTGGCAACCGTCCGTGCACTGAAGATGCACGGCGGCTTGGCGAAGGAAGACCTTGCGGCTGTCAGCTACCGCGCGCTGGAGTCCGGCCTCGCCAATCTCGGCCGGCATATCGAGAACCTGCGCCTCTTCGGCCTGCCGGTTGTCGTGGCCATCAACCGGTTCACCACCGACACGTCAGCCGAGATCAGCTCTATTGAAGCCTATTGCGCCAAGCTCGACGTGCAAGTTGCAGTCTGCACTCACTGGGCCCAAGGCGGGCGCGGGGCCGAAGCGCTGGCGGGCGCGGTCACCGAAGTGACAGCGCAGCGCCGGGAGCCCTTCTCCCTTCTGTACCCGGATGACATGCCACTGTTCGCCAAGATCGAAACGGTGGCGCGCCGCATCTACCGGGCCCAGCGCGTCGACACGACCCGTGCCGTTCGCAATCAACTGGCCGCCTGGGAAGCAGCCGGGTTCGGCAACCTGCCGGTCTGCATGGCGAAGACGCAGTACAGCTTCTCCACCGACCCCGGCCTCCTTGGCGCGCCGGAGGACCATGTCGTGCACCTTCGCGAAGTGCGCCTTGCCGCCGGCGCCGGCTTCGTGGTGGCGATCTGCGGGGACATCATGACCATGCCGGGCCTGCCCCGGCACCCCGCCGCCGAGGGCATGCACCTGAATGCCGGCGGCCAGATCGAAGGCCTGAACTGACGCTGTTTAGCCAAAATAGAGAACAGGCATGCCTTTAATTAGCGAAATAGCTAATTAGCAGATATGGAAAACAGTGTTTTTAAGGCCCTGGCCCATCCGGCCCGCCGCCAGCTGCTTACGTTGCTGCGGCAAGGTCCCCAGCTGGCCGACCATGAGCCGGCATCTCGCCGTGCTCAAGGACGCTGACCTGATCTCCGCCGAGCGGCAGGGCAACCAGATCCTCTACCGCGTCAACACCAGCGTCCTTGAAGACGCGGCCTCCGCGCTGCTCGGCCTGATCGGCCTGATCGGCCTGATCGGCCGCGACACCGGCGATGACACCCTGAAGGATGCGGACGAATGAAACCCTTTATCCGCACCGGACTGACCTGGACCGCGATTGCCTTGATACTGACCGGCGCCACCGCGCTCTACACCTGGAACACCCTTCCCGTCTCCGGAGACATGCCGGTCCACTGAGGCACCGGCGGACGCCCTGATCGGTTCGCCCGGAAAGGCGCTGTCTCGACCTACCTCCTGCCAATGCCCGGCGCGGTATTCCTCATCGGCCTGATCCTGACGGTCGTGCCGCAGGTTGACCCGCGCAAGGGTAATCTGGAGTCTGTCCGGAAGGCCTATCTCGCCACCCGGATCGCCGCATTGGTGCTGCTGTCGCTGATCCATGCCGGTATCTGCGTCGCCAGGCTGCAGTCTGCCGGCGAGGCGCATGTGCCCAACGACGCCGAGCGCTATGTCATCGCCGGGTGCGGCGCCCTGATGATCGTCATCGGCAACTACCTGCCAAAAACCCGTTCGGGCTTCATGTTCGGCGTACGCACGCCCTGGACGCTGTCCTCAGACATCGCCTGGGAGAAGACCCACCGGGTCGCGGGACCCCTCTTCACGGCGGCCGGCGCTTTTGGCATTGCCGGCGCCTTCCTTTTCAACGGCATCTGGCTAGCCCTTCAGTTGACCGGGTTGGTCGGCGCAGCCGCTCTGATCTCGGTCGTCTGCGCCTTGTTTACCTGGAAAAGCGCCTCCAACCGGGACGACGGGACGGGCCTGACTGTCTGAACGCCTATTGAACACCGGCCATCTGCTGCCTAATCCAGTCTCATGGCTGAGCGGTTCGAGACAAATTCCCTGATGCAGCGCCTCGACCAGCGCTCCCGCGACATATTCCGGGAAATCGTCGAGGGCTACCTGACCACCGGCGAACCGGTCGGCTCGCGCACTCTGTCGAAAGGCGGCATCCAGCTGTCGCCCGCCTCGATCCGCAACGTGATGGCCGACCTGACCGAGCTTGGCCTGCTCGACGCACCCCATGTGTCCGCAGGACGCGCCCCTACCCATAAGGGTCTGCGCCTCTTCGTCGATGGCTTCCTGGAGTATGGCGAGCCCTCCAAGCTCGACAAGCGCGCCATCGATGAGCGCCTCGCCTCG
>NZ_JBBEBT010000156.1:0-4417 GCF_040882205.1 Hyphomonas sp.
CAACGAGAGCGACCGGACCTGGACCATCGCGCGCCGCCATTGGCAGATCGTGGATGCGGCAGGCCGGATGCTGGCGGTCGACGGTGACGGCGTGGTCGGTCAGACGCCGACCCTCGGTCCCGGAGAGCGGTTCAACTATTCTTCCGGCACGCCGCTGGCTACGCCCTCGGGCCTGATGAGCGGCACCTATGATCTGGTCGGCGAGAACGGCGAGGAGATGGTCGCGGTCATCCCCGCCTTCTCCCTCGACAGTCCTTATGACACGTCGCTGCCGAGCTGAGCGTGCCTAGTTGTAGGCGCTCGGGATGCCGGGCAGGGGCTCGCCGCTCTCGATGACGCGGAAGTTCAGTGCAATGAATTCCGGCGTCAGAAGCATCTGCAGGTCGCCTGGCGCCAGCACGCCTTCCCAGGCCGCAACCTGCTCTGGCCCGCTTTCAGCGTACAGGACGTTTGCGCCGGCTTCGTCCACCAGGATCGCGCCGTATTCCTGAAGTGCACGCGCGACGACCCTTGCGCCCGGCGAGAGCAGCGTGTTGTCGATGTCATAGGCCGGGTTCAGCTGGATGCGCGCACCCATCGGAAGGCCTGCATAGCGCTTGCTTCCATGGGCCTCGGCGCTCAGGTCTGTGCTTGCGGGTGGCACGAACCTGCCCGTCATGGGAAGCGGGGTGGCAAACGCGAGCGCATGATCGATGCGGCCTGCTTTCACGTCGTCCACGCGGATCAGGCCGGCCATCAACGGCACGCCGGAAGGGCGGGCGCCGGCCGACAGGTCGCCGCGTTCCGCCTTCATCCAGGGGATCGATACGCCGGTGCCCGACAGGTCAACGGCCGCGCCGAAACCGGCATGCCAGGAGCCATCAGGCGATTGGCCGGACTGGCGCATGTCCCAGGCAAGATTGCGCACCGGGTCGACCAGCGTGAGATAGGTGCTCTGCGAAGCCGGGGTCTCCGGATCCAGGGCGTCTGCCGGGATCGGAACCTGCTCGAGGGGGCCAAAGCCCGGACCATGGCGGCCTGCGTAAAGTGGGCGGACCGTGCGCTTCGGTGCTTTCGCGGAATCGAAGTATTTAACCAGTACCGACCAATCAGCTATATTAACATAGAACGGTCCGCTCTTGCCAAGATCAGCCAGCAGGATGTCCGAATTCGGGTCAATCTGGGCGTCTGCCGCGACTTTGGTGTTCCAGGGGCTATCTGGCGCGAACGGTCGCCAACCCGGCGCCGGCTCGGACGCAACGGGCAGCGCGGACAGCGGAATTTCGGGGGTCTGGGCGCAGGCGGCCGTCAGGGCAACGCCCATCAGGGCAACAGCGGGCAATATCTGACGCAGCATGTGGATGGCCTCCGGACAGGGGCTGGACACTCGAGGTGCAAGAACCCTGCCGGTCGCCTGTCAGGCGAGGGGTCTCCAGAAATATGAACAAAAATAGAGCCGTGGCGGTCGCCTGCCGCGGCCGGTTTCCGGAAGGAAACGCTTCTTTATCAGCAGCGGTCGCTCAGCGTCATGCCATAGGTGCGCGGGCGGCCCGCAAAGTGCAGCCCGACGTTGGCGTTCGAGGTGACCTGCTGGAGGTCGTACGCGTGCGTCAGATTCTGATTGCCGGGTTTTCCTGCCAGGCGAGCACGGGGCTGTCAGAGCCCCAGAACGGCCTTCGCCATAATGTTGCGCTGGACCTCGTTCGAGCCGCCATAGATCGAGCCCGCCCGGTTGTTCAGGTAGCGCGCCATCCCGGTCACCAGCGCCTCTGGTCCCAGTACCGCCGCATTCGCACCCGGCTGCCAGGCGTCCGGCTGGTAGGGCGCGGCAAAGCTGCCGAGCGCCTCGATTCCCAGCGTATCCACGGACTGCATAAGCTCGGTGCGCTGCACCTTCAGCATTGATCCCGCCGGCCCCGGCGGCTGGCCGCTCGTCAGTTCTGACAGCACGCGTTGCTCAGTGATCTTGATGGCTTCCAGTTTCATCGAAACTTCGCCGAGCCGGCGGATCAGGCCGAGGTCGGCGCCGCCGTCCTCCATCACATGCCGGTGCAGTCGCCGCAGCACGCCTTCCAGCCCCGCCGACGATCCGCCGCCCCGCTCGAACTCGAGCAGGTACTTCGCCACCGACCAGCCGTCATTTTCTTTGCCGAGGCGCCCACTCCTCGGCACGCGCACTTCGTCGAAGAAAACCTGGTTCAGCTCATGCTCGCCCGCCAGCGTGATGATCGGGTCGACCTTGATTCCCGGCGTCTTCATGTCCAGCAGCAGGAATGTGATGCCGAGCTGGAGCTTTGCGTCCGGATCCGTCCGTACAAGGCAGAACATCTTGTTCGCATGATGGGCGTGCGTCGTCCATATCTTGCTGCCGTTCAGCACATAGTCGTCGCCGTCGCTCACTGCGCGCAATTGCAGTGAGGCAAGGTCGGAGCCCGAGCCCGGTTCCGAATAGCCCTGGCACCAGTAGTCCTCACCCGCCAGCAGCCGGGGCAGATAGTGCGCTTTCTGCGCCGGCGTGCCGTATCCGATGATGCATGGGCCGACCATGCCGAGCCCCATCGGCGACAGGCCAGGCGCGCCGGCGCGCGCGCATTCGGAGGCGAAGATGTAGCGCTGCATCTCGTCCCAGCCGGTACCGCCATATTCCGTCGGCCAGTGCGGCGCGACCCAGCCGCGCGCATGCAGGATCCGCTGCCAGGGCAGGGTATATTCCGGCTCGATGAATACACTGGTCGCCAGTCTGCCGGCTGCCGCGAGGTCAGGTGTCAGGTTGGCGGCGAGAAAGGCCCGCACTTCATCGCGGAACTCGATATCCGCCTGCTTCAGATCAAGGTTCATGGTCTGGTATTTTTCCCCGCGTGGATTTTGTGCGTTCAAGAAGCCGGGCTGCGGTCCCGGCTGCAAGCTGACAGAAATGATAGGGCGAGCCAATCGCTATGCTTTCCGGACTGCGATCTTCTGACCCCGGCGCCATCATGGAACTGGCGAGACTGATCGACCGGACGGGCCGCGAAATCCAGTGCCTGAAGTGAGCTGCTGGCGGAAAATCTGACAAGGAGATCGCCCGGATCATGGCCGTTTCCGTCCCCGCAATCGGCTTCCACCTGACCAATGCCAGCCGCAAGCTCGCCGTCTCCGGCCGCGCGCAAACCAACCACCTCGCCGCCTCGCCCGGCGATATCGCCCCGGCCTCCGGCAACTGAGGCGGTGCAAACGCGGTTTCCGGCCCTCGCGGATTTGCACTGACTGGCGTAAAGGTTTGGCAATCGCCGCATGGAACCGATGCGCCTTGCGAAGGGATCTGCTGGGGTGCTCGACGACAAGAGAAAGCTAACAATGACGCAAGTTGCGCCTGGCGCCGCGCCCGTCAGCCTGCTCGGCGGCATCGATGCGGGGGGCACCACGTTCAAGTGCGCGCTCGCCGACCTGTCCGGCCACCTCCTGGATACGCGCCGCATCCCGGTCACATCGCCTGAAGACACTATCGGCGCCTGCCTCGGATTCTTGCGCGAAAGCCTGACAAAACGTGGTGCGCGTCTCGCCTGCCTCGGCATCGCCAGCTTTGGCCCGGTCGATGTGGATCCTGCCTCGCCGGACTATGGCACGCTTCTCGCCACGCCCAAGTCCGGCTGGTCCGGCACACGCCTCACCCAGCGCTTTTTCACCGGTCTCGGATCGCCGGTTGTTCTGGATACGGACGTGAACGGCGCGCTGCTCGCCGAGCGCGAACTGGGCGCCGCGAAGGGCATGCGCTCCGCCGCCTATGTTACCATCGGCACCGGCATCGGTGCGGGCCTCTATGGCCCCGGCGGTTTCCTGTCTAAGCCGACGCATCCGGAGTTCGGCCACATCCGTGTTGAACGGCATCCGGACGACCTGGCCTTCGCCGGGGTCTGCCCATTTCACGGCGCCTGCCTTGAAGGCCTTGCAAGCGCGGCCGCGCTTGTCCGCCGATATGGTGACCCTGCGATCCTCCCGCGCGAACATCCGGCCTGGGACATCGAAGCCTTCTACCTCGCGCAAGCCTGCCTCGCTCTCACGCTCACCGCCCGGCCGGAACGTATCCTTCTCGGCGGGGGCGTGATGCAAGCTGATGGCCTGATGCCGAAAGTGCGATCCGCCTTCGCCGCGCTCCTCAACGGCTACCTCGAACTTTCTGACGCCGACATCGAAACCCTGATCCAACGCCCCGCCCTCGGCGACGATGCTGGCATGATCGGCGCCGTGACCCTTGCCCGGCAGGCCGTGAACGCTGGCAACGGGGGCGCCTGACCGCGCCCGGTCGCCGTCTTCACCCCTGAACACAAGGCGCCGCCATGCCGCAACCTGCCTTTCCGGCCCGGCTTTGTCGTCTCGCGCGCCAGCAGACAGCGCAGCCTTGAACCCGGCCTGACGAAGAACCGTGTCTTCATCAGGCACGGTTAACGCACCAGAGACA
>NZ_JBBEBT010000157.1:0-4407 GCF_040882205.1 Hyphomonas sp.
TCGCCATCGCTTATGAAACAGTCACCGATTCCGAAGGCGGCCTCCCGCTTCTTCGCCCGATGAGCCAGGTCGCCGGCCGGATGTCGATGCAGGTCGCCGCCTGGGCCCTGATGCGCACGAAACGCGGGCGCGGCATTCTCCTCGGCGGCGTTCCGGGCGTGGCGCCTGCGAAAGTCGTGATCATCGGCGGCGGCGTTTCGGGGACGCATGCGGCCGAAATCGCGGTCGGGATGCGCGCGGATGTGACAGTCTTTGACCGGAACAATATCCGCCTCGGCCAGCTGGACGAGCAATTCCGCGGCAGCCTGAAGACGATGTACTCCACCGCGCATTCCCTCGCCGAAGCGATCAAGGACGCCGACCTCGTGATCGGCGCCGTTCTCATTCCGGGCGCTTCGGCGCCAAAACTGATCAGCCGCGCGCAGCTGAAAACCATGAAGCCGGGCGCCGTGCTCGTCGATATCGCCATCGACCAGGGCGGCTGTTTTGAAACCAGCCACGCCACGACCCACGAAGACCCGATCTATGACGTGGACGGAATACTTCACTACTGCGTCGCCAACATGCCGGGTGCCGTTCCGCGCACATCAACTTATGCGCTGAACAATGCCACCCTGCCCTTCGTGATGCAGATTGCCAACAAGGGCGCCCGCGCCGCCATCAATGCGGACCGGCACCTGGCCAACGGCCTCACCGTCGATCGCGGCGCAATCGCCCACAAGCTCGTTGCCCGCGATCTCGGTGAAACCTATGTCCGGCCTGACTGGCTGAACGTCGCCTTTGCCTGATCCATCCGCAGACGGTCCAACCAGGAGCTGAGGGCGCCAATCGCATCGTCAATGGTGGCACGCGGCTTGCCGGGAATTGCAGCGATCTGCGCCCGCTGCTCGATGACCAGCCAGAGGCCCAGGACTTCGATGTCCACGACGCGCCATTCTCCGTCCCGCTTCATCACGCGCCAGCGGACGGTCATCTCGTCCTTGCCCGGCGGCGTGACGCGCGTCTCTGGGATGGAATCCGCCGCGCTCCGGTCAACCGAACCAATGACCTCCACTTCGGCATTGGTAAAGTCATCGCGGTATTTCCGGAAGGTGCTTGCGATGAAGCCATCAAAGGCAGCCGCGAAGCGCTGGCTGTCGTCATCGCTGATCCGGCGGGCATTTTTTCCAAGGGTGAAGCGGGCAACAGCCGGAACGTCGATTGACTCGGAGAACGCGGCGGCGCCGCGAACGGGGTCTGAAATCCGGGTCGCAGCGGCGGCAGTCAGCGCTTCAGCTTCCTGACCCGGGAAGGCCGGTAAGGCGAAAACCGTGAGGGCGGCGCCGGCGAGAAGGGCACGCATGCGCATGGGCCTGATCCGTTGATTACGTGAACGCTGACCAGTCAAAGCGTTCAGCGCGGATTTGTTCCCGGCCCTGATGAAAGCTCTCTGGCATCCGCCCCGCCGGGCGCACATGAAACCTCCACCAATGCAGGGTTAAGGATACCGGGGTGTTGCGCGGCGGCAACACCTCGTCTGCCACCCGGCTATTCTTTCGCCACTTCGCCGCGAACCATGACGAAATCAACAGCTTTCAGGACCTCCACATCCTTCAGCGGATCGCCTTTCACGGCGATGAGATCGGCGCTCTTGCCGGGCTCGAGCGTTCCGATTTCGGCGGTCAGACCGAGGAGGTCAGCGGCATTGATCGTTGCAGCCTTTATCGCTTCGACTGGCGGCATGCCGAACTTCACCATCAGCTCGAACTCGTCAGCATTGCGGCCATGCCTGGAGACGCCGGCATCAGTGCCAAACGCAATCTTCACGCCCCTGGCATAGAGGATTTCGAGGCTCTTGCCGGTAATGCCAATGCGCCATTCGATCTTGGCACGGACATCCGGCTCGTAGGAGTCCGGGTTATTCCTGATGCGCTCGATATATCCGTTCACGGTCGAAAGCGTTGGTACATAATAGGCGCCCGTTGCGACGAAGGCATCGATGGTTTCGGGATCCAGGATGGTGCCGTGCTCGATGGAATCGACGCCGGCGTCCAGCGCAAGACGGATACCGTCTGCGCCGTGGGCATGGGCGGAAACCTTCTTGCCGAACAGCTTCGCCGTTTCGACGATGGCGACCGCTTCATCCATGAACATCTGCGCGCCGAGGCCGGCGCCGATGCGGCTGTTGACGCCGCCCGTGGCGCCGAACTTGATCACGTCTGCCCCGCGCGCGACCTGCAGGCGGACGGCGCGGCGGCAATCTTCGGCGCCGTTGCAGGTATTTCCAGCGGCGTTGAAATACGCGCGCAGGTCATCGCGGTAACCAAGCGAGCCATCCATGTGGCCGGAAGAGCCGGAAATCGAGGCGCCGGCATCGAGGATACGGGGTCCGGAAATCTGGCCGTCATTGACCGCGTCACGAAGCGCGAGCACCGCGCCATCGCCGTCGCCGAGATTGCGCACGGTGGTAAAACCTGCGCGCAGCGTTTTCATCCCATTGTCCCAGGCATTGAAGGCCTGCGCGGCAGACGAGAGGGTGATGTCTTCGAGCTGCGAAGCGATGCCGCCGGTATCCGAGGTCAGGTGCACATGCGAATCGATCAGGCCCGGCAGGACATAGCTGTCCTTCAGGTCGATCACGCGGACGGTCTTGTCTTTCGGCGTTTTCAGACCCGCTTCGAGCGAGACGATCTTGCCATCGGTGATGACGATCGTAGTCTGGCCGAGCGGCGCTTCGCCCGGGACCGCGAGGACTTTTCCGGCCTGAACATAAACGGTCTCGGCGAGCGCGGGCAGCGCGAGCCCGGCCGCGATGGCGGCGCTCGCAGCGGCGCGAAGGAAGCGGGCGGAAATGGGCATGTGTCTGAAGCTCCGAACTCAGTGGGAAACAAGTACTGCATAGGTGTTATCAGGGGCGCGCCGATATAAAAAGCCTCGCCGCAAGGTTCATTGGCGTTAGGGTCGCCCCTATATGCCGGCCATATGCGAGCGTGAGAGGACTGACCCGTGATTGAACTCATCATCGACAAGCGCTCGCGCGGCCCGGGCGGCGGATTTGAGGTTGGCCGGGTGCTGCCTGTTGCCAGGCGGCGGATGGCAGGGCCATTCATCACCGAATTCACGCCGCTGCCCGAAAGCTGAACTTTCAAAGGATCGACCCGCAATGAAGACCGAGACCGTGACCTTTGTGGGCGGCGGCGGACAGGAACTCGCCGGGCGGATAGAGCGCCCGGCAGGCACGCCGCGCGCCTGGGCGATTTTCGCGCACTGTTTCACCTGTAGCAAGGATTCGGTGGCGGCGGTGCGCGTCTCGCGCGCGCTGACGGCGCAAGGGTTCGGTGTGCTGCGGTTTGACTTTGCGGGGATCGGCGCCTCCGGCGGCAGGTTCGAGCATACGACTTTCTCCTCCAATGTGGACGATGTGGTGGCGGCGGCGGACTATGTTCGATCCGCCTGCGGAGCGCCTGCCTTGCTGATAGGCCACAGCCTTGGAGGCGCGGCCGTGCTGGCGGCGGCGGGACGGATTTCGGACGTGAAGGCGGTCGCGGCGATCGGCGCGCCGGCCGATGTGGCGCATATCGAGCAAAACTTTGCGGATGCCGTCGCCGAGATCGAGACGGAAGGAACGGCGCGCGTTGCGCTGGGCGGGAAGATCTTCACGGTGCGCCGCGAGTTATTGGAGGACATTCGCAACCAGCCTCAGATGCAGCGCATTTCCGGCATGCGCAAGGCGCTGCTCATCCTGCATGCGCCGGGCGACATGACGGTTGGCATCGAGAATGCGACGATGATCTACCGCGCGGCGAAGCATCCGAAGAGTTTCGTCTCACTGGACGGCGCGGACCATTTCCTCTCCAAGCCGGAAGACGCGGCCTATGCGGCGAGCGTGATCACGGCCTGGGCCGCGCGCTATATGCCGATGCCGGAAGCGGCGGGCCACCTCCAGGGCAGCGTTGTAGCCGAAGAAGCAGGGCAGGGTCCTTACACGAACCTTGTCCGCTCCGGACGCCATTCCCTGATGGCGGATGAGCCTGTCGACGTTGGCGGCGCGGACGCGGGGCCTTCGCCCTATGATTTGCTGGCGGCGAGCCTGGCAGCCTGCAAGTCGATGACGATGCGGATGTATGCGAACCGGAAGCAGTGGAAAGTGGACCAGATCGCCGTGTCGGTGAAGCATGACAAGGTGCATGCCGCCGACTGCGCGGACTGCGAAACGCGCGAGGGCAAGATCGACGTATTCACCGTTTCCCTCACAATCGAGGGCGACCTTGACGCAGAGCAGCGCGCCAGGCTGATCGAGATTTCCGGCAAATGCCCCGTGCACCGGACACTGATGAGCGAAGTGAAGATCCGGCTGGCGGATTGATCCATTTTGCGGACCTGCCTGGACACGTGCGGGCGGCCGGGCTTGAACCGGCAAGGCCTTGC
>NZ_JBBEBT010000158.1:0-4386 GCF_040882205.1 Hyphomonas sp.
TCCCTTCGTGCAGGACAGCGTGCGCGACGGAGAAAAGATCCGTGACTGGATGCACGTCCGCTTCCTCGAGCTGATCCGCGCCGGGACTGTGCCTTACGTCCTGATCACCGGCCCATGGGACGCCCGCCTGCCGCAGGCGATTGCCGCCATCGACGCCCTGCTCGCAGACACAGCCGCCGCCTGCCATGACTGAATTTCGCATCCGCTGCGCCAAACCGCAGGACGCCGAAGCGCTGAGCCATATCGGCGCGGCCACATTCCTGGAATCCTATACCGAGATCATCGACGGCCCGGATATGGTTGCTCACTGCACGCGCCAGCATTCCAGCGCCGTGTACGGAAAATATCTTGCTGACCCGGCCTGTTCCGTCTGGCTCGCAGAATACGGCGCCACCGGCGCGCCCGTAGGCTACGCCGTCAATTGCCCGCCGGATCTGCCGGTAGCGCCGCAGCCCGGAGATGTAGAGCTCAAGCGCATCTATGCCTTTTCCCGCTTCCACGGCGCTGGCATCGGCCAGGGCCTGATGCTTGCCGCGATAGACGATGCCCGCGCACGCCGCGCCCCGCGCCTGCTGCTTGGCACCTATCAGGATAATCACCGCGCAGTCGCGTTCTACAATCGCCACGGCTTCGTCCAGATCGGTACGCGCCAGTTCCAGGTCGGCAACAGGCTGTTCGACGATATCGTGCTGGCGAAGGCGCTTTAATCCGTGCTTTTGAAATCTACGTATGGCGTTGCCCGCGTGCCGCGCCAAATTCATCCAGATGTGTGATTTCCGCATACGGAGCGCCGATGAGCGGCGCGAAAGGATCCGCGCCCGGGCCGCTGCGCTGGGCATCGACGAGGCGGATATCTCGGTTCTTGTCGACACCTTCTGTACGCGCGTGCGCGCATCCGTTGATCGGCCAGGTCTTCAGCAACCCAATCACCGACGGGGCGCCCCACCTCGCGGCAATTAAGGATTTCCGGGCCTCGCCAGCCCTGAATACCGGGCGCTATTGCGGCAAGCCGGTACCCGCCGACGCCAGGCACCAGCAGATCCAGCGGCGGTACTTCACGCTTCGGCCCGCGGTTTTTCGAGCAGACCCTGCGCGACACCGCGCCTATACCGGGCGCCACCGACTATTTCATGGACCGCGCAAACCGCATTGCATAGCGCCTGCAGCCGGCGATGTTCGGGTATCGGGGAATTCCGGCCCGATAGCCCCTCCCCTGTCGGAAAAGGGCTCGGCGGGCTAAACCTTTCGTGAGCTGCGCACGTAGCGAACCATGCCGTCCGTGGATGTCATCACCAGCGTATGCGTGTGCACGCGGCCGTCTTTGTGGAGGACGCCGTTCAGCATGGTGCCATTGGTAACCCCGGTGGCGCAGAATACCGTGTCGCCGGAGGCGAGTTCGTTCAGCGAATAGGTCTTGCCAAAATCGGTTATGCCGGTCTTGGCGGCGCGCTTCTTTTCGTCATCGTTTCGGAACACGAGCCGGCCAAACATCTGTCCGCCGACGCACTTAAGTGCCGCTGCTGCCAGCACGCCTTCCGGCGCGCCGCCCTGGCCGACATACATGTCTATGCCGGTCGCTGGGTCTGTGGTGGCGATCACGCCGGCCACATCGCCGTCGGTGATCAGCGAGATCCGGGCGCCGGCAGAACGCAGCGAGTCGATGATGTCCTGGTGGCGCGGGCGGTCCAGCACGCAGACGGTCATCTCCTCCACCTTGCGTTTCGCGGCCTTGGCGAGTGCCTTGATATTTTCCGCCGGCGTTGCGTCGAGGCTGATCAGTCCTTCGCCATAGCCCGGGCCGATGGCGATCTTATCCATGTAGGTGTCGGGCGCATAGAGCAGCCCGCCGCGCGGCGCGATAGCAAGCACGGCGCAGGCGTCTGGCATCGCTTTCGCGGTCAGCGTCGTGCCTTCCAGGGGATCCAGCGCGATGTCGATTTCCGGGCCTTTACCGGTGCCGACTTCCTCGCCGATGTAGAGCATCGGCGCTTCGTCGCGCTCGCCTTCGCCGATCACGACGCGGCCCTTGAAATCCACCGCGTTGAACGCCGAGCGCATCGCGTCCACGGCTGCCGCGTCGGCCTTCTTCTCGTCGCCCCGGCCCACATGACCGGAGGCAGCAATGGCGGCGAGTTCAGATACGCGCACCATGGCATCTGCCAAGCTCGGCGTAAGAACGTTGTTTTTCATATGTTTTTCTCCACGGTCGGGAATTCGGGACAGTTAACGTGTGCGCGACGCAATTAGCTTGCCGCTTCGATCCGGATGAGGCGCGGATCTTCGACTGAGACAGAGAGTTTTGCGATACGGTTAACCGCTGCCTGCATCTGCGCGCGCGGGCAGCGGTGGGTGATTACGGCCACGGGGCTCGCGCCGCTCTCGTCGGCGGAGTCCTGCAGGAGCTTGTCGACCGAGACGCCCTCTTCCGCCAACGCTTCGGTGAGGGCGGCGAGTGTACCCGGCTTGTCAGCCAGCCGTACACGGAGGAAAAACGGCGCGATCTCGGACGCGTCGCCTTTCACGAAAGGCTGTGCCACATGGTGCTCGGCGCGGCCGAAGGCGTTGCGGATGGCGGGGCGGAAGAGCTTCGCGACATCGCCCATCACGGCGCTCGCCGTTGGGCCGGAGCCTGCGCCGGGCCCGGTGAGCACAACCGCACCCAGCGGGTCGGCCTCGACGCGGACGGAGTTCAGGGAGCCATCAACGCGGGCCAGCGCATGCTCATGCGGCAGGGCCATCGGCTCGACGCGGCAGACGACCCCGGACTTGGTCAGTACGCCTTCGGCGATCAGCTTGATACGGAAGCCGAGACGGTCCGCGAGGCGCAGGTCCAGAAGGCCGATTTCCTCTATGCCGCGCACGTCTACCTTGGAAAAATCGAGGTCTGCGGAGAACGCGATAGCCGAAAGGATTGCCGCTTTGTGCGCCGCGTCCATGCCGGAGACGTCCAGCGTCGGATCAGCCTCAGCATAGCCGCGCTTCTGCGCTTCGGCGAGGACTTCCTCATAGGCGCGGCCAGTTTCCAGCATCGTGCTCGTGATGAAATTGCAGGTGCCGTTGAGGATCCCCGAGACGCGTTTCACTTCTGTACCCGCGAGGCTGTCGCGCAGCACACGGACGACCGGAATGCCCCCGGCGACAGCGGCTTCGAACAGCAGGTCCACATTCTTTTCGGCTGCCAGCGCGGCGAGCGCCGTGCCATGCTTGGCGATCAGCGCCTTGTTGGCCGTCACCACATGCTTGCCGGCCTTCAGGGCGGATTCCACCGCGAACTTCGCCGGGCCATCGGATCCGCCGATCAGTTCCACGAAAACATCGACATTGGGGTCTTCGGCCAGCGTCGCGGCGTCATCGAACCAGGCATAGGTTTCGGTATTCACGGGCCGGTTCCGGCTCTGCGACCGGGCGCTGACGCCGGCAATCTCGACACGTCCAGGCATGCGCAGGCGGTCCTGGCGCTGCACCAGTTCGATCAAACCGGCGCCGACATGGCCAAGCCCTGCAATTCCAATTCTCAACGGCCCCACGGGGTGCCTCACTTGCTATTTCAACGCTCCGGCGGGTGCCTAGCGGTTTTGGGGCGCCGGGGGAAGGCCCGCAGGACGCGTTACCCGCCTCAAGTTCGCGTGCTGGCAAGTTCGGCGCTTCGCGGGTGCCCTGCCCGGTCTTGCCAGCGCGGCGGTGCGGCGACGCCCGACCAAGGGTTGCGCGAAGCCGGGGCCCGTTGCCCGGTTAATGCGTTTGCAGGTCAACACTCCCGTAAAGGAAACCTTCCCATGCGCGCCCAAGCCCTACCCGTACCCTGCCCGTGTCCATCGCATCTGTCTGCCGGATGACGAACTCTACCCCCTATTAGGAAATCGACCGCGGCGAGAGGCCAGGTGACGTCTCCGCGCCCGCCATGACTGATCCCGGCGCACCGGAAACCACCCCCGGGGTGCAGGACGGCGCAGCGTCTGGCAGCGCGGGCCAAATCGACGGCGCCGTTGCCAGCCCCTACAAGATCCAGGCAAAAGCCGAAATTGCCGATAGCGTTACCGCAAGGATGACCCTGGCCGACAAGGACAATAACGGTCAGCTCTCGATGGAAGAGTACAACGTCCTTGCGCCGGCGCCTGGCCACGCTGAAAATAGCATCACCCCGAGCGGCGAGGGCGGCCCGGTCGCCGAGCCCGGCGCCGGCGATGTGACGTCGTCGTCTACCGCGACACCAATCCGCGCCGATTAATTCTAAGCTGAAACCGCAGGCGCCGATGGCCAGATTTCCGCCGCTGACCTCACCGCTGCGCTGACCTCGCATTTCGGTTCCGCCGACGCAGACCGCAACACCACGTTGAGCGCCGATGAAGCCGCCGATGAAGCCGCCGATGAAGCCGCCGATGAAGC
>NZ_JBBEBT010000159.1:0-4325 GCF_040882205.1 Hyphomonas sp.
GCTGTCGCTTGGCGGCGACACGGCCAGCCCCGGCGCCCTGCGCGGCGATCTCTTCGCGCTGGCGGCAGCCGTCTTCGTCTCCTTCTACATGCTGTTCTCCAAACTCGCCCGGCGCACCCTCGGCGGCCTTGAGGCCATGTTCTGGCTCAGCGTCTTCGAAAGCGGCCTCGCCTTCCTCGTCGTCCTCGCCTCCGGCGAAGACTTCATGCCGAAAACATCCGCCGGTTTCCTAGTGCCGCTGGCGCTCGCCATCATCGTGCAGGTGGCGGGGCAAGGCCTGATCATCTCCGGCCTCGGCTCGACCGACACCGCCGTCGCGGGCATCCTTGTCCTCGCCCAGCCGGTCGTGGCCGCCGCGATCTCCTGGAGCCTGTTCGAGGAGCCCCTCAGCGCAATCCAGGCCGCCGGCGCCGCGGCAATCCTCATCGCCGTCTGGCTCGCCCAGCAGAAACAGCGTGTCCGCATCGCTGCCGAAACGTAGAGGGTCGCAACTGTCACAAAAGCGGGCTAGACCAGCCCCGAACCCTGCCCATCCGGAGCCAAGCCCCATGCGCCTCGCCCTTCTCGCCCTCGCCCTCCTCGCCGGCTGCACCACCGCCCCGGACCAGCCTGTCGCCGCTCTGGAGGCCGCCGCCCCGCCTGCCCGCACCCCGCAGGTTCCTCAGCAGGCGGACGATACCTACTACACCACCGCCGCCGCCTCGGTGGACGCCCGCATCGGCGCGCGCGGCGCGAAGCCGGCGAAGAACGTCATCCTCTTCATCGGCGACGGTATGGGCATCTCCACCATGACCGCCGCCCGCATCTATGCCGGCCAGTCTGCCGGGGTTGACGGTGAAAGCTATCACCTCGCGATGGACGGCCTGCCCTTCTCGGCTCTGTCGAAAACCTACAGCCACAATTTCCAGATCTCCGATTCCGCCGGCACCGCCGTCGCCATGGTCAGCGGCATCAAGACCCTCTCCGGCGTCCTCGGCGTGAACAGCAAGGCGAGCTATGGCAACTGCGCCAGCGTCGCGGGCAACACCGCCGAAACCCTGTTCGAACTCGCCGCCCGGGCGGGCCTCGCAACTGGCCTCGTGTCGACCGCCCGCATCACGCACGCAACTCCCGCATCGGCCTATGCCAAATCGCCCCACCGCAACTGGGAGTCCGACACCGACATGAAAGGCGCCTCGTCCGACACCTGCAAGGACATCGCCCGCCAGCTGATCGAATGGCCGGAAGGCAGCTTCGACGTGATCCTCGGCGGCGGCCGCGAGAAATTCCTGCCCACCGGTACGCCGGATCCGGAATATGAAGACAAGACCGGCGAGCGTAGCGACAAGCGCAACCTGATCGAGGAGTGGACCAGAAAATCTCCCGATCACAAGTTCGTCTTCGACAAGGCCGGCTTCGATGCCGCAGACTTTTCCGGTCCCGCCAAAGTCCTTGGCCTGTTCGAACCGGCGCACATGCAATTCGAACTCGACCGCGAGAAGGACAAGGCCGGCGAGCCCCATATTGCCGAGATGACCCGCGCAGCGATCTCCCGGCTTTCGCAGGATTCGGACGGTTATGTCCTGATGGTCGAAGGTGGCCGCATCGACCATGCCCACCATGGCGGCAACGCCATCCGCGCCCTTGAGGATACCATGGCCTTCGACGCGGCCATCGCCGCCGCGCTCGCGATGACCAATCCGGAAGAGACACTGATCATCGTCACCGCCGACCATTCGCACACGCTGACGATTGCCGGCTACGCTCAGCGCGGCAATCCAATCCTCGGCCTCTCCGCCTCCGGCCTTGGCGGCGAAGGCGGCTCGAGCGGCTCTGACGGGCTTCCGTACACGACGCTTGGCTATGCCAACGGACCCGGCGCCTGCCGCGAAGCCGGCACGGGCTCAGACGGCAAGCCTGCGCTCGACTGCGCCCGCCAGGACCTCACCGGCGTCGATACGCTCTCCCCCGATTTCCGCCAGCCTGCGCTCGTGCCGATGTATTCGGAAACGCATGCAGGCGAGGACGTTGCCGCCCTCGCCTCCGGTCCCGGTGCAAACCTGATCAGCGGCGTGATCGAGCAGAGCGAGATCTTCCACGTCATGGCCCGCGCGCTGGGCCTCGTGCCGGCGCCCGCCGCCGACTAACCCGGGGCTGGCCATTTAGAGCGGATCGTCGCGGCGTCGAAGTAATCGTGCCAGACGGTGATCTGGCCGTTCTCGACTTCGAAGACCCCCGCGACCGTCAGCTCGACCTGTCCGGTCGCCAGCTGGTGGCGGTCGAGCCGTTCGAGGAACACATGCTTGCCGTGCGTAAGCTCACGGAGAATGATGAACTCGTTGACCAGCGTCGGGGCGAAGAACGCCTTCAGCACCCCGCGCACGCCCGCCGGTCCGGTAGCCTTGCCGAGCTGCATATTCTCGTAATCACGAGTGTCCGCGATCAGTGTCATCACGGCATCATAGTCGAAGGCTTTCACCGCGTTGAGGAAGGCGTGAACCGTGCCTGCAGGGTCAAGTTGAAGGGTCTGCATGGCGCCTCTCCTGTGGAGCGGGATCAGGCTTTGGATCTGAGGGCGCCGCTGGCCCGCACTGGCACAAGGCAGGCAATCGCCAGCGCGGTGTTCGGCAGGTTGCTGATTGCAAAGCGGTCGCCGCCGACAGCGCACCATCGATCAGGAACCAGATCACCAGCGCCGCTGTCAGCCCGCGCCAGGCGCTCGCTCCGGCACGGGAATGGCGGGCAAGAGGAAAAGGATCGTCAGGCCCCGCCCCGCCGTCACCGCGCCCATCAGCGCGACTGACAAGCGGATGCCCGGCGCCTCGAGACAATCCGCAGGCAAGGGGCTGGCAGAGAGAATACCTCAAAGCAGGCGAACGATACCCTCCGTGGCCGGAAGGCCGCCGGCTGCCAGCGCCGCGCCAAGCATAATGATGCCCCTGCACCGAGCCGTGATCCATGTTTTCCAGAATGCGTTCATTGCCAGCCTCCTGTCTTGCGTATGCAGCGAGACTGCCCCTGAAGGCGTAAGGCCCGCAATTACCTGCGAGGTCATGGGCTCGCGTAGCCGTCCCTGCGAGCATGCCGGCATGAGCCTGCGTGAGCCCTCCCCTCCTGCCGCCCAAAGAGATGCCCTTGCCGCTCTGCTGGGCCGTTTTCGCGCCGCGCGCCGGATGAGCCAGCTCGACCTCACCCTCGACTGCGATGTCTCCGCCCTCCATCTCTCCTTCCTCGAGACCGGCCAGGCAAAACCCAGCCGCGAGACGGTGCTGCAGATTGCCGACGGCCTCATCCTGGCGCTGGCCAGCCGCAACGCGCTGCTTCAGGCCGCCGGGCCTTTCCGCGCCGTGCTGCAGGAAATGATGGACCGGCCTGCGCCATATCCTGCCATCCTTGCCGACCGCCACTGGCGCGTTCGCGCCACCAATACCTCCACCGCCCTCCTGCTTGCGCCGCCACAAGGCGAGGCGAACGAGACCAGCCTCATCCGTATGCTGACGGACAGTCCCGCCGCCGAAGCGGTGATCGAGAACTTGCCCGCAGCCGTCCGCGAAATGCGCGGCCGCATTGCCCCCGAAGCGCTCGAGGCCGGCAATGGCCCGGTCCTGCGCGATCTCCTCGAAGCGCTTGAAGCGGCCAGCCTGCGCCACCCCGTCGCCCGCCCGTCCCGCTGATCGTCAATGCGCCCGGGGGCCAGATGAGCTTCCTCTCCACCATCGCCCATTTCGGCACCAGCGAAGACATCACCGTCCGCGACCTGCGCCCCGAACGCCTCTTCCCCGCCGACGATTTCACCCGTGCAGCGTTGAAGGCGATGGCGAGCTAACCCTGCGTCAATCTGGCCAAAGTGGCCGCCTTGCGCGACACTCCGGAAATCACAAAAACCTCCGGAGGAACCGCCATGAAAGCTGCCGTGATGCGCGAGGCCAACAAGCCTCTGTCGATCGAGGACGTCACCATCTCCAAGCCCGGCCCGCGCGAGGTTCTCGTGCGCCTCAAGGCCATCGGCGTCTGCCATTCAGACGTCCACTTCTGGGACGGCAATTTCCCGACCGAGATGCCCGTCATCCTCGGCCATGAAAGCGCCGGCGTCGTCGAACAGGTCGGCTCGATGGTCTCGGCCGTAAAGCCGGGCGACCATGTCATCTCCATCCTCTCGCCCTTCTGCGGCGTTTGCGAATATTGCGTCACCGGCCACATGTCGATCTGCCACACGGTCAATGGCGCACAGTTCAAGCGCGGACCCGAAGAAGCGCCCCGCCTCTCCATTGGTAAGGAAAAGGTCGGCCAGTTCCTGAACCTTTCCTCCTTTGCCGAGCAGATCCTCGTTCACGAGAACGCCCTTT
>NZ_JBBEBT010000160.1:0-4316 GCF_040882205.1 Hyphomonas sp.
TGCTCTGCGTTGACCGGACGCTCATCGCCCTTGAGCCGTTTTACGGAGGCGTCGGAGTTCAGCCCGACAACCAGCCGGTCACATCGGCTGCGGGATTCTTCCAGCACGCGGACATGGCCCGGATGGAGAATATCGAACACGCCATTGGTGAAACCTATCCGCAGACCCCCTTCCCGCCAGCGCTCGATCTGGCCAACCATCGCATCCATGGAGAGAATGCCGGCCTTTTGTGCCCATTTTGGCAGGTCTGCGGCATCGAGGAGTTCCGCGGCAGAGACGGTCGCGGTTCCGGATTTGCCAACCGCAAGCCCGGACGCAAGGATCGCGACATAGACGGCTTCATCGAGGCTGGCGCCGGCAACGATGGCGGTCGCCAGTGCAGCGAGGCTGGTATCGCCGGCGCCGGATACATCAAACACGTCGCGGGCTTTCCCGGTGACATGACCATGGGCGCCTTCAGCGGTGAGGTAGGACATGCCTTGTGCCGCGCGCGTGACCACGATGGCTTTAGCCGGCAGTGCTGACCTGCCCGCAGCGAGGGCTTGCTCGATTTCGGGAGTTGTGGCGGTCGGCATTCGAAGCGCAAGACCCAGTTCACCTGCGTTCGGCTTCAGGATATCGACAGGGCCGTAGCGTTCGAAATCCTTGCCCTTCGGGTCTGCAATCACCGGAACCGAGTGTTGCGCTGCGGCCTTATGGATTGCAGCAATCACAGTGTCAGTGAGCAGGCCCTTTGCGTAGTCGGAAATGAGGATGGCCGTGACGGACGCGACCGAATCCTCGATCAGGGCGATGAGCTTGCGCTCGCTGGCGGTGTCCGGCGCGCCTATTTCTTCGGCGTCGAGGCGCAGGAGTTGCTGCCCACCGGCGACGAGGCGTGTCTTGAGGGTCGTCGGTCGGTCCTTCAGGGGGACGAGGCGCGCTGTAATGCCGGGGGAGTGCTCCAGCAGCTCGTTAAGCTCGATCCCGGCTTCGTCGGTCCCCACGGCGCCTATAATGACGGCCTGGAGACCGAGCGAGGCGAGGTTGCGGGCGACGTTGGCGGCGCCTCCGGGCATGCTGGCCGCGCGGGTCTGGCGAAGAACCGGGACCGGCGCTTCCGGCGATATGCGGTTGACGACGCCGTAGACGAACCGGTCGAGCATCACATCGCCCACGCAGAGGATGCGCTGCCCGCGCGCACTATCCATGATCTGGCGAAGGCGGGCAGTTTGCATGGGGCGCTGTTCCAGAGATCGTCCGGGGGTATAGCGGCCTCCGCCATGTGTTGAAAGTCTGGCGATACAGGGCTGATTGATCCAAACCGGTGGCCCTGCCGTATCCCTACGAACCGAATTTCAGGATAATTTCTCTGCCATGCCGTCTGTTGCGCCTGTCATTGTCTGGTTTCGCGAAGATCTGCGCCTTGCTGACAACCCGGCAGTCGCTGCAGCGGCCGCGAGCGGTGCGCCGGTGATTTGCCTCTATATCAGGGAAACCGGCGCGAAAGGCGCGCGTGCGCCGGGCGGGGCGGCGCTCTGGTGGCTCGACAAGAGCCTGAAGTCGCTTGCGCGTTCACTGGAGGCCATTGGAAACCGGCTGATCCTGAGGACGGGCGATCCGCAGACGGTTCTCACGGAGGTGATCTCCGAAACGGGAGCGAACGCCGTTGTCTGGAATCGCCGGTACGGCGAACCCGGCAGGACCTCGGACACGGCCCTCAAGGCGGCACTGAAGGAGGCGGGCATCGACGTCAGCAGTTTCAACGGGCGCCTGTTGATGGAGCCGTGGGAGCTGAAGACAGGTTCGGGTGGCTACTACCGCGTTTTCACGCCCTTCTGGCGCGCAATGCAGGCGGCCTATGTGCCCAACCCGGCGACGGGAGCTCCAGGACGTCTCAGAGACGTGGACGCAAGCTCTGAGGACATTGCAGACTGGCGCATGCATCCGACTGCGCCCGATTGGTCACACGGGATGGGGGAGTTCTGGACACCCGGCGAAGCGGGCGCGCGCAAGCGGCTGAAAGACTTCCTCGACGGACCAGTCAACGACTATGCAGAAGACCGCAACCGGCCGGACCTCGATAGTTCCTCCTCCCGGCTATCACCGCATCTGCGTTATGGCGAAATCGGGCCGGCGCAGATCTGGCGCGCGGTGAAAGCGGGTATTGATGCCGGACGCATCCAGGAGCGCCCCGCGATGGTATTCCTGTCGGAGATTGCGTGGCGGGAGTTTTCGCATGTGCTGCTGCATTTCAATCCGGAACTTGCCAGCAAGAACTACAACCCGAACTTCGACCAGATGCCATGGCGCACTGACGCGGCCGCTTTGCGCAAGTGGCAGCAGGGTATGACCGGGTATCCGGTCGTGGACGCAGGCATGCGCCAGCTTTGGCATACCGGCTGGATGCACAACCGAGTGCGGATGATCGTGGCATCTTTCCTGACCAAGCATCTCCTGCTGCCCTGGCAGGTGGGGGAAGAATGGTTCTGGAATACACTGGTGGATGCAGACCCCGCTGCCAATGCGGCGAGCTGGCAGTGGACGGCAGGCAGCGGCGCCGATGCGGCGCCGTATTTTCGTGTCTTCAACCCGATCACGCAGGGCAGCAAGTTTGACGAGACGGGGGCATATGTGCGCCGCTGGGTGCCGGAGATATCAAATGTTGCGGACAAGTATCTCCATGCGCCCTTCGAAGCGCCGGCGGAAGTTCTCAGGCGTGCCGGGGTCGTATTGGGCATGACCTATCCGAAACCGATCGTCGATCACGCCGCGGCGCGCCAACGCGCGCTGGACGCCTACAAGCAGACCAGACAGGAGAAGGGTGCGGAATGACCAGAATTGCCATCATCGGATCTGGAATCTCAGGGCTCGGGGCTGCGTGGGCATTGCGCGACAGCGCTGATGTCACCCTATTCGAGAAAGACGACCGGCTCGGTGGTCATGCCTGCACGCACACGTTCGACTATGATGGCACCGCGTTGAATGTGGATCTTGGTTTCATCGTTTATAATGGCCTGAACTATCCGAACCTGATCGGGTTTTTCGAAGCGCTTGGTGTGCAGACCGAACCGTCAGACATGAGCTTCGCGGTGTCCGATCCGGCAGGGTGGACCTGGGCCTCCACGGCCGCCGGAATATTCGCGCAGAAGCGCAACCTGTTCAGCCCGCGCTTCCATCAGTTCTGGCAGACCATCTTCAAGTTCAATGATATCGCGCGCATGGAACTCGCGAACGGCGCAGTGGTCGATACAACGCTGGGCGCCTGGCTGGACCGGCACGGGTTCAACACGGAGTTCCGCCAGAACTACATCCTGCCGATGGGCGCCGCGATCTGGTCGACACCGGAGCAGCGGATGCTCGACTATCCGGCTCAAAGCTTTTTCCAGTTTTTCGACAATCACCGCCTGATGCACAAGGAGCGCCCGAAATGGCGAACCGTGAGCGGGGGAAGTGTGAACTATGTTTCCAAGGTCTCTGCGGCGCTGGAAGGCCGCGTGCGGACGAATACTGCTGTATCCAGAGTGCATCCGTTTGGCGACAAAGTGGCAATTGACGTTGGCGGCGGCGGCACGGAATTGTTCGATCAAGTGATCCTTGCCTGTCATTCGGACCAGGCCCTGCACCTGGTAGAGCGTGACTATGAAAGCCCGGCATTCTATCTGCGCTCGGTCAAATATCGGCCTAACACGATCTATCTGCACCGTGACCCGGCCCTGATGCCGAACCGCAAAGCGGCGTGGGCGAGCTGGAATGTGCTGAAGCATTCCAGTGGCGAAATCTGCCTGACTTACTGGATGAACCGCTTGCAGGGCATCGATCCGCACAAGCCTGTTTTCATCACGCTCAATCCGGAAACGCCCCCTGCCCCGGACAAGACGTTCTACCAGTACACGCTGGATCATCCGCAGTTCGACTCGGCCGCAGAGGCGGCAGTGCGCTCGCTAAAGCGGTTGCAGGGACAGGACGGCCTCTGGTTTGCCGGGGCTTGGATGGGGCGCGGATTCCACGAGGATGGCCTGAAATCCGGCCTCGTTCCGGCATTGTCACTCGGCGGAAAAGTGCCCTGGGACGCGAAAGGCGTGGACATCCTCTCTCCAAGGCGCGACACTTCGGAACCAGAAGCGAAAGCCGAGGTATCTGCTTGAGTTCACCGCCCCTGAGGCTCTGGTCAGGGCAGACGCTGCACAAGCGCTATTTCCCGTTTGAACGGGAGTTCCGCTACGCGCTTGTCCTGATCGACATTGACATCGACCGACTTCAAGAAGCGGGCGCCATGTCGAGGCTGTTTGCGGTCAATCGCCCGGGGTTCTTTTCCTTCCATGAAGGAGACCATG
>NZ_JBBEBT010000161.1:0-4313 GCF_040882205.1 Hyphomonas sp.
AGATGCTTCCCTCGAGTGCATATGGCTCCTTATGGGAAGCTGTCCTGCATCATAGAGAGGAGCGCAGGACGCGGGCTTCCTCAAACTGCATCATCTGCCGCGCAGCCTCAAGTCTGCTTCGAGCCTGGCCAAACGGCATCGGTGTGACGATCTGAGCACTATCGTATGAGCACTGATGATCTCGATGGACGGCGCGATGTAGGCCGAGCAACCCTGTCCGCGGGAGTTTGCTGAGAAATCTGCTTCGTCCGCGCTACCGCCCTCCACCTATCCAAAATGCTGCGAAATGCACGAATGGCCGCAAAGCGAAAGCTACCGACTTTGCCGATCGTGCCCAATGCCAATCAGAACCAACCTGGCCCATGGCAGTCGTTCGCGGATCGAGAAGAATGGCTCCCATATGCAACGTGATCTGCTAGGAAGGATCATGGATAAAAGAGCGACCGCATCAAGGCACTTGCTCCTCGGGGTGTGTGCCGCGTTTCTAGCAGCGTGTACCGCTGCCCCGGCTGTCGAAGGTGCGACGGACGCCCACGGCTTTCCGGCGGCTGATCGTCCGGTTGCAGGGATCGTTTCAAGTCATTCCGGCAAAGAGACCGACCGCGATGCACAGAACGAGGCCCAGCAGGTGATGGATTTCCTGCAAATCGCTCCCGGCATGACGGTGGCTGACGTTGGCGCCGGGAATGGTTACTTCACCGTGCGGCTGGCGCGACGCGTCGGGCCGACAGGCCGCGTAATCGCGACCGATGTCGTGCCGGAGCACCTTGATCGTCTGCGAGACCGCCTGACGCGGGAGGGGCTTGACAATGTCGACCTTGTGTTGGGCAAACCTGACGATCCGGCGCTCCCTGAAGGCGCTGTGGATGTGGTGCTGTTGGTGAGGATGTATCACGAGATTGAACAGCCCTATGCTTTCATGTGGCGGCTGCGCGACGCGCTTAAGCCTGGCGGTGCGGTTGCAATCTCTGAGCGTGATCGTCCGACCCAAGACCATGGAACGCCGCCCCGACTGCTCAAATGCGAGATCGAGGCGGTTGGATACAAGGAGCGTGAGCTGCGGAAATTCGGGCCGATCGGATACGTCGCCGTCTTCACTGCGGAGGGAACGCGGCCAGCGCCCTCTGCAGTTTCGCCCTGCCGCTCGTGAACGCTCGCCAGCAATCACCGATGGTGCGTAGCATAGAGAAAAATAGGCTTGTAGCCGCACTCATTGGCCTTGGGATTGACCGCGCCGTGTCACCTCACAAGAACCGGCGCCTGTTTGATAAAGGTATCTCGCGTCAATTGCCTGACTAGGAAATCGGCGACATCGCTGCGCGAGACAATCCCGTTACGCCAGTCTTGCGGGGAGGTCAGTATTCGGTAGCGTCCAGGCACGCGTGTGTTGATCAGTACGCCCGGCCGAACGATGGTCCAGTCGAGACCGCTCTGTGTGATCATCTGCTCCTGTACATCCTTGTCGCCATAGGCACGGCCGAAAACAAGATTGAACCCGAGCCGTTGCAGGGGCGGTATGCTGGACCGGCTTTCACCGGCGCCGAAACCCGTCACGCTGATCAATCGGCGGATGCCGGCTTCTTTCATCAGAGGAAGGAGCGTTGCTGTTGCTGCCGAAAACAAGTCAATCGGACCTGTCAGCATGCGGGCGTTTGCGGGCACGCCTAGCGTCTGGATGACGACATCAACAGCGGTGAGGGCGCGGCGAACATCATCGGATTGGCGCGCGTCACCGGCCAGTTTCCTGAGCTTCGGATGTTCGAGCGGTATAAGGTCTGCGGAGCGCGCGAAGGCGACGACTGAATGCCCACGCTCAAGCGCGAGTTTGGCCGTTGCGAGACCTATCCCGCTGCTGGCCCCCATTATCAGCACCATCGCCATATGGTCGTTCCACTTCGCCTGAAGATCTGGTGGCCCTGGTGAGGGCCGGAGAAGATTGTGCCTTGGGGCCTCGCGCCTCAAATCCGCAGAACGAACCCTTTTGGTTCAGCGGCGACGCGCGCGCGCCGGTATCAGCGCTGGCTGGGGGCTTGTCCCCGGCAGGAAGCGCATGGCCACGGCTTTCACCAACAGGTCTCTGGCAGCTTTCCGGTGGCCGTCTTCATACAGCATCCGCGCTTGCTGCATGTACATGCTTGCCAGCAAGCGCTTCGAGTAGTTGTCACTCATCGAGTGTCTCCTTGCGAATGCAAATATTACGCAAGCGGACTGGAAGCAGATTGCCTGGCGCGTCAGACCGCCGCAATCTATGGGCCCAACTAGAATGGCAGTGCAGCCACAGCTCACGCATGCAGCGCGAAATCCTTTATACCAACCAAGCTCTCTGCAGAGTCGTCGTACCTCGAACCAACCGCTTGCCTGATAAATGGTTGATTTGAGAACCGACCGGGAGTTTATGTGGGGAGGTAACTGACTGCCTTCGGCGATAAACTGCCTGATAGCGAATGCTCCACTCTGTCTGCACTCGGCCAGAGATTTGCCACTCTGCAGTCGGCGACGGATATGAATGAACTAGCTTCTCAGCTCGATGAGAGCGCGCCTGCGGGCCATTTGCAAGCAGCTCAGAAATGTTATCGGCCATCGCTTCTGCCGCCGCGCGGACGTGTCCATCCGCAAGATGCGCATAACGACGGGTCGTCTTTATGTCAGCATGGCCAAGCAGCGTGGTGCTGAACCCGGAAACAGCGATAACCCGGCTTCAGATGGTCGATCGGAAACCCGATTTCCGGGTGCAGGCGCAGCGCTTTGAAGCCTGCTTTGAGGCGGTTCATGTATATCGCCGCCTGACGCGCGCCGATTTCGCGGCGTGTATAGGCTCTAATGTCTGACAGATCGCGCCGGGCATCTTCGGTGATGCGGAGCGTCGTCACTCCGTCTCAGCCTTCGGCATCAAAAAGCCGGTCGATCTCTTCTTCTGAAGTCAGGTCTGAATAGGCGCCGTTGGCGAGCTGTTCCGAGCCGGATTCAAGACGTGAGACCAAATACGCCTTGCGGGCTTCCTCTTCCTGATCGCGGCGCACGAGATCTCGGAAATACTCGCTCTCATTGTTGAACTGGCCGCGCTCGATCCTGGCCGAAATCCAGTCAGCCATCTGGTCAGGCATGGATATGGTCTTGCGCATCACGGCAGCGGCTCCTTGAGAGCCGATTTTTTCATGTATGAACTATTCACACAATTGCAGGGGGCGCCGACCAGCGCAATTCCCCTCGCCGCTTCGCGCAATGACGATCCTAAAGGAATTCCCACTTTCACCCTCTCCGGTGCGCCATCCACTTCGCTGGCTGTAAATCGGCGCCAGAAACTGACCCCTCCTGCTCCGGTAAAATCAATGGGATAGCGTGCCGATCGGCGTCCTGACCCCACGCCGATTGACAGTCAACCGCCTTATCCTGATCGGAGCCTTCACCGGCTTCGCAGGAAATCCCGGTATCGCTGAGCTCGGCGCGGAGATCGCGGCGTTGACGGATCGCGTAGACCCCGCCTTCGTTCGCGGGTTCCAGCAAGCGGCGAGTTCGGTCGATTTGAAGGCTTCGCACTTTGAGAGCATCGTCTCAGAAGCGCTGCGCCTGCCGGCGCACGTCTGGAAAGGCGTCTTCGCGGCGTTTCTGCGCGATGATGTGCCCCGCGACCTTACGCCGATCCGTGGGGCAGCACGCCTGATCTGGGGCGAGCGCGATACGTTCATCCCGCGCACGGACCAGGATGTCCTGCTCAGCGCGATGCGGGCGTCCACACTGGAGGCGTGCGAGGATCTCGGCCATGCGCCGCATTGGGATCGTCCGGACATGGCCGCGCGTCTGGTCGTGGATTTTCTCAATCCGCAGATCAGTGCGCCATCAGTTGCGCGACCGGTCCAGCCAGCGCATTGCGGGCGTCGCGCTTATTCCGTGGATCAGGATCGATATCAACACGACCAGCGCCGCGATGGCCCATAGCCGTTCGCTTGAGCCGAAGTCGCCGTGGTTGATGCCATAGGCGAGGTAGTAGAATGAGCCGATACCGCGAATGCCGAAGAATGAGATGAGGCCCCGCTCCCGCACGGGATGGCCGGTTCCCAGCAGCGCCGCCCATCCCGCCAGTGGCCGGATCAGGAACACGATGACGAGCGCCGCGGCGCCATCGGTCCATGTCAGGTTGGCAAACAGTCCGGTCGTGATCGCCCCCCCGAAGAGGACGAGCACCAGCATGATCAGCAGGCGTTCAATCTGCTCCGAAAAATCGTGCAGCGCCTCGTGATATTCGTGATGGCGCTCGCTGTCGCGCAGCACGAGCGCGGCAACGAATACCGCCAGGAACCCATAGCCATGGAATA
>NZ_JBBEBT010000162.1:0-4239 GCF_040882205.1 Hyphomonas sp.
AATCGAGTAGACCAGGGAGCCCTTTGGCTCTGATGACCCGTTGCCGGTCACAAACGCCGCCGGCTCCTGCGCCGCAAACGCGGTTTCAGCCTCGTCGGCCAGCCCGGGGTCAATGTCCGCATACGCACCTTCCAGCAGGACCTGCGTGGCTGGCGCAGCGGCTTCGCAGCGCCCTCACGCGCGGTCTTCAGCGGAACCGAGATCGCCGCCTCTGCTACTCTGGATATAATGAAATACGCCGCAGAATTGCGAAGGGATATATCCCGGATCGGCGCTCGGCATCGCGCGCGCCCCAATTCGCGGCGCGCGGTTCACCCAGCGGCGCAAGCGGCCAGGCCGACTTTGAACCGCGCTGCATGTTTTTAAAACACCATGTCCGTTTCATCCGGGGCTGCGTTCGCCCTGGCTGTCTCGATGGCCATGAAGCTAACCCGGCCGGACACCCCACCCGATCCGCGGAGGCAAATTTGCAGCAGCTATTTCGCGATGCCCTGAATCGCCGGGACATTTTTTTCAAACTCACCCAGATTATATAGGCATAAGTGTTTTCTTGTGCCCCCAAATCTGCCATCACCCGGGGTCTGAAACGGACTAGACCGAAAGAGAGAAACTCCATGTCGGCACGCGTTATCTCGATTGCCAACTCCAAGGGCGGAGTCGGCAAGACCACCACTTGTGTCAGCCTCGCCGAAGCTTTTGCCGCCGCCGGCATGCGCACGCTGGTGATCGACCTCGACACGCAGGCCAACGCCTCGCTGCTGATCTTCGGCCATGCCGGCGATGAGCACCTGTTCCAGGCGATCAACGACTACGCGACCATTTCCGACTGGCTGCTGGAGAATTTCTTCGCCGGCGAACAGCGCCGCCTCTCCGAGTTCATCGTCACCAATGCCAGCGATGTCACCTTCAAAGGCAAGGCCCTGCCGCTGGACCTGATCCCCTCCTCGCCGCGCCTGCGCAAAACCGAACGCGAGCTGATCTTCGAACTCACCGCCAAGGGCTACGCGATGGAAGCCCTGCAGAACCAGGTGGGCAAGCGCCTGCGCGACGACCTGAACCTGCTCAAGGCCGAGTATGATGTCATCCTCTTTGATTGCCCGCCCGGCATCTCGGTGATGACCGAGACCGTCCTCGCCGCCAGCCACTTGATCGTTGTCCCGACCATTCCGGACTTCATGTCCACGCTGGGTCTGGACCTCTTCACGGGTGACATCATGAAGAATCTGCGTAACCGGGATATTGCCACGCTGCCCGTCGTGCTCGCCACGCGCTTCGACAACACGCCCCACCAGCAGGTTGTCCTCGGCGCGATGCGGGATGCGTCGAACGCCAAGGAAACCGAGTTCGCGATGTTCAAGACCGTCATTCCGCTGAAAACCGGCTTCGCCTCGAACCCGATCGAACTGGGCCCGGATCCTACCCTGCAGGCCAAATGGCCGAGCGATGCTCTCGGCATTATCGAGCAACTGCTCGTCGAAGTCCGGGAGAAGCTCGCATGAGCTTTGGCGGCGGCGCTTCCGGTTTTCGCGCCATCCAGGCGCTCGTCGGGTCCCAGGCCGATTTCCGCGCCGTCGCCGACAAGGACTGGGCCGCTGCCGCCGGGCTCGTCGTCAAGAAACTGCTGAACGCCGCCGGCCAGTCCTCCGACAGCCTGATCGCCCTGCGCGCCGCGGTCGGCGACGAAATCTTCGAAACCCAGCTGAAATCGCTCTCGCACCATCAGGCGAGGCTCCTCGCCCGGCGCCTCGACAAGTCCGTCCCGGACCTCGAAGTCTCCACCGTGCGCGGCGCTGCCGCCTATATCCGCACTCTGCTGGCGCCTGCCCCGGCAGCGGAAGAAAAAGCGCCTGAGCCGGAAACAGAGACAGCTGCCGATCCGTCTACGGAAGAAACTGTCATTACTGATCCGGCCACGGAAGAAGCCGCCGCCGCCCTCACAGAAGACGAAACTCCGCCCTCGCCCCCCGCCGGCCCGAACCCATATTTCGGTCGCAGATCCTTCCGCACAGGCTGAACCGGGGCGCCGCTCACCCCCGTGCCAGCGGCAATGCGCGCAGCGCGTCCGAAGCCCCCCACACCTGCCGCACGTTTGTCGACAATCCCGGTTTCGCCGCAGGCAAGGATCAGGCCCCAAGGACGGGACAAGCAACGCCCGCAGCGAACAGGTGCACACGCACATGCCTGATCACTCATTAACCGGAAAACCAGATGAACCCTCGGCTCGCGGATAAGGCTTTTCGCCCCGCGGCCAAAGCCCGCTACCAGCGGCCGCGTCTCGCCAAAGCCGGAACAGGCCGTCATCGCCCATCAATTGCAGTAGCGCACGATGCGGCCGGTCTCGTCCGCCGCCGCGATCACCAGCGCCGTGTCGCCGTCCTTGATGCTGAGGCTGCCGAGATCGTTCACCACCCGCTGCGGCAGCGCCCCTGCCGGAAGCGCCCGCCCGCCACCAGCTCCTCGCCCAGCGTCCTCGCCGCCCCGCGCGCCCGCGCCCTCGCCCGCGCCCGGAATCCGGAATTCGGAATTCGGAATTCGGAATTCGGAATTCTTCGCCGCGTCGAGCGTCACCTCAACCTCCCTCACCGTGCTGCGCCACGGATGCGTTTCCTGCAACCGCGTCGGCGTGCGCTTTACCGGCTCCAGGGCCTTAGTAGCCTGCGCGGCCGCGACCGGCGCCAGCAGGTCCGTCAGCTCTGCCACCACTTCGCGCTGCTTCTTCGGCGCCAGCGCCCTGGTGAGGCGCATCGGCGCCACCAGCGGCACCTGCGCCGTCATCCCGCCCTGCCGCATCACGTTCAGGAACGCCGCGTCCGTCTGGCCCACATTCGCCGGCACCCGCAGCTCAGCCAGCCTCGCCCGGGTCGCAATCGGCAAGGCCTGGCTGTCGATCATACGCGTCCCGTCCGCCAGCCGCGCATCCTCTCCGGCGCAAAGCAGCGCCCGCCGCCGGTCTTCCTCCACACCAATCAGGTCGTACAGGATTTCTGCGCGCGCCTCCTCGCTCTGCGGCCAGGCAATCGGCCGGCGCACTGCCGCCGCCAGCACCAGGTGCTCGGCCGGGACCAGATCCTGGGCGCGCTTGCCGGACAGGAACTGCCCCGCCTCATACACACCGCAGATGCTGCCCGGCTCGTCGCCCCCGCCCTGCACCAGCGGAACATGCTGCGAGAACCACCGCTCCAGCCCGCCGGTGTCACCGTTCCTGACGAGATAGCGGTTCAGTACCGGCGCCTCGCTCAGCTCATGGAGCCTGCGCCACAGCGGATTGGAATTGCGCGGATGCATCTTCCACACCGAGCGCGCCAGCTGCATCTAGATGGTCGATCCGCCCCGCTGGCTGACCGGCAGCCGGGCCAGATGGCCCACGTCCACGCCGTAGTGGTTGCGCCGTTCCCCCCGGTGCCGGTCTTCGGTGAACACCACGCAGCGCCAGAAACAAGGCGGCGCATGCGCCACCGGCACCGCCTTGTGATCCGGAGACATCGCAAACGGGCTTAGGTCCGCGCGCTCGAGCTCGCCGAGATGGTCATGTTCTGTCTCCGGATGCACGATCCCGAAATAGCGTCCTTCGCTTTCATAAAGCGCCACCGCCCGCGCGCGCAGGTCGGCAAACTGGAACGCATTCCACCGCGCCTTGCCATTGATCAGCAACGCGCCGTTGACCCATCCGAACCAGGCCAGCGTCCAGAAATAAAGTGCAAGCACAACCAGAAGGAACACGCCGAGCGTCCGCCCTTCACCGCCGCAGCCTGCACCCGCGTCGTCCACCGCGCCAGCCCGACCACAAAGTCGCGGACCAAATCGAATATCCTGGCGAAGGGTCGCACCGGCGGCGGCTTTCCTTCTGGCAGCAAGGTGAACGAAAACCTTAACGGAGATGAACAGCGTGTGAAGCGGCCCAGCGCAGGCACCGCCGAACGCGGCGGCCTGCCGGCCGCAATGGACACGCCCGGCCGCCTTCGCTAAAGCCCGCTCCCGCCGCGGAGCCAGCCATGGTCCAGTCCATCTCCATTGAAGACGCGGCCCGGCGGCTGGCGACGGCGCGGCGCATTCTCGTTATCGGTTGTTCCGGCAGCGGCAAGAGTACGCTAGCGCGTGTCCTGGCCGCGCGCTTCAAGTTGCGCCATGTCTCAATGGACCGCGAAGTGTTCTGGATGCCGGGCTGGCAGGAGCGTCCGCGAGAAGAAGCGCTTGACCGCCTCAGCGCCATCCTGACCGAAGAAAACTGGGTCATCGATG
>NZ_JBBEBT010000163.1:0-4195 GCF_040882205.1 Hyphomonas sp.
CGATCAGGTCGGCGATCAGGGTTTCCTGGTCTTCCTCATAGATTTGCGTGCCGACGGGGACCATAAGGATGGCGTCGTCGCCGCCCGCGCCGAAACGGTTGCGGCCCATACCATGACCGCCCTTCCTGGCTTTGAAATGCTGCTGGTAGCGGAAGTCTATCAGAGTGTTCAGGCCTTCGACGGCGAGGGCCCATACATCGCCGCCGCGCCCGCCATCGCCGCCGTCCGGGCCGCCATACTCGATGAACTTCTCGCGCCGGAACGAGACGGCGCCCGCGCCGCCGTCACCGGAGCGGATATAGACTTTGGCCTGGTCGAGGAACTTCATGAGTGGGCTCTTATCTGTTTCAGGCGATCCGCGCCATCATGATGTGGTCTGACATCGTGCCCCGTCCTTTGCTGAACATCGGGCGCCGGCTGCAGGGGAGAAAGCCGAGTTTCGTCAGGATGCGGCCCGAGGCGGGGTTGTCGGCGAAGTGGCCGGCGACGAGGACGCGGGTGTTGCGGCTGACTTCGAGCCAGCCGATGAGGCCCGTGCCGGCTTCGGTGCACAGGCCTTTGCCCCAGTATTCCGGCATCAGCCAATAGCCGATCTCTAACGGTTCGCCGATGTCCGGACGGGTCGCTGAGATGATCCCGCAAAGGCCGCCCTTATGGGTGGTGATGGCGTAGAAATAGCCCGTGCCCTCTTGGCGGGCGCGGTCATGCGTGGCGATCCAGGCGAGGGTCTGGGCCTTGGTCTGCGCCGGTGGAACGCTCGCAAGCATCAGGTAGATGCGCGGATCGTTTACTGCATTCGTGAACGGTCCGCTGTCCTGCGGGGTGACGGGCCGAAGCAGCAGCCGGGCGGTCTGTATCTCTGTCTCACTCATGGCGGCCTCTCACGGGTTATGCCTTGGGTGGGGGAGGTGAAAACGAAAAAGGGGAGACAGTGGCCTGCCTCCCCCCGGAAACTGGTCGTCTTCAACAGCGACCCGGCCACTCGTCTGTGCGAGGCCGGTTGCTGTTGCCGGCCGTTACTCTGCCGCGTCCGCCATCGCGACGACGTTCACGAATACGCGGCCACCAGACTTGTGGGCGTACTCTACCTTTCCGCCTTTAAGCGCGAACAGGGTGTGATCCTTGCCCATGCCGACGCCTTTGCCCGGCCACTTCACCGTGCCGCGCTGACGCACGAGGATCATCCCCGGAACGACGACTTCGCCGCCGTACTTTTTCACGCCGAGATATTTGGGGTTGGAATCGCGACCGTTACGCGAAGAGCCGCCTGATTTCTTGTGAGCCATAGTCTGCTCCTCTTGCCTGTTCGTTCAGTGGGACCCTGGTCCCGGGAAATTACTCTTCGGTTGCTGCTTCAGCAGCTTCAGCCTTGGGCGCAGCTTTCTTGCGCGGTGCGGCTTTCTTCTTCTCGCCTTCGGCGCTGATGCCGGTGATCCTGACTTCCATCAGGTCCTGACGGTGGCCGATCGTGCGGCGGTAGGTCTGGCGCTGGCGCTTCTTGCGGGTAATCAGCTTGGGCCCGCGCACATCGGCGGAGACTTCAGCGGTGACCGTCGCGCCGGCGACGGTGGGCGCGCCGATGGTGATGCCGGCGCCTTCGCCAATCATCAGAACCTGGTCGAAGGTAACCGTATCGCCGGCCGCAGCCGACAGCTTTTCGATGACAAGCGTGTCGCCTTCGGACACTTTGTACTGCTTGCCACCTGTCTTGATGACCGCGAACATGGGCGCATCCTTCCGGATTGAACGTCTGAAACAGGGAGGTCGCCGCACCCGGCAGGGCGCTGCGACCGACGTGCGGGGTAAACACCAAAGCGGCGGCCGTGTCAAATCCGGAGTTGCGAGCACCCGATACGCCGGAATCGCCGTAACGGCCGCAGGTTTGAGCGCGACGGGAGAGACGTGCATTCAGGCGGAATGCTGCAAAAAGCAGGATTATTGACCAATCGTTCCAGAAATACTATCTCCCCGGCATGGCAAGACCTCGCGAATTTGACCTGGGCACCGCGCTGGACGAAGCTATCGGCGTGTTCCGGGAGCAGGGCTTTGCCGCGAGCTCGGCGGCGGACCTGAGCCGCGCGATGGGGATCGGCCGGCAGAGCCTTTACGGTGCCTTCGGCGACAAGTGGGGCCTCTATCTGGCCGCCGTGAAGCGGGACGTCACGCAGGATACCGAGGACCACCTCCTCGCCCTGAGCACGGGCCCGCGCGCCATCGACGGGCTGGAAATCCTGCTGGCGCGGGTGCGGGCGAAGGCGGCGCAGGCGTGCCTCGGCCTTTGCGCCGTGTGTGAGTTCGGACGCAGCCGGGCAGAGCTGACAGCGATCCTCGCGGCGGCGGAGCGCCGCTTCCTGGCCGTCCTGGCGGCGCGCCTGCGCGAGGCGCAGCAAGAGGGCAGCGCGGGTCCCGAGATCGACGTGAAAGAGGCGGCGGCTTTCCTGGCCGCGACGATCAACGCCGTCCGCGTTGCGGCCCGCAGCGGCGCCGGCGCGGCGCAGTTGCAGGCGCTGGCGGAACTGGCGCTGAGAGCGCTGCGCTGAACCGAGAGGTATAAAAGACGCGGGCGGCGCGCGAATTACCTGAAGGACGCTTGCGCTCCGGGCCAGTCCGGGATAGTTCACCGCCCTTCTAAGACCCCGGCGCGGAGAGGTGGCGGAGTGGTCGATCGCGCCGGTCTCGAAAACCGGTATACTCGCAAGGGTATCGAGGGTTCGAATCCCTCCCTCTCCGCCAACGCACCAAGATGCGAAACAAACTGTCTCCACCGACCTGGATCAGTGGGCATGACCATCAAAAACTATTGGATTTGCGTCCTTTTTTGCGGACCAGCTCTTCCCCCGGGACATCTAAACCCGGCGTCCGAGATACCAACAGCAAACCCAAAGAGCCCCAGGTTCGCGTCGCCATTATGGTACGATATTGAGCTTGAGTTCCCCCATCTCGACATCGGCCTTCAGGTTGCGCGCTGTGTCGATATCAGCTTGGCCACCGATCCGGTCGCCAATGCGAATTTTGGCCGCGCCGCGTCCATACAGAGCTTCAGGATATTCGGGCCATAGCTTGAGCGCCAGATCGTAGTCGTCGATTGCCTGTTTGAAATTTCCCTGGCCAAAATGAGCATTACCGCAGCTATTGTGCCCCTCTGTGGCTTCCGACGTTTGCGATAATCTGATGGCTTCATTGCAGTCCACGAGTGCACGCTCATAGTCCCGCTTGCCGTTGAAGGCCATGCTGCGGTGCAGGAGGGCCTCGGCGGAATCCGGCTGCAATTCGATCACCCGATCAAAGTCCGCTATCGCCAGATCGAACTTGGCGTTATCGTGATGTACATAGCCGCGATAGGTGATCGGCAGAACGGCCTCTGGGTTCGCGATGGCCGCCTGATCTAGATAGGCAAGCGCCGCATCGTAGTCCGCCTGCAAATAGTAGATCATGCCCAGTCGAAGATAGGAGACCGCGATCGCCGCCGGAACAGGTGTCCCCGGCAATTCATAGCCGCCAAGCGCCATTTTATAATCGGCTATGGCGCGCTCGTGGTCTCCTGTGAAATCATGGGCGCTGGCGCGATTGAAATAGTCCTGAGCGAGATCATCGATGTTTTCTTTTCTCGATTCGATGAGCGTTGTGCAGCCCTTGATTTGCAGGTCCTCAGTGAAGCCTTCCCCGGGTAGCGCCTGGCCTGCGCACCATGCCCTCTGATCACCGGGTTTTTGCCCACCGGCGATCCGCGCCTGGGCTTCTCTTAAACGTTCTAATTCGCCGCCAGCCAGTCCAATGAGGTTCGGATCAAGGTCGATCGCCCGCGTGAAATCGATGATGGCGCGATCGTAATCGCCTATACTTGAGTAGGCCCAGCCACGCAGGAACAACACCTTAGCAGGATCCAGATCCCGTTTGAGGGCCTCGTCGTAATCTTCTATCGCGTGCTCGTAGTCCGCCGCCGCCAGGCTTTCGCCGGCCCTGCCAAGATAGGCGGTGGCTCGCGCGAGATAGTTTTCGCCATCCGCAACGAGGGCGACGGCGCGGTTGGAATCCGCGATAGCCGCATCATAAGCGCTGAGCCGGCTCAAAAGCCGGGAACGATTTTTGTATGCCGCCGCCAGTCGGTCGTCAGGTTCATGTTCTGTCTGGATGATGTTGGTGTTCCCCGTCAGCGACTGTGAGACAGATCGGCGAAATTGCTTAAGGAGGATTT
>NZ_JBBEBT010000164.1:0-4168 GCF_040882205.1 Hyphomonas sp.
TCCCTTCATTGCCTCGGGTGGCATGGCGGATGGCCGCTCGCTGGTCGCGGCGATGGCCCTCGGCGCCGAGGGCATCAACATGGGCACGCGTTTCATCGCGACGAAGGAAGCCCCGGTCCACGAGAATGTGAAGCAGGCCCTCGTTGCCGCCTCCGAACTCGACACCCGCCTCGTCATGCGCCCGCTGCGCAATACCGAGCGCGTGCTGACAAACCCCGCCGTCGAGCGTCTCCTTCTCAAGGAGAAGGAACTCGGCACGGCGCTCAAGTTCGAGGACATCATCGAGGAAGTGGCCGGCGTCTATCCGAAGATCATGCTGGACGGGCAGATGGATGCCGGCGCCTGGTCGTGCGGCATGGTTGCGGGCCTGATCTATGATATCCCGACCTGCCAGGAGCTGATCGACCGGATCATGGCCGAGGCCGAGGAAATCATCTCCAAGCGCCTCGCAGGCTTCCTGAAAAACTGAGCATCGGTGCGGTGTTCCCGTTCTGATCACGGCTGTTAACCTCTGCATTTCCCGGCTGCGGAATTCCCCAGTCGGGGGCAGAGCGCTCGGCTGTCAGGTGTAGACAGCGTGCACGCGTTCCAATTATGTTCTGGCGACCCATCCTGAAGGATCCGCCATGACCCCAGTTATCGTGATCGGTTCGGCCGGGTTCGACATCGCGCATGTCGTCCTGCTGCTCACAGCCCTCGGGCTTGCCGTTTACCTTTGGCAAGGCCGCCAGCGCGCCGGGTTCGAGCGCGAAGAGCTGGACCGGCTGCGCCAGCGGGAGAAAACGCTCGAGGTGGTTGCGCGCGAGGCGGAGCTGAAACTGGCGGAGACAAAAGCGCGAAGCGAAGCCGACGAAGCAAAGTTCGCCCAGATGGCGCAAAGTGTCCTCGCGCAGGCGAACGAGCAGTTCCTGCAACTGGCCAACGAGACCTTCACGAGACACAAGGAAGGCACGCAGAGCCATATCCGCGAGCTGGTCAAACCCATCGGCCTCAGCCTTGAGGAGTTTGCAAAGCGCGTCGGCGAGCTGGAGAAGGTGCGGGTGGAGGACAAGTCGGCCCTGCAGACGCAGGTGCTGGCCATCGGCGAAAGCCTGAAGCGAAACACGCAGGAAACCAACAAGCTGGTTACCGCCCTCTCCGCGCCGAAGGGCGGTGGGCGCTGGGGCGAGATGACCCTTCGCAATGTGATGGAACAGGCGGGCCTGTCGGAGCACTGCGACTTTGCCGAACAGGTGAACGACCAGACCGAAGCCGGCCGCCAGCGTCCGGATGCAATTATCCGCCTGCCGGGCGACCGGCAGATCGTGGTCGACTCGAAGGTGTCGCTGGACGCCTATCTCGCCGCGCATTCGGCCACTGAGCCGGCGCAGATCGATACCCACCTGAAGGCGCACGCCGTCAGCGTGCAGCGCCATGTGCAGACGCTGTCGTCGAAGGACTACCAGGCCAATCTCGGCAACCGGTTCGACTATGTGGTGATGTTCATTCCCGGCGAGAATTTCTTCGCCGAAGCCCTGAAACATGCGCCGGACCTGATCGAGAAGGCGATGAATAAGTCGGTGATCGTGACCACGCCGACAACGCTGATCGCGCTCGCCCGCACAGTCGCGCATCTCTGGCGCCAGCATCACCAGAACGAGAATGCACAGGCCGCTGCCGACGAGGCGATGACGCTCTACACCCGCATCGGCAAGGTGCTGGAGCATATGGACAAGCTGGGCAAGCAGCTGAACGGTTCGGTCGAAGCCTATAACAAGATGGTCGGCTCGGTCGAAACCCGCGTCGTGCCAAGTCTGCGCAAGATGGAAAGCCTGAAGATAACGGCCGAGGAAGCCGCCCCGGAGGATCCGCAACTGATCGAAAAGCGCGCCAGTGCGATGCGCCGGGCCCCGGAACTCGGCTTTGCGGGCCCGGAAGACGTTGCGGCGGAGTAATCCCCCCGTTGACGCGCGCGGAAGGCATGCATATCTGACCCTCATGGCGATCCGCGAAATCCTCACTGTACCTGATCCGCGCCTGAAACAGGTGTCGAAGCCCGTCGAGGGCGGCGTCACCGATGCGCACCGGGCGCTGATGGATGACATGCTGGAGACAATGTATGACGCGCCCGGCATCGGCCTGGCGGCTATCCAGATCGGCGTGCCGCTGCGCATAATCGTGATGGATCTTGCCCGCGAAGACGAGGAGAAGGCGCCGCGCTATTTCGTGAACCCGGAGATCCTCGAAACCGTCGAGGAAAAGAAACCCTATGAAGAGGGCTGCCTGTCGGTGCCGGACATCTTCGACGAGGTCGAGCGCCCCATCCGCTGCCGCCTGCGCTATCTCGACTATCACGGCAACCTGGCCGAGGAATGGGCCGAGGACCTCTATGCCGTCTGCATTCAGCACGAGATTGACCATCTCAAAGGCACTTTGTTTATCGATTACCTCTCGCGCCTGAAACGCGACCGTGCGATCGAGAAGGTGAAGAAGGCGAAGCTGCGCGCCATCCGCGAAGACGCGAATTAGGTTCGCTTTCCAAGTCCGCACTTTGCCGATAGATCGGCGCTCATGACCAAGCCGCTCCGCATCGCCTTCATGGGAAGCCCTTCCATCGCGCAGGGCGTGCTGGAAGCCTTGATCGCAGCGGGCCACGAGATCGCATGCGTCTATTCCCAGCCGCCGCGTCCGTCCGGCCGGGGGCAGAAGCTCACGCCGACTCCGGTGAATGCCTTTGCCGAGGCGCGCGGCCTCGAAGTGCGCATACCGAAATCGCTGAAGAAGCTGGAGGAACAGGCGGCCTTCGCGGCACTCGGTCTGGATGCGGCGGTCGTCGTGGCTTATGGCCTGATCCTGCCGCAGCCGATCCTCGATGCGCCGCGCCTTGGCTGTCTCAACATGCATGCATCCATCCTGCCGCGCTGGCGGGGCGCGGCGCCGATCCAGCGCGCGATCATGGCAGGCGATTGCGAAACCGGCGTGGACGCGATGCTGATGGAAGCAGGGCTCGATACCGGCCCCGTACTCGCCTCCGTCCGTACGCAGATCACCCGCACGGACACCGCCGGCACGCTGCACGATCGGCTCGCAGCGCTGGCTGCTGAACTTGCTCCGCGCGCGCTGGCGGGCCTTGCCGATGGCAGCCTGAAGCCCGTCCCGCAAACCGAAGTTGGCATGACCTACGCCGCCAAGGTCACCGCCGACGACCAGCGTGTCGACTGGACGCGCCCCGCCGCCGAGGTCGACTGCCGGATACGCGGTCTTGCGCCGGCGCCCGGCGCCTGGTGCGAGGCGGATCCCGGGCAGGGGCCCGTGCGTTTCAAACTCCTCTTCAGTGAACTGACGGACCTCCGGAACCCGGCCCCGCCCGGTACACTGCTCGATGACCGGCTCGCGGTCGCCTGCGGCGATGGCCGCGCCGTCCGCCTCCTGAAGCTCCAGAAACCAGGCGGCAAACCCCTCGTCGCGCGCGACTTCCTCGCCGGCACGTCGCTCGCCGCTGGAGGCCGCCTGAACTGACAGGGCCAACCGGTTGACACGTCTTGCAGGCGCCGCGAACAGTTCGGCGCAGGGCAGGGGACATCACATGACCGCAGACACGATCAGCGCCGCGCCTGCCGCGGTCCGTAGCGAGCGGCCGCAATTCTTTGCCCGTTCGGCGCTCGTCATGGGCGTCATCGTCCTCCTCAGCTTCCCGCTGACCTATTACTGGCCTGTTGCCACAGGTGCGGACACGTTCCAGACGCTGCAACATATGCACGCCATCGCGTTCTTCGCCTGGATCGGGCTCTATGTGTGGCAGACAGAGATTATCGCGCGCGGCCAGATCGCGCGCCACCCTCGAGATCGGTCTCGCCGGCTTTGCGCTGACGGGCGCGCTGATCCCGCTCGGCTTGTGGGCCGCGCAGCGCGCCGCCGCGCGCCGCACAGGCACGATGTAGCACCCTTACGAGTTCACCTGGTACAACGTCATCGATATGATGATGTTCACGGTAAGGATGATCGCCGCCATCCTGCCAGTTACCCGCCACAAGGAATGGCACTGCCGGTTCACCTTAGTGGCTGCGCTCACAGCGCCTGGACCGCGCGCAGCGACTTGTGGAACAATCTCGCCCCGGCCTGATAGACCCGCCCTGAGGTCTCGCGCATGACTGGCTTCTTCACCCGCGCCGACACACCGGTGGACATG
>NZ_JBBEBT010000165.1:0-4151 GCF_040882205.1 Hyphomonas sp.
GGTCGCGGAAATGCTCCGCGGCCGCAATCGCGCAGTTCGCCGCCCGCTTCTTCGCGCCAGGCGATTCGCTGGCCGTGGCCGCAATCACGACCGTCCGTTTGCGCATATCAGGCGTCAGCGTATGCTGGATGAAGTCGTTCACCTCGCGGCCGCGTTCCCCGATCAGGGCGATCACTACCCGGTCAGCCTCCAGGCCTGTGGCAAGTGAGCCTAGGAACGTGGACTTACCTATGCCGGAGCCCGCAAACAGGCCGATCCGCTGGCCGCGGCACAAAGGCAGCAGAGTGTCCGTGACGGCCCATCCCGTGGCCAGACGCGGTCCCAGACGCCGGCGGGCGTGCGCGGGAAGGGCGGGGGCGTGAAGCGCCCGGATGCTGGCCCGCACCGGTGCGGCGGCCGTCTCGCCGCTGGCGACCTCGCCCCGGTAGTTGATCACGTGGCCAAGCCAGTGGTCACCGGGCTCAATGCGCGCTTCCTGGTCGATTTCGACCCTGTCACCGATGCGAATTGTGTCACAGGGCGAAAAAAGCAGCGCGGTAACACTTTCCGCCGACACGCTCAGGATCTCTCCGTGGATGGTCTGACCGGGTTTCCGGATCTGGATTTCGTTGCCCACACCCGCCAGTTGGCTGATTCCAGCGATCTTTAGCATGCCCGGCGCGACATCCGTCACCGTGCCCCACAGCCGGTAGAGTTGGTCGAGCCGGGAAGAGATCATCGTCTGCAAGTAAACAAAACCCCGTCTGTTGTTAACCTATTCTTTAACTAATCCGAACATTTTCTTAAAAGGTTAACCACGGTGACTCAGCCATGATTTCCGACGTGCAATTGTTCAAAGTCTACGGCGCGATGGCTCGCTACGCGGCCGAAGCGCAAAACGTCAGTGCGACCAATATCGCCCGGGCGAATGAACCTGGGTACAAGGCCAAGGAGATCGAAACCTTCGATGCCTTCCTCGCCCGCGTATCCAATAATGCGGCCGCCGACCCGATGACGGCCTCGTTCCACCTCACCGAATCGCGCGGGCCTATGTCGCCCAATGGCAACAATGTCAGTCTTGAGCAGGAAGTCTTCAATTCTGCCGAGGCTATGGGCCAGCACAGCCTTGCGCTCTCGGTTTACACCAAGTCGATGGACCTGTTGCGCACTGCAATTGGCCGTCGCGGCTAAGGACGTCAGCGATGAACCCGCTCAAGGCAACCATGATGCAGGCGGTCCAGGGAATGGAGCTGCAGTCCAAACGGATGGGCATCTCCTCGGAGAACATCTCGAACGTCGACACGCCTGGCTACCGCCGCAAGCTTCTGATGGTTTCGCCCCAGCAGACGACCGGCGACCAGTTCATGGAAACGCGCGTACGGCTCGACCAGTCGGAAGGAGTACGCAGCTTCGACCCGGAACACCCCATGGCCGACGCCGATGGCTATGTGACCATGTCCAACGTTTCACTCGTGACCGAGCTTGCAGATATGCGCGAAGCCAACCGGTCCTACGAAGCCAACCTCAACTCATTCCAGCAGGCACGGACAATGTACCGGTCCTTGCTGGATGTCCTGCGCCGCTAAGGAGAACCTGAATGTCGAGCCTGGGATTTAATCCGTATAATACGCTGGGCACCGCCGCCCGCGCGATTGATGGCGCCGGTGCAGCTGGCAAGCCCGAAGCCGCGGGTAACCAGATCGCAGAAGGCATTGGCGATTTCCGCGCCGCCCTGCAACAGGCTGAACAAACCGCCATGCAGACAGCCGTAACCGGCGCTGACCCGCATGCTATGGTTCAGGCGCTCAGCAATGCTGAGATCATGCTCGATGCAGCCGTGACCATCCGCAACAAGGTCGTGGAAGCCTATCAGGAACTTTTGCGGATGCCGGTCTGAGGCGCGCAGGCAGTCATGTCCGAGGGCGAGATCTTTGAAGTATTGCGTGCGAACCTCTGGGGGGCCGCGATGATGGGGTTGCCTATCCTGGCAACCACACTCGTTGTCGGTTTCGTGATTGGTCTCCTTCAGGCGCTTACTTCGATTCAGGAGATGACACTGACCTTCATCCCGAAGATTCTGGCAGTCCTGATCGTATTCTTTCTCTCGCTTGGTTACATGACCAAGGTCGCGCTCGACCTGTTCAATAACTGGGTTATCCCGCTCATTTCCGGATAGGTCAGGACATGCCGAACTCGAAGTCTTTCGGACTGACCGACCCGACCTCGCTGCTCGCGATCGGGCTGATGGTGGTCATCCTGTTCATGATCCTGCCGATGCCGGCCTGGGTCATCGATATCGGCCTGACCATCTCGTTTGCGTTGTCGATCCTGATTTTCACGACGGTGATCTTCGTCGAGAAGCCGCTCGATTTCTCCTCCTTCCCCAGCATCCTGCTCGCGACACTGATCCTGCGGCTGGCGCTGAACGTCGCCTCGACCAAGCTGATCATCGGGGAGGGGCACACAGGCACCGACGCCGCCGGTGAAGTGATCGAGGGCTTCGCCATGTTCGTCATGGGCGGCGAGCTGTTCGTGGGCCTCGTGGTGTTCGCCGTGCTGATGATCGTGAACTTCATGGTGATCACCAAAGGCGCCGGCCGGATGGCCGAAGTCGGTGCCCGCTTCGCCCTCGATGCGATGCCGGGCAAGCAGATGGCGATTGATTCCGACCTTGCCGTCGGCGCGATCACGCATGAAGAAGCGAGGCTCCGCCGCGCGCGCGAACAGGAAGAGGCCGCCTTCCTCGGCTCGCTCGATGGTGCTTCTAAATTCGTGAAAGGCGACGCGATTGCGGGCCTGCTCATCACCGCCCTGAACCTCCTCGCCGGCATGGGCTTCGGCCTGATGGTGCATGGCCTCAGCTTCAACGAAGCGGTTCAGAACTATTCGATCCTGACGGTGGGCGACGGTCTGGTCACGCAGATCCCGGCTGTGATCGTTTCGATCTCCGCTGCACTCCTCCTGGCGAAGGGCCGGGAAGAAGGCGCCATCGACCGTGCGCTTGGCCTGCAGCTCGGTGCAAGTGCGACACCGCTGCTGATTGTCGGCGGCGTGATGGCGATCTTCGCCTTATTGGGTCTGCCCTTCATCCCGTTCATGACGGCGGCCGCCGGTTTCGTCTTTGCGTCCTTCCTCATCCGCAAGGAGGAGAGGCGCAAAGCTGAAGAGAAGGCCAATCCGGCGCCATCCACAGCGCCCAAGGTCGCCAAGATCGGCGACTCGATCTATTCGGACGAAATCCATCTGGAGGTCGCACCGGACCTGGTAAATCTTGTCCTCGTCGGCGAGAATGGTTTCGAAAGCCGTGTCGATAAGATTCGCCGCTACATCGCCGAAGAGTACGGTTTTGTCCTTCCTCCCATCCGGATGACAGACAATCCGACCCTCAAGAAGAACGAGTACCGCATCCGTATTCAGGGCGTGCGCCTGGACTCCGGATTCCTGCGGCCTGGAAATGTTCTGGCCCTGATCGAAGACAACCAGCTGCCGCACATGCAAGGTGAAAAGGTCCGCGAGCCGGTCTATAAGGCGGCTGCGCGCTGGCTGCCGAACAGCAGGAAGCAGGAGCTTGCGGCGTCCGGCATTCCGACCGTCGAGCCGATGGAGGTGCTTGCCACCCACATGCTCGAGGTCATCCAGTCCAACTTCTCACTCGTCTTTACCCGGATGGTCATGGTTGAGACACTCGACGCGCTGACCAGGATCACCGATACTGAGCGCGCCGCTGCAAACCAGCGTTTCCTGGACGAGTACGTCCCTGGCAAGGTGACGCCGGAAATCCTGCTGTCGGTGCTGCGCCTTCTTCTGTCCGAGCGCATCTCTGTTCGCAACCTGTTCCTGATCGTGGAGACAATTGCAGAGGTCAAGCCGATGGGGCTTGGTGTGCCCCGTATTGTCGAACTCGTGCGCCAGCGTCTTGCTTTCCAGATTGTTGACCGCCTGCAGGACGAGCAGGGCCGCCTGCCGCTCGTCCAGCTGTCAGCCGGCTGGGAGCAGAAATTCTCTCAATATGAGGTTAATGGAGACAGCGGCAGTTCCGACGTCGCCTTGCCGCCGGAACTCTTCAGTGAACTGATCACTGCCGTCCAGTTGAAGCTGAATGAAACCGCCCAGAAGGGAATTGTTGCGGCTGTTGCGACGACATCCAAGCGCCGCCGTTTCCTGCAGACCGT